>JAJYHH010000063.1 GCA_021784845.1 Pseudomonadota bacterium
TGCTGCACCTGATCGCGCGCATCCTGCAGAGCCACCGCCAGGTTCGGGTTGCTGGCCTCGCCTGGCGCGCTCAAGGTGGTGTGCGGCCGCTGCCACATCACGCCTATGTCGGCGCCAAAGACAAAGCCGCGCTTGCCCGTGGCCATGTTGCCCCAGCCCAGCCCGAAATAGGGCGCAAACCGTCCGAATGTCACCTGTCCGGAGACCGGTCCCACCATGACGGCCGGCGCGGAGAACCCCCCGATGTTGTAATAACCGTGGTCTGGTATGGCGCGCAGGTCGACGGCATTTTCGTTGTAGTAGACGCCCGCCGAAATGTGGAAAAGATTTTCGAAGGGGTAATAGTCGCCAAGAAGGGCCGCGTTGCGCAGGCGCGCGTGCGCGCCATAGGTGAGCCCGCCGGTGTTGAATGCGTGACGGAGGCTGCCGCCGTTTGCGAGCAGGCGGGCATTGAAGACGCCCGGCACGATCGGCAGGGCCAGCGCCAGCCCGACGCCCATGGTGCCGGCGCTGACGGCGACGCCGGCAGACGCGTCCGCCCGCGCGCAGAATGCGGCGGTGGCTAAAGTCGTGACAGCCGCGGCCACAGCGGCACGCAGGCGGCGGGCGCGCGGTGGCCTGCCCGCAGAGGAGTGCGCGTGCGGTGTTCGGGCTCGGGTCGGTCGTGGATCCATGAGGTCCTCGCACAGGCTGTGCTGAAAATGGATTGCGTGGGCGACTATAGCGCTGCCCCCGTGGGGAGAACGGTCTGTTCGTCTGCCCGCGGGCGCACTTGGGCGTGCCGCGCGCGTTGCCTGACCGCGGGCGGACCGGTATGCTGGACGAAAGGCCAAGATGAACAATCTCCTGCACGACGATCCATTTGATCTGCAAGCGCGTCTCGCCGCGGTGAGCAAACGCGATGCGTGGCGGCGCCGCGAGCGTCGTGACGGACCCGTCAATCCTCATGTGTCCGTCGAGGGCCAGGCGCTTTTGTCGTTTGTCAGCAATGATTATCTGGGGCTTGCCGGCGATACCCGTCTCGTGGAGGCGTGGACGCGGGGAGCGCAAATCTACGGAGTCGGCGCGGCCGCTTCGCATCTGCTGGGCGGGCACACGCCCGCCCACGAGGCACTCGAAGACAGTCTGGCCGACTGGGTCGGGGCGGAGCGGGCGCTTTTGTTTTCGACCGGCTACATGGCCAATCTCGCGGTGGTGACGGCGCTGGCCGGGCGCGGCTGGACGGTTTTCGAAAACCGCCGCAACCATGCCTCACTGATCGATGCCGTGACGCTTTCGCGATCCCGGCGGGTGCGATACCGCGATACCGGTGATCTGGAAACGCGTCTTGCGGCGCACCAGTCCGGCCATGGCTTCATCGTGACGGATGGTGTCTTCAGCATGGACGGCGATGTGGCGCCCGTCGCCGATCTCGCGCGGTACGCGCAGGCGCATCACCTCGGTCTGATCGTCGATGATGCCCATGCGCTGGGTGTCATTGGTCCTGCCGGGGCCGGTACGCTGGCCGAGGCCCATCTCTCGCCACGTGGCGGCATCGCGCTTGTCGGTACTCTGGGCAAGGCCCTGGGCGTCCTCGGTGCGTTCGTAGCCGGCACGGCCGACCTGATCGAGGCGCTGATCCAGACGGCGCGACCGTATGTCTATACCACTGCGGTGCCACCGGCGCTTGCGCTGGCGACTGCAGAGGCTGTCCGGATTGCGCGCGCAGAGGAGTTCCGGCGCACGCGCCTGATGGAGCACATCGCCTTCTTCCGCGCGCAAGCCGCCGCCTTGGGCCTGCGGCTTGAGCCGTCCCGTACGGCCATCCAGCCGCTTATAATAGGCAGCAACCGCGCGACCATGGACGCGGCCCAGCGGCTCAGGCGGGCGGGCCTCCTCGTGGGCGCGGTACGCCCGCCGACCGTCCCGGCCGGACAGGGGCGGCTGCGCATCACCTTGTCGGCCGCCCATCAGATCGCCGACATCGAGCGGCTTCTCGCCGCGCTCGCTCAATTACCGGTCGTTTCCGCATGATGCTCTATCTCTTGCACGGCTGGGGTTTCAATGCGGGGGTTTTTTCCGGTCTCACGGAGGCGCTGCCCTGCGCGCAGGCGCTCGATCTGCCCGGTCACGGCGGCGCGCCCTATGCCGAGGGCGACTGGGACCTTGCGCGGCTTGCCGATCAGCTGGCGGCGCGTTATCCCCGGCCCGCGGCGTGGCTCGGCTGGTCTCTCGGCGGCATGGTGGCGCTGACGCTGGCGCTGCGTCACCCGGCTTGCGTCGACCGGCTGGCGCTCGTGGCCACACCGCCGCGCTTCACGGCCGCCCCGGACTGGCCCGCCGGCGTGCCCACGCAAACGCTGGCGGCCTTCGGCGACAATCTGGTGAAAGACCCGCAGGGCACGCTCAAGCGTTTCCTTGCGCTGCAGGCCGGCGTGAGCGACAGGGCTGTCATCCGCCGGCTCGTCGACAATCTGAAGGCGCGGGGCATCGCCGATGCCCGCGCGCTCGCCGCCGGTCTTGCCGTCTTGCGCGACACGGACCTGCGCGATGAGCTGGCGTCGGTGCGCTGTCCGACCCTCATCATTCAGGGCGAGCACGACCGGCTGGTCCCCATGGAAGCCGCCCGCTATCTCAGCACCCATCTGCCGCATGCGCGGTGTCTGCCAACAGGCAGCGGGCACGCCCCCTTTCTGAGCGCGCCGGCGGCATTTACCGCGGCCTTGCAGGATTTTCTCGCATGATTCTCGACCGTACCCGGGTGCGCGCATCGTTTGCGCGCGCCGCCTCGAGCTATGACCAGGCGGCTGTTTTGCAGCGCACGGTGGCCGATCAACTGCTGGACCGCTTTCAGTGGGTCGTCATCGATCCCTGCCGCGTTCTCGATGTCGGCACCGGCACGGGCTACAGCCTCCCGCAGCTGCGCCGGCGTTTCCGCAAGGCTGAGGTCATCGGCGTCGACAGTGCGCCCGCGATGCTCGCCGTAGCCCGCGCCCGCCGTGGTTTGTGGCGGAAAAGCCCCCTCGTGGCAGCCGATGGAGAGCGCCTGCCGCTGGCGGGCGCGGGCATCGATGTGATCTACAGCAACCTCGCGCTGCAATGGATGGATCCCGTGGTGGCCTTCCAGGAATTTCGCCGCGTGCTGCGTCCAGGCGGACTTTTTGCTTTTTCCACCTTCGGCCCCGATACGTTGATGGAACTGCGCGAGGCCTGGGCTGCCGTCGACGATCGTCCCCATGTGCACCCCTTCGTCGACATGCATGATCTCGGTGACATCCTCGTGCGCACGGGGTTCGTGGATCCGGTTCTGGACGTGGACCGCTATACGCTGACCTACGAAAAAGCCGCCGACGCGCTGCGCGATCTGAAGCGCATCGGCGCGCACAATGCCGTCACCGGCCGGTTTTCGGGATTGACCGGCAAAACCTCTTTTCAGCGTTTCGTCGATGCCTATGAAACCAGGCGGCGCGACGGGCGATTGCCTCTTACCTACGAAGTGGTGTACGGACAGGCGTGGTGCGGCACCGCATCAAACGATAACATCGTGCGCGTTTCCCCATCGGCGATCGGCGGCCGCAGGCGGCGATGAAGATCGCGCGCGGCTATTTCCTGACAGGCACGGATACGGGTGCCGGCAAGACGTTCGTCGCCGCGGCCTTGATCCATGCGCTCGGCCGGGCCGGTCTGCGCGTGGCGGCCCTGAAGCCGATCGCAAGCGGATGCCGGCGCGAGGCCGGGGTGCTGGTGAGTGGGGATGCGCGGCGGCTGCACGCCGAAGTGAATGTACCCCAGTCGTTAGCGGACATGACGCAGTATGCGTTCGCGCCGGCGGTCAGTCCGCACCTGGCCGCCGTGCCAGCTGGTGTCCGGATCCGCTTTGCGCCGATCCGCGCGGCACTGCGCGCGCAGGCGCGCCAGGCTGACACCGTCATTGTCGAAGGGGTGGGCGGCTGGCTCGCGCCGCTTGGTCGCAAGGTGTTCGTGGCCGATCTCGCAGTCGCCCTGCGGCTGCCGGTGATCTGTGTCGTTGGCCTGCGCCTGGGCGCCTTGAATCATGCCCTGCTGACCGTGCGGTCGATCGCAGAAAGCGGCATGCCTCTTGCCGGATTCGTCATCAATCTGCGTGATCCCCGGATGGCTTACCGGCAAGGCAACATCGATACCCTGAAAGACGCGATCGATGCCCCGTGCCTCGGTATCATACCGGCCGGGGCCACCGTCCGCCGGGCGGCTGCCTGTCTTGATCTGCAATCCCTGCTCACGACTGCCACCCGACGCCAAAGAGCGGCCACAAAACCGTCCTGTTGATCCTCCCGGTGGCGCAGGACGTTTGCGCGCCGTAACGTGTCGCCTCGTTCCAGGGAGGACATTTCATGCGACAGTGGCCGATGGTGCTTATGCTGGCGGTGAGCCCGTGCGCGTGGGCGTCTTTGCAATTGCCGGACTACGCGCAGGGCGCCGATCTGCGTACGGCCCTCGAAGAAAGGGCCCATTCCATAACGGATGTGATTGCGCTCGTTGTCAGTATCCTCGCCATAATAGGCATCTTCATCGGCGCCGGATACTTCGCGACCGGCCAGAGTGAACGGGGCCGCAGTTACGTCATTGGCAGCGTCATCGCCCTCGTGCTCGCGGCCTGCGCCTACGGCATCGCCAACCTTGTCGCAAGCCCCGTCTGATGTCGGCCTTCAATCGCCGCCTGGCGGTGCCGCGCATCGCCGGCATGCCGCTTGCCGCCGCCGCCGGCTGGCTTGCCGCAGGCACGACGATGCTGCTTGGCGTCATTACGGCCCTGCATGGGCTTTTCCTGCCGGCAGTTCTGTGCGGCGCGTTTGCGCTGGTGGCCCAGAAACTCGGCGATGACATGCGCCTCCTGCCCGTGATGGCAGCCGCCCTTACTGACGCGCGATGCGCTTCCCGGGAGGATCGCGCGTGAACGGGCGCCGCTACTGTGATCTCTACACGTGGTCGCACCCGCTTACGGCGCATGCACTGGCGCATGCGGATGGTGCGGTGTCGGTGGCCCTCGAATGGTCGGGGATCGACAGCGAATTTGCCGAACCGGCCGCGTGCCATCAGGCGTTCGCGGCGATCGAAAGGATGCTAGGCGCCCTGCCTGGCGGCCACTGGCTTGAACTGCATCTGTGGCGGCGCGCGGCCCCCGAGGCGCTGGAGCCCTACCGTGCGCACTACGCGCAGGCGACCCGCCCAAGCCGGTTTGCCGCGGCCATGCGTACCGCACTGGCCGATCATCTGGCCCCGCAGATCTTCGTCAACCGGCTCGCGCTTGTGATTGGCATCTTGCCACCACCGCGTCTGCGCGGTATCCGGCGGGCTCTCGCGACCCAGCATGAGAAGGCCGTGGATCTGGAGGCGCGCGCACCCGGCCTGGTCCAGGGATTGCCGTGTGCCCGTCTGTTGCCGGCCGCAGACTACATCGCCCTGATTGCCGACAGCTATGACGGGTCGCCCAAGGTGTCTTGGGATCCGTGGCTGTCACTGGCCGAGCAGCTTGTCGCGGCCCCGCCGGAACTCACGGATGACGGTCTGCGTCTGGGTGGCTGCGTGCGACGGATTTTATATCTGCAGTCGTATCCGGACGCGCAGACCGCCTGGGTTCTTCCGCTCGTGTCGGCGCCATTGCCGCTCCATATCAGCCAGATCGTCGTGGCCGCCGACACGGAGCATACGCTGCGCGCGCTCGAACGCGCCGACCGCCTGGCCACGGGCACCATCGGCCATCGTGGCCGCGAACGCCAGGTGGAGGTGTTGGCCGACATGCAGGCGTTCCGGCGGCTGGTGGCGCAGGGTGATCTCAGCATCCACCGCAATGCCTATGTCCTCGTTGTACCCGCGCAGGCGCAATACGCCGCGGCCGTTGCGCGAATCACTGCCGCCCTGAACGCAGGCGGGCGCGCGCGCTCCGACCGCTTCGTGCAGCTGCCGTTTTTTCGCGCCGCGCAGCCAGGCCAGGGGTATCGCGTGCCGTTGTGGCGGCCTGACCACGCACGCCAGATCGCGGCCATGGCCCCGGTCCAGGTGTTCCGCACGGGCGCTGCGCGCGCCGAGAGCCTGCGCCTTGGCATGGCGAGCCAGCCGGTGTGCTTCGATTACGGCGGGCAGGCCGTCGGCCATGCCTTCACAGTGGCCATGACCGGTGCCGGCAAGGGGGTCGACAAAGTCGCGACCATAGTCGAGACGCATCCCTTCGGGATTGACTGGTATATCCTGGAAATCGGCGGCACCTACCGGTGGACTGTCGAGGCCCTTGGCGGTACGTACACCTGCCTTGATCCGGAACGGTCCGCCGTCAATCCGCTGCCGACTCGCGCCGCAGCACGTGATGGCCTGCCGGCGGCACTGTCGTCCGCCACCCTGAATGTGCTGGCCTTTCTTCTCACCGATGGCCGCACGACCCTGGAATTCCATGAATCCGCGGCCGCCGCGCAGGCCCTGGCCACTCTCTATGCGCAGCCCGGTGCCACTGATCCGGGACTGCCCGATCTCCTCGCCGCGTTGCGGGCACTGACGGCGGTACCCCGGGAACAAAGGCGCGCAAGCGCGCGCATGGCGGGCAATCTGGAGAGTTTTCTGTCGACCCCCGAAGGGGCGATATTTGCCGGTCCGGACAATGTGGAATTGAGTCCTGGCATAAGCGGTGTCGATCTGAAGGAGATCGATCGTGCCGGGGCGAAGATCCTCACTTTCTATCTGGTGTTCATCTGTCTGCGTTTCCTGAATCTGGCGTTTGCCTCGCGTACGCCCGCACGCATCCTGCTCGACGAGGTCCATCGCTTCGTGGCGCATGCGCCCGATGTCATGCGCCGCCTCGTCTCGGAGGTGGCGCGGATGGGGCGCAAGGAAAACGCATCGATCGACATCGTCACCCAGGGCATCCAGGAGATCGACGTGCTGGAGGAAGAGGTGGTGAATTCCATGCCGCTGCGTTCGCTCCTGTACCGCGCTGACGGTTGGCAGGAGATCGCCGGGCGCATCGGCATGCCGGCGCCGGCACTGGCCATCTGGAAGGCCTTCCCGTATCCGCTCGCGCTGCCCTGGCGCCCGGCCGTGCGTTCGGTCGGCCCCGAGTATTTCTCCGTGCGCCTGACATTCCCGCAGGTGCTGCTGAATCTGGCGGACACGACGCCGCGGGGGCTTGCCGCCAAGGCCCGCATCGGTACCCGGTCGGCCGATCCGTTCGAACGTCTGCGCGCACTGCGGGAGGCACTGTGAGTCGCCTCGGCTGGGTGGTGCTCGTGTGGCTTTTTGCATGCGCGCCCTGCGAGGCCTTTCTCGGCGTGGGTGACGTGACGTTCGATCCGGCGGTGCATGCGGAGCTCGTCACGCTCTACCAGCAGGCCTTGCGTCTTTACAAAGGCACGCTCCAGCAGATCAGCCGCCTGCGGCAGATCCATGCGGCGCTGCAATCGGCGCAGAAAAATGTCCGGCGCGTGCTGAATGGTTCTCTTCTGCGGTATACCGCAAAGACACTGCCCGTGCCCCTGCCGCCTGTGCTCGTGCGCCTTCTGCAGGCGCCGCCACGGGCCGGCGCTCCGGCAAGTCGCATGCACCGCTATGTCCAAAAACAGCTGCGGCGGCTGCGGCGGGTGGCGCGTCTGCGCGTTCTGGGGCGTGGCGTGCGCGCCAATGTGGGTGAGGCCGCGCACGATCTTGGCGCGCGCCGAAGCGGCGATATCACGGCTGAGTCTACCGCGACGCTTGCAGCGCTTGCGGCGCAGGCGGCCCGTGCGCGCGCGCGTCACGCCGTCAGGCAGGCCGCCCGGCGCCGCAATGCCGCCCGTGTGTCGGTCCAGACGGCCGCCATCTATGCAGCACTGGCCCGTCCATGACCCCCGCTTCGCTGGTGGCGGCGCTTTTGTCGGCACTGAATCCCGACATCGTCGAGCGGCTGGTGCGGCCCGTCATGGACACGTTGCTTGTCACCGCCACGCCCACGCTCTTTCTGATCGCGCTCTATGTGCGTCTCTTCGAGACGCAGGCGGCGATGATCGGCGGCACGGGACGCTACGCGCTGGCGCTGCGCGATATCGCCTTGTATGGGACGGCGCTGGTTCTGTATGTGCTGTTGGGCGGCCTCGTCGGGCGCTATCTCGACGATCTTTACAAGGCGCTTGGCGATCTGGGCTCGCTGCGCGCGGTGAGCGCGCAGATGACTGCGCTGTTAAAGCTGGCCGCCCGGCGTCCGCATGGCGCGTGGGCGAGTCTTGCGGAGATCAATGCGCTGCCGATGCAGATCGCCACGGTCGCGATCTATTACCTGACGCTCGTGGTCACGGCGTTTCTGGAGGCGCTGTTGCGCATCGCCGGGGTGCTCGGTTATGAATTTGCGTTTCTCTATGGCCTGATCGCCTTGCCGCTCGCTGTCAGCACGACTTTCAGCCTGGTGCGCGGATGGGCAAAGCTCATGGGCTTTTTCCTCCTCTGGCCTGTCGTGCAGGCGCTGCTCCTTGCCGTGTTCTCTCCGCTCTTCACGCAGGCCTTGAAGACGCTCATGCAGATGGTCGGACCAAGCGACTACATGGTGGTGTATGCGCACATGCTCTTTACGATCCTGAATCTCCTTCTGTGCGCGGTGCTGCTGGCGGCGCCTTATGTGACGGCCGCCCTGATCGAGAACGCAGGCAGCGTCCACCCGTTTCTCACGCCGTATATCACGGCCCTTGGTGGCACGGGCCAGGCGGCCGCAGCGGGTCTCGAGAACCACGTGCGTGCGCGGCTGGAGGCGTGGCCGCAGGAGCGGGCGCCGATTGCCTTCGACCCGCGCAGGATGCCGGAGCTGCATGTGCCACCAGACCCGGATTTCCACGAGAGCCTGGTGACAGGCGACGTGCCAAAGACCAATTATCTGGATCCCGAATTCGACAAACCGCCGCCAAAGGAGTGATGGCATGCGTCTTCTGAACAATCCCTGGCTCAAGCACGGGCCGCAGGGCTTTCTCGCGCAGCGGCTTGCCCGGCATGCGCTTGCCGGGTGGGTGCTGTTTGCGGCAAGCGGCGCTTTGCTCGCCCTGGAAAGCGTGGCCGTGGCACTGAAAAGTCCGGTGGTGGTGGCGGTGCGCCCGGACGGACGCCTCCTTGGGCGCATCGTCTGGAGTGGGCACGCGGTGCGTTCCACCCAGACGATGGTGCGCGCCTCGGTGCGTTTCGTGCGCGACTATCTGAGCGCCAACAGCGACACCGTCGTGCACGATTATGGTGCTGCGCTCGCGATGATGTCCGGACCCTTGCTTGCCCGCACCGTGAAGACTCTGCGCGCGACGCGGTATCTGGCGCGTGTCCGGCAGGACCGGACGCGCTCCTGGGTCGTGTTCGGGCAAGGCGCAAAACGGCCGCGCCTCGTCGGCTGGTCGGGACACACCGCGCGGGTGCGGGTGGAGGGCGTCTTGCATGTCGTGCGCATCGGCGGACAACAGATCCGGGATCCGTTCGCTGTGCTCTTGAGTCTCGTGCCGGCACATCGCAGCCTGCGCGATGGAAGTGGCGCGCGTGTCACGGCCGTGCGTTTCATCGGCGCATGATCGCGCAACTGCCGATCACGGCGGTGGCGCCGCGTGCGCGCTATGTCGCATTGAGGCCCTATACGCCGATCAGGGCCGTCATGATCCCCAATCTCGGGTTGCGCCTCGTGTTTCCTCCCGCGCTCAGCGCAGCGCTGGTCCTTGCCGTCACCAATCCGTTGTTTCGCGCCACGGTATTGCCCCGGGCAGGTGGCGTCGTGCTGACGGCACGCGGCGGCTTCCGGCACCGTTATTGCGGCAACGTGTTTGCCGCGCTGTCCCGGTTTCGGGTGTCTCTCCTCGTCTGCACAGGCGACCGCGCGCGCCCTTATGCGAGTGATCTCATTTTCGTGGCCCCTGCCGCCGCGTCCGCCCCGCCGGTGGCGCGCAGGGTGTCACCGTGGGTGGCATTGGCCACGCGGCTTCTGTGCGCGCGGCCACGCCGGCGGCTTATTCGCAAGCGCGCCACACGCAGGATGGGCGCGGAGACGGTAACGCTCGCGGTGCGCTCGCAGATTGCGATCGGCGCGCGGGACTTGCTGGCTGTGCGCGTGCGCACCACGCCGCGGCCTTTGCCGGTTCTTGGTCTTGCGGTCTACACCGGCCACCCGTGGCACGCACGCCGCGTGCGCTTTCACTGCGACGCGCGTTCCGGCCTGTCTGCCGACTGCATGGTGGTGGGGGACCGCCCGCACAGACCAGTGCACCGCTGGCACATGGTGCTGGTCACCGCCGATGGGGATGTGCGCGTCTCATGGTAAGCCACACGCCCGTACAGGAAGTGCGCCGTCTGGCCTACGCGCCGGTTCACGCGAGCAGCCCCTGGGCGCGCCTTCTGCGGTTTTTGCCAAAGCCCGCGAGGACGCCGGCCGCGCAGGCTCCACCACCGGCCCGGCGCAGGCGCGGCCGTGCCTTTGCGTATTACCCCCATGCGGGGCGACTGCTGGTCGTGCGCGCAGGCAGCCATGGCCTGGGTATCGCCGCCGGCACCTGGATTGCCGCCCGCCTGGCACGCGCCATCACGAGCGCGGACACCGCGCTGATCGTGCTGCATACCGTCGCGCCGGTAGCCGGCGCGCGCGGGGCGCTGGCCGCCGGAGCCCGTCTGTTGGCGCAGGCCCAACAGGTGGCCGGCGACCGTCTGCTGCTTCGTGTGCGCACGGTGGTGACGCCGCGCGGCCGCACTCTGGCGGCAAACGGCGTCGTGTTCAGTCACGCCTATCGCATGGGGCTTGCGGGCTTTGTCAGGGGAAAGCGGCGGTCGCGCGCGTGGTTTGCGCTCGGCCAGTCGCTGGTGCAAAGCGCCGATCAGGCGCTGTCGCTCGTAGGGGGCGGCGGATCGACACCGGTGGCCGCCCTGGGCCGCGCCGGGCGTTCGGTACTCAGTACTTCGATCCGCTGGCATCGCGCCCGGCTGATCCTGTACGTGCCGCCTCAATCCGTCGAAGTGCAGCTCGAGGGTTCTTTATGAAAAAGACCGTGGCGTGGCTGTGGGTTCTGGCGACTGGCACGGCGCACGCGTGGCGCCTGGCCATCGGTGGCGGTGCGGCCTGGGCACAGACGCCGGGCCTTGGCCGGGTTCTGGCCCTGCGCGGCGCAAGCGCCGAGGCGATCCTGTCCGACCGCCTGTTTGCGGGCCGTGCGTTTGCCCTCGTTCTCGGTGTGTCGCGTCTTGCCACTCCGGCCTTCTCGCGTCACGTCGAGTCTGTCACCGCATGGCGTGGACGGTTTCTGTGGGAATGGCGCTTGCCGCTTGCCTACGGCTTCCGTCCGTGGTGGGGCGTGGGGTTGGGCGTGGACCGGGTGGACCGCGCGGGGCGCTATGTGAAGGACGCGCTTGGCTATGCGCAGATGAGCCGGCCCCCGCAAGAGGGCTGGCTGCCGGTGTGGAGCGTGATGGCGGTGGCGCCGTTGCCGGCGGGCCTTGCGGTAGAGCTGTCGCTTGCGTCGGCACCCGGACCCCATCCGCTGTCGACCGTTACGACTTCGCTTGTATGGCGGATTTTCTAGAAACAGGGAGGAAATATGCGACTTGTGCGTTGGGTGTTGTGGCCGTTGTGTGCCTGCGTTGCCGGTTGCGAGGTCGGACAGGTCTCCGCGCCGCCGCCGTTGCCAGTGGGCATGGTAAGCGGGATCGTTGTCAGCGGGACCCGCGCCCTGGCGGGCGCGCCCGTCACGGTGCGCGATGGCAGCCGCATCATCGCCAGTACACGCACCGATGACAATGGCCGCTTTGCTCTGTCTGTGCGGGTGCCAAGTACGGTGCTGACCGTGCAGACCGAGGGTATCGCCTATGTCAGCGCCGCCGATGGCGAGGAGGAAGTGAGCGGACCGCTCGATGCGCAGATCGTTTATGAGCAGGGCGCCACCGAGACGGTGAATGTCTCGCCCTGGAGTACGGCGGCTGCGGCCTTTGCAGGCTACCTGCAGAGTACGGGCATCGCCGCCGGACCCGCCATCAACGACGCCGACACAGCATTTGGCGCATGGCTTGGCTATGCGCCCGATGCCCTGCCCGAACTGCCCGCCGTCGGCGCCACCACGCTGTCTGCGGCCAACGAGGCGGCGTTGACGCTTGCCGCCCTGTCGTCCTGGGCGCACGCGCAGGGGCAGACCACCGCCACCGTGACGGCGCTCCTCGTCGCGGATGTGGCAAGCGATGGCTTGCTAAACGGTGCGGCGGCCAGTGGCCCCCTGCATCTTGGTGCCGTGCCGCTGTCGGCGGACGCCTATCGGGAGGGGCTGGCCGAAGGGGTGCTGCAGACGGCGGTGGCCGATGGTCTCATGGGCACGGCGCAGACACCGCTTGCCACGGCCATCACCGCCTATGCCAAAGCGCTCGCCACCAGTGCCTCGCCGCTTTTCGGGGGCGATCCGCCGCCTGCGTTCGCGCAGTCATCCATCGCGGTGTCGCTTGCGCCGCTGCCGGCGTGGACGCACGGTGCACTCGAGGTCGAGGGCGATGTCGATGATCCCTTGCAGCTGCCCGTGGCCGTGACGCTGACGGTGGACGGACAGGCGGGCCAGTCGGTCACCACGGGAGGCGCTTTTGCGTTTACGGTAGCGACATCGGCTTTTGCCGATGGTGTTCACCTCCTCGCCGCGCACGCCGTGGATGGCGCCGATGAGCAGGGGCAGGCGCAGGCGACCGTGGGTTTTGACAACGGCGGCCCGCAGGCGTGTGTCGTGTCGTTCATCGGGCAACCGACAGGGACGCTGCAAGGGAGGTGGTCGGATCCGGCGGGCCTCACCGGCGCCTGGTTTGCCGGGGGCCTTGTGCACGTGCTGCCAGACGGTACCTGGTCGGTCTTCACGGGGCCGGAATTCCTGGCCCCCATGACGCTGGTGCTGACGGACGCCGCCGGCAATACGCGCACGTTCGTGTGGAACCTGCGGCGTGGTCAGGGGGGCTGCGGATAAAAACGCACCCGCGCCGGGGCGCAGGCCCCGGCGGACGCGGGCGCTCCGGCGGGTCTTAGGCTGGCTCTGGCATGGCCATGAATCCTTTCATGGTGTCGAGCGCCTTCTTTTCGATCTGGCGGATGCGTTCTGCCGAGACACCGTACTCGGCGGCGAGTTCGTGCAGTGTCGGCTTGGTGTTGCCAAGCCAGCGCCGCCTGATGATGTCGCGGCTGCGGTCATCGAGCGCGACCAGAGCGGTCTGCAGCCGATCGTGCTGTGACGTCTCGTCATCGGAGCGCGAGAGCAGTGCCTCGGGATTGTAACGCATGTCCTGGAGGTAGCCGGCAGGCGTTGCCCGGTACTCTTCGTCATCGGCGTCTTCATGGGCGTCGAACGACACGTCCGGATAGGACATGCGCGACTCCATTTCCTTGACCGTCGCGGTCGGCACGTCGAGTTCGGCGGCCAGTGAGTCGATCTCGCTGCGATTCATCCAGCCGATACGCGCGCGCGACTGGCGCAGGTTGAAAAACAGTTTGCGCTGGGCCTTGGTCGTGGCGACCTTGACGATGCGCCAGTTGCGCAGAATGTAGTCGTAGATCTCCGCGCGGATCCAGTGCACGGCGAACGACACCAGACGGACACCATGCGCCGGGTCGAAGTGTTTGACGGCTTTCATCAGACCGATGTTGCCTTCCTGAATGAGGTCGGCCTGTGGCAGGCCATAGCCGGCAAAGGCGCGGGCGACGCGGATGACATAGCGCAGCTGGGACAAGACGAGCTGGCGGGCGGCTTCCAGGTCGCCGCGCTGGCGATACTGCACTGCGAGCGCGCGTTCCTCGTCGGCGCTTAAGACGGGTGCGGCATTGGCGAGGCGCACATAACTCGCCAGACCCCCTTCGGTCTGGACAGCAAGAGTTACCGGTAGTGCCTGTGTTGTCATGGACGAACCTCCTGCTTTCGGCAGACGACATTTTAGCATTCTCCGGTTGAGAGTGCTAATGCCCCGGAAAGTTCCGGGCAATACGTCGTTAGGCCAGGCGCCGGCGGCGCAGTTCCCGGCCGACGGCCAGCCGCGATCCGGTCCAGCCCAGCATCGCGCCGCCCACAACGAGCCACAAAAGCCCGTGCAGTCCGAGGCCCTGCAGGTGGTAGGAACTGCCGTAGAGTGCGGCCAGATGCCGGGTGGGATCATCCAGGATCAGGACGGCCGTCTCGACCAGAAGAAACGCCACCAGCGCCCCCAGGGCCCCCTGCATCGCGCCGGCGTAGAGGAAGGGGCGGCGAATGAAGGTGTCGGTGCCGCCCACGAGCTGGATCACCTCGATTTCGGTCGCCCGGTTCATGACGGCCACGCGGATGGTGTTGCCGAGGATCAGCAGGACGGCAAGCCCGAGAAGGGCGGTGAGCAGGATCGCCAAACGCCGTCCGAGGGCGAGCCCGGCGTGCAGGCGCTCGAGCCAGTGCAGGTCGGACTGGACCGCAGCGACGCCCGGTACCGTCCGCAGGTTTTGCGTGAGCCGGGCCAGTGCCGCGGCCGTTGCGTGGCGCGGTGTCACCAGCACCACGGGAGGCAACGGGTTGCTGTGCAGGGTGGCAAGCGAGGCGCCAAAGCCCGATAGCCGCCGGAACATGGCCAGACCCGCCGCCGGGCTCACGTAGGCCACCGCCTTCACGCCGGGCAGGTGGCCGATGGTGTCGGCGACCTGCCGCGGCGCGGGAGTCTGGCGGTGCAGGTAGACCGAAAAAGCCGCGCTCTGGTGCCAGCCTTCGCTCAGGCGCTCGACGTTGGCGAGCGCGGTAAAGAGGCCTGCCGGCAAGGCCAGGGTGATGCCGATGACGGCGATGGCGAGCGCGCTCGCCACGGGTTCGCGGACGAGGTCGCCCACCGTGGCGAGCAAGACTTGCGCGTGCCGGCTGAAGTAACCGCTCACGCCGCCTCCACGCCGTGATCCCGGCGCAGCGTGATCACGCGTTTGCCCAGGCGCTCGATGTGGCGCCTCTCGTGCGTGGCGATCAGCACGGTGGTGCCGTGTTCATGAAAGTCGCGAAACAGATCGATCACTTCGTCGGACAAAGCCGTGTCGAGGTTGCCGGTGGGTTCGTCGGCGATCAGCAGCGGCGGGCGGTTGGTGATGGCGCGGGCGATGCCCACGCGCTGCTGTTCGCCGCCAGACAGCGTCAGCGGATAGCTGCGGGCGCGCGCAAGCAGGCCGACCTTGTCGAGCGCCGCCTGCACCCGCCGGCGCAGCTCGTCACCGGTCACGCCGCGCACGATCAGGGGCAAAGCGACGTTGTCAAACAGCGTGCGGTCGTTCAGCAGTTTGTTGTCCTGAAAGACCACGCCGATTTCGCGGCGGAA
>JAJYHH010000022.1 GCA_021784845.1 Pseudomonadota bacterium
CCCTTAGGGACGTGTCCGGGACCGGCGGGCGCCTGGCGGTGGCCCGCCCGCGCCGCCTTTTACTCCCATCTGCATCCTGAGACGGACAAGCCTGGCAAGGACTCCCGCAAGCCCGCCGCAGCGCGCTGTGCGTCCAGCCAGGATTGCCGTCCGGGCCCTCTGCGTCGAGACCCACGAGACCTGGTTTGAGGACAACCGCTACCTCAACGTGGAGCTGCTGAAAGAGCAGCGGCGTGAACGGCTGCGGGTGGCCCGCCTGATGGAATCCGCCCTCATGCCAAAAGGGAATTTGAAGGGAATTTGCACAACCTGACGGACACAGCCTCACTGAATACCAACGCGCGGATGCTGTAACAGAAGGAAACGATCCTTGCCATCGATGTTTCCGCCATGCTGCTCGAGGAAGCGCGCCATATTGGGATCATGCGATTTTGCACGCCCTGCGCGGGTTACTGCCCACGCCCGACGTCTACCTGCTGGCTGCCTGGTGCAACGCGGCGACCCGCTATGAGCACAACATGCGCCTGGCCGCCAAATCCGATGTGATCCCGGTGCGCGGCACCAAACTCTCGGGCGTTGACCTCAAGGATCGCCCGGTGATGCATAATCCGTTCTCCACGGGGGCGCGGGCCTATCTCAGGGACATGGCGATGCTGGCCGCAGAACTCGGCTTCACGCCGAGCGCCCGTGCCCGCCTGGGCGCGTTCGAAAGCGCAGCAGGGCATGCCGATGACCCTTGGGCGGACATTGCCGGCTGATCAGGCACGTCATGCTGGAGGCAAGTCGACGGGCTCAGTGATTGCCAACCCAATTTTCAAGACACAGTCCGGGATACCCGGCGAAATCGGTGATGTTATTAGTGACCAGCGTCACCCCCAATGCGATGGCATGCGCGGCAATCAGCTTGTCGAGCGCATCCCGCTTGCGCTCACGGGTGGCCAGACGCACCGGGCCATAGGCAAGCGCGGCGGCGCTATCGAAGGGTGCCACGGCGAGATCTTCCAGCAACGAGGACAGAGCCGCCCGATTGCGGGGCTGTTGTTCACCGGAACACACGACCCCGTATTCAAGTTCGGCGAGTGTGATCGATGAAATTACCACCTCTCCGGCAAAGCACTGCGCAAAGCGCGTTGCGACCTCCGGTGGGTGGTGTTTCATCAAGTAGATGCACATATTCGTGTCGAGCATGAACCTGGGCGTCATAGCGCGTCCCGATCGCCTTCCTGGTTCTCACCCCGCCCCTCGGCCATGAAATCCGCCGAGAACCGGCCAAATTTTTCCAGCAGATGGTCCAGCCGTCGACGTGCAGGCCGGATGCGGATCTCATCGCCAATGCGCTCGATTTCCAGCTCGAGGTCGGTGCGTTCGTAGGCCAGTTCGGACGGAATCCGCACCGCCTGCGAATTGCCGTTTTTGAAAATCCTGGTGGTCATCATGATCGGTGATCCTTTGTGTGTACCTGTACATCCTACACCAGCTTGTGATTAAAGTAAATACACGTATGTACATCGCTTTGACCATCGGTAACTCACGAGCACCACCCGTGCCTATCCTGCCCTGGCCCGTCACTACGCCGAAGCCATGGTGGCCGAAGAGATTGCCGCCTGCCGCTGGACCAGACTCGCCTGCCAACGGCAACTGGATGATCTCGTTGGATTCCGGGGCAAGGCCAGTCCCTACCGGTTCAACCCGGCCTTGGCCGACGGCAAAGGCGCGAGATATCACCCCGCCGACAACCTGTGCGTGTTCATCGAACGCCTGCCGCACCTCAAGGGCCCACTGGCCGGGATGACCATCCGGCTGGAGCCGTGACAGGCGTTCATCCCAGATTTTCCATTAGACCCCTACGCCGAGGAGAATGTGGGCGTAAAACGGACGGGCAAAGAGAAGGTCTTGGAATGGTCCCAAAGGCCCTCCATCCACTCTCTTTGGCGCATGGCGATGGCGAGTTTCAGGATGTCCTTGCGGCCTTCGGTCGTGGTGTAGCCGGCCTTGGCGAAGAGCTTGTAGCGAAGGGTCTTCAAGGTGTGCTGGACATCCTTGCCGCCGCTTTCCACCACACTTGCGCGCAACACCGCCTGGCGGAAGAGGCTCATCAGGTTGTAAGCGAGAAGCGCGGTATTGAGAGACGCTTCGGTGGCCCAGAAGTCATCAAGGCAAAAGCTGCCGGCGGCGAAGTCGTACTTCAATTCCTTGATGCGGTTCTCACAGTCGGCGCGGCCCCGGTACAGGCGCCAGATCTCGACGGATGGGAGATCCAGATCCGTTACGAGAGCGGCGAATCGATACCGGCCCCACTGGGGGTCGTCTGCGAATAAGGAGAGGGTCTTGCCTTTGGCGGTGTCGCGTTTTTGAATATGTTGACGGATGCCGACAACTCTCCGGGGGTGTGGCCAGCCCGTGGCCTGATAATCGATGCTGACGAGATCGATGCCATCATCGAGCATCCACCAGCCGCAGGCCTCCACGAGGGCCCGTTGCAGGGGTTGGTTCAAACGCATGGCGATGATGTGATGGAGCTCTTTTTGCTCCAATTTCTGCAAAAAGGCCTGATCACTAAAGCCGCTGTCGGCCCGTAGCAGCGCGACACGTTTGTCCCCCAGGTTCTCGATGGTGTTATCAAGAAACGCCGAGGCATTGTTGGCGGTATGACTGTTGCCAGGACGCAACCAGCAGTTGGCGATCATGCGCACATCCGAGATAAAGGCCATCAAGGGATGATGGGAAGCCCGTCCCTGCTTGCTGGGATTGTAACCACGGACAGCACCCTCCTGGGTCCCGTGGCGCGTCATGACCGTGGAGTCCAAATCGAGTGTCAACCCATCCACGGCGATCTGGGCAAAGAGCCAACGATAGAAGGGCACCGAATACGTGGTCATTGGTCGCCTGCGTGAACTTCCGGAAGAGCCGCATCACCGCCTTGAAGTTCGCCATGCGGGAAAAGCCAAACAGACGCTTCAACACGGGATCATGGCGGGTGACTTCCCCATGCTCAAAGCGATTGGCGCCACTACCCGCCAGAGAGCATGAATTGGGTGATGAGCTGTTCGGGACGATAGCCGCGGTTGCTGCCCGGCCGAGGGAGACCGCTTTCCTGCAAAGCCTGATCAAAATGGAGGTGATCGGGCATCCGCTTCATGAGGCCCATGCCACCCCAGGCGGTGATTTCCTGGTCGGTAAACCGGAGCTCGAACCCCATACACCCTCCGTACAGAAAAAGTGCGGCCGCTTTCCCTCCCAATCTACCCCTGAATCCCAGCCGACTCAACAACTTACGCTGATGACTTCCATTAGAGATCGGGGGCTAATGGGAAATCTCGGTTCATATAGAGTTCGTTTGCGCGGCGCCCACGTGCCCTTGGCCGGATGGTGCGGCTTCTGACGGATGCGGTGTCGCGAGGGGCTGTGGCCGGCAGGACGGACGGCAATTAGCAGGCGCCAGGCGGTCGGGCCACGCTTTGCTGCGGCCTTGGCATTGACGGCGTGGATGCTATGTTAAAAGCCGGGATGACAATAAGGGGGGATTATGGGCAAAGTGGTACAGGTGGCAGTGGGTGCATCGCTCGCCGTGTTCGGGTCGTTGGGTCTGGCATCGGCGGCAGTCGGTCAGCGCAACGCGGCACAGGCGGCCCCGCTCAACGACAGGCCGTATGTTTTCGTGGCGGCACCGCGCGAATCGGGGTCGCGCGGGCGGCGCGATTACGGGCCGGTCGCGGCGTTTTTGACCAAGGCGCTGGGCCACAAAGTCATCTACAGGCATCCGGACGGGTGGATCACCTATGAATCCTGGATATGGACAGACCACGCCGACATCTACTTCGACGGACCGCAATTCATAGCATGGCGTCTGCACCATCTCGATCAGACGCTCGGCCCCCGTGTTCCCCAATCACAGGATTGGCGTCTCTATACATGGAAGAATTCGCCGGTGCATACGCTGCGGCAGGCGGCAACGGGTCAGGTTCTGTGCGCACCCCCGTTTCCGAACTTCGGCAGTCTGTGGGTGATGTCCTATTTCACGAATCCCATGCGCCAGCCGTACATCCGCGACATGCACGGCTGGAAGGCGATCTTTCAGGCAGTGCGCGCCCATACCTGCATGATGGGCATCGGACCGCGACTTAGTGTGCACTATCTCGATCCGCAGCATAAGGGCATCACCATCATCCAGAAGGGGCCGCATTTTCCCAATCAGGGCTTTACGATCAGCGCCAAACTGCCGCGTGCGGTACGCGAGCGGATCGTTCAAGCGTTGCTGAGTCCGGCCGGGCAGAAGGCCATGCTGCGCCTGCGCCGCCGCTTTGCGCATGGCCGGCGGCTGATCGCCGGCCATGCCGCCATGTACCAGGGTGTCGATCGCGAGCTGGCCTTGCAGTGGCGTGAGGTTTACGGACCGGTGATCCAGCGGGATCTCGCCGCGGATATCCGGCGTGAGCATCTGCCCGTGCAGCAAGCCCGCGCGCAGGAGGTGGTCCATGACACAGCGGGGACT
This sequence comes from Pseudomonadota bacterium, assembly GCA_021784845.1. Taxonomy (GTDB): domain Bacteria; phylum Pseudomonadota; class Gammaproteobacteria; order Acidiferrobacterales; family Acidiferrobacteraceae; genus JAJYDN01. The sequence goes on from JAJYHH010000022.1 coordinate 4,493, forward strand.
CCCCGGCTGGATTGAAAAGCAAGACGGCGGCGCTGCGTGCTTACTGGTGGAACCAGCGGGCATGCAACGCCGCGTAGACGCGGTCGGGATAATAGGGCAGGCCGTTGCTGCCATTGTAGGCGGCCAGCGCCGCGAACAGGTTGCCGCGGTGACGGTTCAGGTAGTGGCGCAGGATATGGCAGCCGTAGAGGAGGTTGGTGCGAACGCGGAAGAGGTTGCGCTGCGGGTAAGGGAGGCGCTGCGTCCAGAACGGCATCACCTGCATCAGCCCGAGAGCGCCGCTTGAGGAAATGGCGTAGGGATTGAAGGCGCTCTCCACTTCGATGACCGCCAGCACGATGCGCGGGCGCAGGCCCTCGCGCAGGGCTGCGTAGCGGACGTCTTCCAGAAGGCGAATGCGAAAGCGCCGATCCGGCACAAAGGCCGCAAGACGCGTCGACATGTCCGCGAGCCAGACTTGCGCGGCAAAGGGGCCGGCAAAACCGTCGCGCGCGACCGGAATGTGGCCCCAGGGCGAGTCGGCGTGCGCACACGCGGCAGCTGACGCCAGAAACAGCGCAGCGAAAGTGCTAGCCCAGGCGTTCCTTGAGTCGTGGAAGAACTTCCGCAAGCGGCCAATCCTCCGCAGTGTCGGCGCAGCGCGCCTTGTATTCCACCATCCCGGTTTTCAGTCCCCGCTCACCGATGACGAGACGGTGCGGGATGCCAATCAGGTCCATGTCACCGAAGAGCACGCCCGGGCGTTCATTGCGATCATCGAGCAGGACGTCGATACCGCTCTTCTTTAATTCATCATAGATCGTGACCGCCGTGTCGGCGACCGCAGGGGATTTCGCTGCGCCGATGGGGACGATGGCGACCGCGAATGGCGCAAGCGGCGCAGGCCATGTGATGCCACGCTCGTCGTGGTTTTGCTCGATTGCGGCAGCCACGACACGAGAAACGCCGATGCCGTAGCAGCCCATGACAAAGGGCCTGCTTTCGCCTTTTTCATCGAGGAAGCGCGCTGCCATCTTGAGGCTGTATCTGGTGCCCAACTGGAAGATGTGGCCGACCTCGATGCCCCTGTGGCGCTCAAGAGGCGCACCGCACTCCGGGCAGGGATCGCCGGGCAGCACCTCGCGCAGATCCGCCAGGGGCGGCAAGGGCACATCGCGCCCCCAGTTCACGCCCTGCAGGTGGTGTCTTTCCCGATTGGCGCCGCATATGAAGTCGGCAAGTGACGCCGCCGCCGGATCCACAAAAGCCGGAATCCGCAGCCCGATGGGTCCGCTCGTCCCGGGGACGCCGCCTGCCTGGATCACTTCGGCCGTGGTGGCGAACGTCAGGGGAGATGAGACGCCGGGCACCTTGAGGGCCTTGACGGCGTTCAGCTCGTGATCGCCGCGCAACAACAGCGCTACGGGCCCGTTCTCGCCTTTGACGAACAGGGTCTTCAGGATACGTCCAGGCTGTACGCCGAAGAATTGCGCCACCTCCTCGATGGTGGCGGTATCGCCGGTGTCGCGTGCGGTCAGGGCTTCGTCCGGTGCCGCAGCGGGCGGAGGCGGCGCTGCGGTCGCCAGTTCGACATTGGCGGCGTAGGCGCAGGCGCTGCAGATGGCGAGCGCATCTTCGCCGGTGTCGGCGAGGACATGAAACTCATGTGAAGCGCTTCCGCCGATGCTGCCGGTGTCCGCGCGGACCGGACGAAACCGGAGCCCCAGGCGGGAAAAGATACGCTGGTATGTGGCGAACATGTCGTCATAGGTCTCGCGCAGAGACGCTTCGTCGGCATGAAACGAATAGGCGTCCTTCATGAGGAATTCGCGGGCGCGCATCACTCCGAAGCGGGGCCGCACCTCGTCGCGGAACTTTGTCTGGATCTGATAGAAATTCGCCGGCAGCTGGCGGTAGCTGCGGATTTCGCGCCGGGCCAGATCGGTGATGACTTCCTCGTGCGTGGGACCGTAGCAGAAAGCCCGGTCATGCCGGTCGGTGATACGCAGCAGTTCCGGTCCATAGTGCTGCCAGCGTCCCGATTCTTCCCAGAGTTCAGCCGGCTGGATGGATGGCATGAGCAGCTCCTGGGCGCCGGCGCGGTCCATTTCGGCGCGCACGACGGCCTCTACGCGCCGCAGCACGCGCAGACCGAGCGGCAGCCAGACATAGAGCCCCGCGGCCAGTTTGCGGATGAGCCCCGCTCGCAGCATCAGGCGGTGGCTGACGATCTCGGCGTCAGCGGGATTTTCCTTCAAGGTGGAAAGAAGCAGGCGGGATGTGCGCATCGTGATCCTGTGACGTGAAAGAAAGACGGTCCGTTACCAGAGGTGTGCGGCGCCCCGGACTCCGGAGGCCGGTCCGTGCGCCGCCGGTACGATCGGTGTGACACAGTCATCCGTGAAGGCCCACGCTGCCAGTGCCCGGCGGCCTTGCGCATAGATTTCCGGTACGGTGCTCAGGCCTCCGCCGAGGACGATGATGTCGGGGTCGAGAATGTTGACGACGACCGACAGGGCCCGGCCCAGGCGTTCCCCGTAGCGGTGCAGGCTGGCCGCGGCCAGGGGTTCGCCCTTGCGCGCGGCGGCAACCAGGGCGGGCGCGTCCAGGGTCCGGTCGCCACCGTGCTTCTGGTAATCGGCGACCAGTCCCGGTCCCGACAGCAGGGTTTCGACACAGCCGCGATGGCCACAGTAACAGTCCGGGCCTTGCGGGTCGAGGGTGTTGTGTCCCCATTCGCCGGCGATGCGCTGACGGCCGCTCCAGAGCGTCTTGTTGATGACAAGACCGCCGCCGACACCGGTGCCGAGGATGACTGCAAATACGCAGCCATGGTCGCGCGCGGCCCCATCGCGGGCTTCGCTCAGCGCGAGGCAGTTGGCGTCATTTTCCAGGCGGATGGGGCGGCCAAGCAGCTGTTCGAGATCCTGTTGCAGCGGGCGGCCATTCAGGCAGGTTGTGTTGGAATTCTTGATCGCGCCGGTTGTGTGTGAGATGGCTCCTGGAGTTCCGATGCCGATGGTGCAGCGGATCTGCACCTGGGCTTCGAGGTGTGCGACAAGGGTGGCGATGGCGGCGGTAATGGCTTCATAGCCGCCGGCACGGGGCGTGGCAACGCGGGTGTGACCGCGGATGATTCCGGCGTCGTCCAGGACGACAGCCTCGATCTTCGAGCCTCCCAGGTCGACGCCTATCCGCACAGCTGGTCTAACCACACACCATAGATCGCGTCGGCTACCCGGTGCAGGGCGGCCAGACGGTGATCCATGCCGGTGCGCATGGCTTCCGCCGTCTGCACGGATGCGGTGGAACCCAGGGCGTGGTCTTCGGTGTTGCCGATCCAGTTTTCGATCATTCTGGCCGTCATCTCGATGTGGCATTGCAGGCCGAGCATGCGCCCCATCACAAAGCCCTGATGCCGGCAGTGCGGACCCGTCAACACGAGTGTGGCGCCCTCCGGGATACTGAAGGTCTCGCTATGCCAGTGAAATACCTCGAACGTCGGCGGCAGATCCGCAAAATACCGCCGGCCTGCGGCGGCGGCCACCTGCGTGACGGGTCCCCAGCCGATTTCCTGTACCGGATTGCGCGCGATCGTGCCGCCCAGGGCCTTGCTGATCAGTTGTCCGCCCAGACAGTGTCCCAGTACCGGCAGATCCTGCTCGCGTGCGGCACGTATCAGACCGGTGGCCTGACCGATCCACGGCAGAGGATCGTTGACGCTCATGGGGCCGCCCATGAAGACCAGACCTGACCAGGCATCGACGGTACTTGGCATGGCCTGTCCCTGATCCACGCAGATCATTTCAAATGGCACACCGCGGCGCTTGAGGACCTCGCCGAGGTAACCTGGGCCCTCACCGGGGGCGTGCCGGAAAATCACAAGGGGTTTCATAATGGGCCACTAGTATAGCGGTGGCGGCAAACGGCTGGCTAGTCAGCGATCACTTGCGGACCGGGGGCCAGGGCGATGCGGCCCCTGCTCAGGAACAAAAGCAAGGGCAGCATCAGCGCAAAACTGACCGTGATGAAGACAAAGGCCGCATCGAAGGCCACCATCTGCGAATGGCGGGCAAGGGCTTGGGCGAGCACGTTGGTGCCAAGGGGGCTTTGCGGCGTGACCCGCAGTGGCGCCACGTAGGCCCGCGTCGCCGGATTGTAGGCGCTGATATGGCCGCCCAGAAGGTTCCAGGCCATCTGGCCGTGACGAATGAATATCGTCGTCACCAGGGAAATGCCGATGGACGAACCAATCGTGCGCATCAGGCTGAAAAGCCCCGCGGCTTCGGCGGCTGTTTCCTTGGGCAGCGTCGAAAAAGCGATGGTCGACAAAGGCACGTAGATCATGCCAAGACCGGCACCCTGGACGAGCACGGGCCAGACGGCAGCCCACGGGTCGATGTGCAGGTTGTAGCTGCCCATGACCCAGGTGCCGAGTGCGCTCAGGAGGACGCCGACGGTGATGAGGACCCGTCCGCTGACGCGGGTGATGAGGCGGCCGACGATGACCATGCTGATGGCGCTGACAATGCCCCGCGGCGCCATGATGAGGCCTGTCGTCAGGGTGGGATAATGCAGCAGTTCCTCGAGCAGCAGCGGTTGCATCACCATGGATCCGTACATGCCGAGCCCGAAGACTGCGAGCAGCAGGCTTGCGATGGTGAAATTGCGATCCAGAAAAATGCGCAGATCGAACAGGCGGGGGCCCTGGCGGGACATGCTGTGCGCGAGAAACGCAAGCAGCCCCGCGATCACGAGAGTCACCGCAATCTGGATGCGCAACGAACCGAGCCAGCCGTACGCGTTGCCGCGATCGAGGGCGTACTGGGCGGCGGCCAGGGCGATGGACAGATACACGAGTCCCCACCAGTCCATGTTCCGGCTGCGTTTGGGTGTATCGGGCACGGCTTTCATGGCCAGAAGGAATGACAGGATGCCAACGGGCAGGTTGATGAAAAAGGTCCATCGCCAGCTCAGAGCCTCGGTCAGGTAGCCGCCCAGGGTGGGTCCGAGAATCGGACCGACCATGACGCCGATGCCCCAGATGGCCATGGCGCGGCCGCGTTCGTGCGGCGGGTAGACGCCGACCATGATGGCCTGCGACAGAGGCACGAGCGCAGCACCAAAGACGCCCTGCAGCAGGCGAAACAGCACGATCTGGTCGAGCGAGCGGGCCAGTCCGCACGCCGCCGAAAACACTACGAAGCCGAAGATGCTGATCAGCAGATAACGCCTCTGTCCGAGGCGATCCGAGAAGAACCCGGTCAATGGCATGAAGATCGCCGACGCCACGAGGTAGCTTGTCAGGACCCACGTGATCTGGTCTGGCGTGGCGGCCAGCTGGCCTTGCATGTGGGGCAGCGCGACATTGACGATCGTGGTGTCTAGCACTTGCATCACGGTGGCCGCCATCACGGCGACGGTCACCAGTAGTCTCTGCGAGGCTGTCATGCGGGGGGCGTTGTATCGGGCCTGTCAATGCACACAAGGATGCTGGAATGAACGATGTCGAGCAGTGAGACATCGGTAGAACTGCGCCACCAGCGCGCCAGAGCCGAGCGACTGTGGTGGCCGAGAACGATGAGATCGACAGACAGCGCGCGGGCCGCCGCGGCGATTTCGGTGACCGGATCACCAATGGCCATATGTCCTTTGGCCGTGACGCCGAGCGCCAGCAGATCCTCGACGCCTTCATTCAGGATGTCCGTGACACGTTGCTGATAATCCGCAAGCGGCGCCTCGGCTGACAGGGTTTCGCCCACAAGCGCCATGGCGCCGGCCTGAATGACCGCCAGCAGATGCACCTGCGCGTGGCAGGCGGCCGCCAGTTCCGCTCCCTGTTTCAGGGCCGCGTGGCTTTCGCGGGTGCCGTCGAAGCACAGCAGCATCTTATGAAACATGGGCGTTGCTCAGTGGTTGGGGAAATAAACCGTGGCCGCGGCGCTCGTGCCGATCCGCAGTGGCCACTTGGGGCTTACGTTCAAAACCACGATGCGGACGGGGACGCGCTGGGTGACCTTCACCCAGTTGCCCGTCGCGTTTTCGGGTGGCAACAGCGAAAACACGGTGCCGCTCCCGCCGCTGATGCTTTCGACGCGGCCGCGAAAGAGATGGCCTGGATACATATCGACATGGATGTGCGCCTTTTCGCCCGGATGTATATGGGCAAGCTCCGTTTCCTTGAAGTTCGCCGAAACCCAGTAGCGTTCACTGCTGATCAGCGCAAAGAGCGGCGTCCCTTCCTGGATATAGGTGCCGACACGGATGTTCATGCTGCTGATATAGCCCGTGGTCGCGGCGTGCACGACGCAGTGGCGCAGATTGAGGCGCGCCTGCGCGAGCGCCGCCCGGGCGGCATCCAGCGCCGCGCGATCGGTCTGTACCGTGGTCTGCGCGGTCTGCGAGGCCACTGACGACAGGAAACGGTGCGCGGCCATCCTGGTCGTGCGTTCGCTGATGAATGCCGCGTTCACCAAAGCCGCCTTGCGCTCGGCAACACGCGCCTTGGCGGCGGCAACCGCGATCTTGAACGGGCGCGGATCGATTTCGAAGAGGCGCTGCCCTTGCCGCACCGGCGAATTGTCGCGTATATAGAGTTTCGCCACCGGTCCCGAAACCTGGGCGGCAACCGACACGACGTGCGCACCGACATAGGCGTCGTCCGTGCTGACGTAATTTTGCAGATGGCGCCAAAACACATAGCCGCCATAGAGCGCCAGTGCCAGAAAGAAAACCACAAGTGCGCGTTGTTGCGCCATCGATTGGACAAGCCGGGACACTTTATTCATGAAGGTTCTTTTATAGGGCAAGAAGGTGGTCGCGGAGGCGCTGCAAGACGGCGCGGCTGCATGCGAGCTCTTCGCTGCTAAAGCCAGATAGCAGTTCGTCGCTCAACTGTTCGGCCATCTGGTTGATCGGTTTGAGGAGGGCCTCGCCGGCCTTTAGCAGGTGTACGGTCTTGCTGCGGCGGTCCGTCGGCGATTCCTGTCGCTCAATGAGCTTGTCGGCGGCCAGGCGGTCGAGGAGCCCGACTACGGTGGGAGCTTCCACGCCCAGACGGGCCGCCAGTTCCGCCTGGGTGCAGTTGTCGCTGCAGGAGATATGCAAGAGCATCCGCCACTTCGCCTGACTGAGTCCCAGGGGACGGAGACGCCGATCAAGTTCGGTGCGCCAAAGGCGCGCCGTCTCATGGAGGATTCCCGAAAAGGATTCCTGGGGCAGGCCCATAACAGCTCCTTCCTAGGCTAATTATTAGCAGGCTAACAGAAACGCCAAGGAGCGGCAAGGGGCACTGATCAGCTGTTTGCGTCTACCGCCTGGGTGGGAGACCCTTGTCGCGGCTGATCAGCGCGTAAGCCGAATGATTGTGAATGGATTCGAAGTTTTCCGATTCCACGGTATAGGCGTCGATGCGTTCGTCCTGATTCAGTACGCTCGCGACTTCCCGCACCATGTCCTCAACGAAGCGCGGGTTGTCGTAGGCTCTCTCGGTGACGAACTTCTCATCGGGGCGCTTGAGCAGGCCGTACAGTTCACAGCTTGCCTGCCTTTCCACCAGATCAATGATGTCCTCGACCCAGACGAAGCGATTGGCGCGGACACTGACCGTGACGTGCGAACGCTGATTGTGGGCGCCGCGTTCGGAGATCTCCTTCGAACAGGGACACAGGCTGGTGACGGGCACCACCACTTTGGCGGTCGTGTTGTGTTGTCCATCGCGGATCTCGCCGATCAGGCTTACCTGGTAGTCCATGAGGCTGCGCACGCCTGACACGGGCGCCGATTTGGTGACGAAGTAGGGGAATGTCATTTCGATGTGGCCGACATTGGCCTCGAGGCGCTCGACCATTTCCGCGAGCATGTGCGGAAAGGATTCGACGGAAATCTCCGTTTCGTACCGGTTCAGGATCTCGACGAACCGCGACATGTGGGTGCCCTTGAAGTTGTGCGGCAACTCCACGTACATGTTGAACATCGCGACCGTATGCTGCTCACCCTGACTGCGATCCTTGACGCGAACGGGGTGGCGGATATCCTTGATGCCCACCTTGTCGATGGCGATGTGGCGCGAGTCGGGACTGTTTTGCACATCGGCGATGCAGTCCGTCCGCGGAGAAGAGGAAGCGGCGGTCATGGCGTAAATCCTGAGTGATTTAGTCGATTTTAAGCCGATTCCGGAACGCGGGCAAGGCTAGGGAGAATTGCCTCCACGCGCCGCCGTATGCCATCCGCGTCGAGGCCGCATTCGGCCAGCATTTTGGCCGGCGAGCCGTGTTCAAGGAATTCATCCGGCAAGCCGAGATGCACAAGCGGCACGACCATATTCTGCTCAGCCAGGAATTCCGCGACGCCGCTTCCCGCGCCTCCGGCCACTACGTTTTCCTCGATCGTGACCAGCAGGTCATGATTCTTCGCCACCGCAAGGATGAGCGCGGTATCCAGGGGTTTTACGAAGCGCATGTTCACGACCGTGGCATTCAGGGCGTTGCCGGCTTCCAAAGCCGCGCCCAGCAGGGTCCCAAACGCCAGAAGCGCCACCCGCGCACCGTTGCGGCGGATCTCGGCGGTACCCAGCGGAATGACGCTCAGTGCGGCCTGCGTAGGTACGCCAGGGCCGGTCCCGCGGGGATAACGGACAGCCGCCGGTCCGTCGTGGAGGAAGGCCGTATGAAGCATCTGCCGGCACTCGTTTTCATCGGCAGGCGTCATGATCACACAGTTCGGGATGCAGCGCATGTAGCTCAGATCGAAGCTGCCGGCGTGTGTGGCGCCGTCTGCCCCCACCAGGCCCCCGCGATCGATGGCGAAGGTCACGGGCAGATTCTGGATGGCCACATCGTGAATCACCTGGTCGTAGGCGCGCTGCAGGAACGTCGAGTAAATGGCCACTACCGGCTTTAGGCCTTCGCATGCAAGGCCCGCGGCAAAGGTGACGGCATGCTGTTCGGCAATGCCCACATCGAAATAGCGTTCAGGAAAGCGCTTGGAAAAGTCCACCAGGCCGGATCCTTCGCGCATCGCCGGGGTGATGCCGATGAGGCGCTGGTCGCGGGCCGCCTCATCGCAGAGCCATTCGCCGAATACCTGTGTGAAGGTCTTGCCGGTCGGCTTGCTTTCCATTTTCCCGGTCGAGGGATCGAAGGGCGTGACGCCATGGTATACGCAGGGGTCGCCTTCCGCCGGTTCGTAGCCTTTGCCCTTGCGGGTTACGACGTGCAGGAAGCGCGGCCCGCTCAGTTCGCGCATATTGCGCAGCGTCGGAATGAGGCTTGGCAGGTCATGTCCGTCGATGGGGCCGATGTAATTGAAGCCGAGTTCCTCGAAGAACGTCCCGGGCGTCACCATGCCCTTGATGTGCTCTTCGACGCGCTTGGCAAGCTGAAAGACCGGCTGAATCGTGCTCAGCACCGTCTTGCTGCCCTCGCGGACGCTGGAAAACACCCGCCCCGACAGGATGCGCGCCAAATAGCTCGACAGCGCGCCCACGTTCGGTGAAATGGACATGTCGTTGTCATTCAGGACGACGAGCAGGTTGGCATCCATGTCGCCGGCGTTGTTCAGCGCCTCGAAGGCCATGCCTGCGGTCAGGGCGCCGTCCCCTATGACGGCGACCACCTGACGGGACGACTGCTGCCGCGCCGCGGCCACCGCCATGCCCAATGCCGCACTGATGGAGGTACTGGAATGGCCGACACCGAAGGTGTCGTAATGGCTTTCCGGCCTGCGGGGGAAACCCGACAAGCCGCCGGCGCGCCGCAGGGTGTTCATGCGGTCGCGCCGTCCGGTGAGGATCTTGTGTGGGTAGGTCTGATGACCGACGTCCCAGACGATGCGGTCATCGGGCGTATTGAAGACGTAGTGGAGCGCGATGGTCAGTTCCACCGTTCCCAGACCCGCCGACAGGTGGCCGCCGGTCTGGCTGACGGTCATGATCAGGAAGTCGCGCAGTTCCTGTGCGAGCTGCGGCAGGCGATCCTCCGGCACACGACGCAGGTCGGCCGGCACATCAATGCTTTCCAGTAACGTCCGCTTCGGCGCTCGCATGACTCTAATGATCCCGCTCAACGGCCCGTTGGGCAATGACCGCGAGGAACCGCCCGTTGTCACCGAGAAAGTTCAGGCTGGCAAGGCACTGCTGGTACAGATCCCGCGCCATCTGCCGGGCGCCGTTTATGCCAAGCAGCGCAGGAAAGGTCGCCTTGCCTGCTGCCGCGTCCGCGCCGACGGTCTTGCCGACCACGACCGCCTCGCCCTCGACATCGAGCAGATCATCGGCGATCTGGAATGCAAGACCAAGTGCTGCGCCGTACTCATCAAGTCCCGCCGGGATCTGTGGTTGTGCCGCGAGCGCGCCGAGCTGGACCGCCGCATGGATCAGTGCGCCGGTCTTGCGCCGATGCCGGATTTCCAGTTCATCCAGGGACGTGTTCAGTCCGGCCATGAGATCCAGCACCTGGCCGCCTACCATGCCGTGCGCGCCCGAGGCATGCGCAAGCGCCGTCACCATGGCGATGCGTGTCTGCGCATCGAGCTCTGGCGCCTGCGCCAGAGCCGCGAAGGCGGCCGTCTGCAGGGCATCGCCTGCGAGCAGCGCCATGGCTTCACCAAAGGCCTTGTGACAACTGGGTTTTCCTCGGCGAAAATCATCATCATCCATGCAGGGCAGATCGTCGTGAATCAGGGAGTAGGCGTGTATCAGTTCGACCGCCGCCGCTGCCGCATCGAG
>JAJYHH010000067.1 GCA_021784845.1 Pseudomonadota bacterium
CCGGGCCACATAGGGAGCGAGCAGAGCAAGGCGCGCACGACTGGCTTAAGCCCCCGCCCCATTCATAGCGCGATGCCCTTATTTAAGGGCGGCGCCTGGTTAGGGACGGACGGCCGTCGTTGGTAACTTCCCTCCCGGCCCGGAGTCCTTTACAATGCCGGCCACTGGGGCGGTAGCTCAGCTGGGAGAGCGTCGCGTTCGCAATGCGAAGGTCGGGAGTTCGATCCTCCTCCGCTCCACCACTATTTCAGCGCCCAACCGTTCTCGGTTGGGCGTTTTCCTTTGCGGGTTCCGCGCACCACGCGGGCTTCCGGGCCGTTTTACGTGTGCCAACCGTCGCGGGCACGGGTGGCATGACCCGCCCGGTTCGCCCCTGTTCCGCGCTATCTTCTCTCAAAACCTGCGCCAACTTCTTCGCCGTGGCACACGCAGACGGTGTTGTTCGTCAACCACTTGTGCGTGTGCCAATGGGAATGGTTGGCTCGCGGATTTGCACGAGCAAATTAGAATAGCAAACGCGCGAGGCCAGCCTCAACGTCAGCCCTTTGGCGGGAACGGATCATCACCGTAGCCGTTGCGCTCACGGATCCGGCCATCACGCCCCTGGATAAGTATCTCATTCTGCGGGTTTATGGCGATGTCCCGCGCACAGTCAATCGCCTCTCGCTGCGTGTCGTGGATGGAGGTGAATGTCGGTGTTCAGAGAACCCTGTGCCCTGATCGATGTCGGGTGGCGTGCGCGGGCACGCCTGTTCCGATTCATCGGCAGTTATTGACATTTACCTATGTTATGCAACACTATGCACGACATGGACATTCATGACATGGGCACTACTGCCGAGAGGCTGATTGATCTCGTGCGATCCCAAGGGCTGATCCGCCCCTGTGATCTGGCCTCGATGGGAATCCCCCGGGTTTCCCTGACACGTGCTGTCCGACGCGGGCAACTGGAGCGGGTCGGGCGAGGGCTGTATGGCCTGCCCGGGCGCGAGGTCTCGGCCCACGGATCACTGGCCGAGGTGGCGCGCAGAGTGCCCAAAGGCGTGGTCTGCCTATTCTCGGCACTGCGTTTTCATGGTCTGACCACCCAGGCTCCTTTCGAGGTATGGCTGGCCATCGAGAACAAGTCCCTTGCGCCGAAACTCGACTTCCCGCCACTACGGATTGTGCGTTTCTCCGGTGCAGCACTCACTGAGGGCGTGGAGGAACATGTGGTGGGTGGCGTGACCATCCGTATCACGGGCGTGGCGAAGACCGTCGCCGACTGCTTCAAGTACCGGAACAAGATCGGTCTCGATATCGCCCTAGAGGCGCTGCGCGAGGCTTGGCGCGGGAAACGGATGATCAGTGACGACATCTGGCGCTACGCCAAGATCTGCCGCGTGGCCAACGTGATGCGCCCCTACCTGGATAGCCTGACATGAGTGCCCGCAACATCCGTGCGTCTGTCCGCGACCGCCTTGCGTTCACTGTGCGCCTCGAACGAAACCTTCTGCGCCGGGAATATCGTCTCGATCAATGCGGGCGCATCTTTTAGTGCCAGCGGTGTGAGCGTTGTCGTTATTGTCTTTGCACGCATCGCGCGTTCTTCTTCAATGGGTCGCCACCGGTCCGGGCGACAGCCAGCCCAGCGATTTCAGCCGTTCTTCCGCAATGGCGAGCTGGCGGGGCGTGAACTGCTGTTTGCGGGCGTTCCAGTCATAGACCTGACGCACCACGCTGTGGTGTTGGGTCGCGCCTTCGCGGCTCATCACCCAATGCACGGTGGCCAGCAACTCCAGGCCGTAGGGTGACTCGAAACCTTCGACCAGGCGCGTGACGCGCTCGAAGCGGACGCGGCTGATTTCATGCTGGTCGAGGTAGTTCTTGGCTTCCTCCACAGCGCCCGGCACAAGGCTCAGGGGCTTGTCGGGCGTGTCGCCGCCGTCGGCGTAACCCGCGATCAGATGGCCCTCGACCGCGCGCAGCACATGGCGCAAGTTTTCCGCGTAGGGACCATAGTGGTGCTTTAGGTAATTGAGCCGCAACGGCTCACCGGCTTCCTGCATGAAGTACATGAGCTTGTGGACTTCCAGCAGGGTGACGAAAGGGTCGAGCAAGCCGCCGAGGTACCGTTGAATGAGCTCAACCAAAGCCGCCCGGCCCGCCGTCATCTTGGGCACTTTCCGAACGTGGGACATCTTGTCGCTGGCCGGCGCGCCGCTGGGTTCGAACACCAACAGCTGCACGTCGGCAAGACCCGTCAGGGCACGCTCGATACGAGGGCGCACCTCGTTCCAGTCCAGCCCTCCCAGGCCGCTGCCCAGCGGCGGGATGGCAATGGAGCGAATGCCCTTGTCGCAGATGACCTTGACGAGATCGGCAAGGCCCGACTCGATGTCCTCAATGCGGCTCTTGCCGCGCCAGTGTCGCTTGGTGGGGAAGTTCACGATGAATCGCGGCGGCGTGAGCTGGCCCGTCTCATAGACGAACATGCGGCCCGGCTGTACGGCCTCGCACTTGCAGGCGGCCTCGTAAGCCTTGAAGTTTTCTGGGAAGGCGTTCTTGAACTGCAAGGCAATACCGCGCCCCATAACGCCAACGCAGTTGACAGTGTTAACCAGTGCGTCAGCCTCACATTTGAGAATGTCGCCCGAGGTGTACTCGATCATGGCTGTGCTCCTCTCAGTTCAGTAATACCAGTCCGCGCGAACTTCGACCGTGGGCCGATGCCCGTGCGTCGGAAGGGCGTTGACCACTTGGCCGTAGACGGTGGCCGAATGAACACCGATGCGTTCGACCAAGTGCCAAGGGAAGCGGTGCTCCAGCAGGAACTCCGCTTGCTTGCCTTCCTTGCATTGCACCCACTTGAGCGCCTGCACTGCATTCCAATCGATCTTGCCCAGATGCGCGAGATCGTCGTAGTCCTCGAAGTAGCGTGATCCCGCGTTCGAGTTTGTGAATGCCCAGCGCGCCGGCTGCGCGTTGGCCCATGCGACAGCGGCGTGCAGATCGGCCTCAAAGTGCAGGATCGGCCCTTGCCCACCTCGATAGGTCAACTCCTGATGGTTGCCCTGGTAGATCAGGTAGAGCATCACGGAGCGCGGGCAGAAATAGAATGGCACGCAGTCGCCAACGTGCAGGTCGGGATAGCTGCTGAGACGCAGCTCGTTCAAGCGCCGTAGCTTGATGCTGTTCATGCCGATGGTCGTGCCCGCAGGCGCCCGCCGAACAACCTCTGCATCGCACCAGAAGAAACCATCGGCCACGATAGAAGGCAGACGATCCACGTGGGCGATGTGATAGATCTTCGGCCGCGGCGGCACGAGCACGGCGTTCATGATGTCTCGTCCCCGAACAGGTCAAGCGAGGGACGGGGGTCGTCCTTGCCACGGCTACTGCTGCGCGCGCGCGGGGCGAGCCATTCGCTTTGCGCCACGTCGCCCAAGGCGTCCTTTAAGGCGGCGCGCCAACCCTTGCCCGCGTCCATGAGGCCGCCCGTGCTCATCGCGGTCATGCCGAAGAGCCACCAGCGTTCTTCCGGGCGCAGAGCCAGCCAGTTGCGGACGGCGACCGGAATCTTCTCCGTGTCCATCTGCTCGACCGCCCACGCCAGCACGCACAGTTCCTTGCCGAGCAGGCGATCCACTGGGGTGTCACCGACCTTCCACGCACCGGGCTTCAAGCTGTGCGCGGACAAGCGCGCGTTGAAGGCTCGTTGCACCTCGGCGCGGATGGCCGTCCAGCGAGGGCGTTCCAGCAGAACGCGGTCGATGACCGCGCTGTCGGCGCTGGCGGCCTGCAAGCCGAGGTGTTCGCTGATCTGAACCTTGCCGGTGCTGCTCTTGGGGATGACGACCTTGAAGTGATGCGGGTCGGAGGTCGCAGGCACAGCGAAGCCCAGTGTGTGCGGCACTTGCGCGCGCGCCTTGGGTGATTCGGTGTTTGCTGCGGCCTTGGCTAGCGCCATCCTCAATCCTCCTGACTCACGTCTCCCCGGCTTCAATTCAATCCCGGCGAGCTTGGCGAATTCTTTGAGCGCGAAGCCGGTATCGAAGTGAACACCATCGGCGATGGCGATGTTGATCAACGCCTCGGGCTCGCCCAACACTTCGCGCAGGCCGTTGACCACGCCTTCGATGATGGCCGCCGTGACTTCGCGCTCTTGGAATCGAACGGTCACGGTGTTTTTGCCTTAGCCAATTTCGACGCGCACGCCCTTGAATCGCGTGCCTAGTTGATCGCGGAAACGGTTTATGACGCCTAAGATGCGGCCGGTCGTGTCGAGAGCGACACGTTTTCTTTGCAGGCGCGCGGGCCTGCTGTCCACGATATGACCTGTCTTGTCCCCACTAGCGGGGATCTGGAAGTCCGCCATCTTTTTGGCTTCGCCCGCGCGGGCGAACACCAGCACGCGGTAGCTCGCGGATCCGATCTTGAGCGGCCCGTTGTAGCGGGTGCCGTCCTTAGGGTTGAAGCCATCCAAAGTGTAGAAGAAGTCGGCGCGTGGGGTGGCCGCCAGGACGATGCGAGGCTTGTCGGCCGCAGGCTCTACGTGATGACGAATCTTGAGATCGGCGAGCCAGCGCGTGGCAGGGCTGCTTTCGTAGCAACTTGTCGGCCCCTTCACCATGAAGTAGACGGTGCCCTCACCGGCGGCAAAGTTCTCAAGATCCGCGACCTTGTGATCTATGTCGGATACGTCGGACTTGGTTGACCAATAGACAATCGGGCCTTCGCCCGCGTGGCGCGGCGTAAGACCCAAGACCGTTTCGCCTGAGCCCGGCTTGACGTTGATGACAGAGGGGTTGACGGTGGCCTTGTCCTTGGGGAATGGCCCCTTATCGATGTAGCCGTTCTCGCCCAAGCGCCAGGAGCCTTGCTTCAGAGCTTCGGTCTTGAGGGTGTCCAGTCCGCCAGCGCCCGGCATCCACGGCCAGATGGGCGAGCACTCGGCGCGGGTGGCGATATCCTTCCAGGGCGTGCGGCGATTGTCCTTGGCGGACGGCCACAGGTACTCCTCAGTCTGTACGCAGTATTCGTCGAGGCGGTCCTTGCCGAGTTCGGCCACGAGCTTGTAGTCGGCGCGCGGACTGGACAGGAGTTTCTCGGTCTGCGTTGCGGCGGACTGATCACCTTGGCCGAGCTTGAGACCTTGATAGATGGGGACCTTGCCCAGCACGTCACGGCCACTCGTCGCGTCGTTGACGGGGATATACAAACAGTTGTAGGCCGCCGAGAGCGCCTTGCCGAAGCGATCCTCCGCTTCTTCGAGGCGGCCGCCAGCCTCCTTGTACAAGGTGTCGCCGGGTCTGAGGCGTTTGTGAATCTGCTCGATGGCGTACGGCTCGCGTAGCCGTTCCTCCACCGCGTCGGCCAGCAGGCTGTCTTGGCCCGTCAGTACCAGCAGATTATTCTTCTCCTGTTGGTAGTCGAAGAAATTCTGCAATTCTCTGGGCGGTACCTTGCCGTCGGGCTTGATCACGATCAGCGTGCGCGGGCCGCCGATCTTGAGTTCATCCAGCTTGGGCAGCTGCATGTCCTGATAGGCGACCTTGCGGTCAGGATCGAGGATGCCCGCGAGGCGGTTGATGAGTGCCTGATCGACCTTGGGCTGGGGAACCTCTTTGGTGTTGCGCTCGATCTGGCGCGACAGGTTCTCGGTTTCCTTGATAAAGAAGCGTTGTTCTTCGCGGTGGAGATACCACGCCGATTCGCGCAGGCGCTGCAATGCTTGAAGGAGTTCGTCTGGCTTGCGCTGTGGTACGGCAAGGAACTCGATCAGATCGCTTACCGACAGGCCGATTCGCCTGCCGACGGCGCGCGACAGGCTGGAAGCCAGCAGCAAGGTCATGGCCTGCTGCGCGGCATCGCCAGCCAGCTCGACATCGATGTGCTCCGCGATAGCGTTGCTGCTGTCGGCGATGTCCCGCGTCACTGCCGGCATCAGCTTCGGCGCGATGCGTTCAATCTCGTCCTTGACCTGATCGTCGTTGAGGTTGAGGTGCTGTGTGCCGACGAGAAAAACATCGTCGGATTCGCGCTCGTCCACGCTCTTGAGCAGGCGCGCGGTAAATTGCATCAGGCCGCGGGTCTGGCAAAAACCTTCGTTCTCCTTGAACAGCGCGGCGAGATTCTTGAAGGACGGATGGAACGGATAGGTTTCCCTGACGTGCTCGGCGATCTGCTCAATGCTACTGGCCACGATGTAGTCGCTGTCCTCGGCCTTCTTGACTTGCTGCGCGTAGTTCTCCGCGATGTCGGAGACGACGCGCTCGTCCGGCAGTTCGACGATGAGGCGCTTCTTGAGAATTTCGTAGATTGCATTGCCCGTCAGTTGCACCGGCGTGATAGTCATCGCCTGACGACGGGTTTCCTGTTGCAAGTTGGAAATGGCGTTGGCCAGCGCCTTGGTCTGGGCCTTGTAACTACCCGAAAGGTTGGCGACCATGATGGCGCAGTTGGACAGCTCCAGTGCGGTGCCCGTCAAGCTGTAGACAACCATGTTGGGCAGCGTGCCCTGACCGAACACTTGCGTGCTGGCGTTGTCGAGGTAAGGCGGCAGCTCGTCCAGGAGGATCAGCGTCGGCTTGTCGGCGATGATTGCTTTCCAAACAAGCTGATCGATCGCTTTCAGCCCGTTCGCCCAGTAGGGCTTGATCGCTTCTGCGACGCCGAACTGGGTGGCGATCTCACCCCAGATGTAGTTTTCGGGGCTGTGGCGGCCATTGAGCGCAGCAATACGCGCGTGGCCGAACCCAATGCGTGAGGCCAAGTGGGCGGGCAGGACGTTCTTGCGCAGATGCGGATGGTGCACAAGTAGGCCAAGCGCGATCATCATGCGCGTCTTACCGCCGCCCATCGCCTGCGTCAGTTCGAAGACGCCTTGGTTGGACTTGCCGGACGGGCGCAGTAAGCTCTCACGCGAAAGTGGATCCATCCCGCGAGTGACGTAGTTGCGCGAGAAGAACTTGCGACTATCATCCGCGTCATTGATGAGATCCGCGAGGTTCTCGATCCCCTGACTCCTCCGATCGTCACGGATGATCGGGTTGAACCGGCAGGCGTGCTTGACCGTCTTGATCATGAACGCACCGCGTTGTTGTTCTTGGTTTCCTCGGAGGACGGAATCGCGATGCCGCTTCGGTCGCAGTAGTCCCTGATCAAAACCTCGACCATATTCGCTATGGATCGATGTTCCTGATCCGCCGCAATGCGAAGCGCTTCTTTCAGTCCGGGGTCGATGCGAAAGGTTAGCGTGGCAGTCTTGATGCTGGCCATAGCCTCTCCCGAGACCACTGTAAATGTACTGCATTTTACAGTATAAACTTGACTTCGGCAATGCGGAGAGGATGGGAATTGCGTGTTCGCCTACCATCCTGCCGATAGCTGGCGAGCGCGGTTCGCGCAGCATGTGACGGTCAGTGGCGGGAGGAATGAGCATTGTGACCTCGGGGCAGCAGCAGGCGTGCCTATGAACGCGCTGTTCCGCCAAAGAACTAAGCGGACACCCTGGTGCAAGCTAGTACGAAGTATTAGAAAGCTACATCGGCGCAGTGGCTCCGGTCGATCGGCACGTCGAAGGCGTGGTCGAGATGGTGTTCGACGCCACTTCCCACGCCGCCGCCCGGCTGACCGCCGAGTACCTGTTCGGCTGGCATGCAGCGCTGATCCTGACCGGCTACTCGGGTATGAACAAGCTCACCATGGGTCAGTGCGCGACGATGTCGCCTGGCCGCTGCAGGTCATCTCCGCTCCGATGGGGCGGTGCAAGAGCCCCTTTCGGGCGCCGCCTGCCGAGGTGCCCCTCGTCAAGACGGCGCGATTTCTGGCGCAGGCCAATGAGGAAGTCGGTGAGCCGATGATTATCAAGGCCTGGCTGGCGCACCTGTGGTTCGTGACGCCGCACCCCTTCGACGATGGCAACGGGCGCATCGCCTGTGCCGTGGGCGTTCTGTTCCTGGCCTGTGCCGACGGCAGCGCGCAACGCTTCTACATCTCGCCGCGCGCCTCGTATACCATCGCCAGCCGTTCGTGGCCGTCGATGACCTCCGGATAGTCCTCCCGCAACCGGTGCGCCACCTTCCCGGCTTCGTCCCGGCGGCCCGTGGATCAGATCGATCACGGAGTGGAAGGCGCGGTCCGCAACGTCCGGCGCCCTCTGAACCGGCGCGCGCACCCGGGGTTGGGCCTCAGGCCTTTTCAGGTCGCAGTGCTTGTAGTTCTTTCCGTTGCCGCCACCAGATTGGAGTCCGCATCTCCTTGCTCTCCCGGCATCAGGACGCCCGGGCGCACGCTCCGACGCACTACCGTCCGGACCATTGCTCACGGTGCGGTTTCGGTATGGGCGCCATGGCCGGTGCGACCGCAAGGCCGACCGCGCTCCATGAAGGCCTGCACGAACCGGCTGCAGCGCCCCGCTTCCGCTGCACTGGCTCGGCGCCGCCTGATACCCGCGATCACCGGGATCTTGACCGTATGGCAGGGGAGAGCCGCGCGAAATTCAGGACGACCGGCGCGCTTTTGAGCACCAGGACAGCGACCTGGCGTTAAGGGGATAACGGGGCTGGCGGTGGGCCCCGCACGTATCCACCCGAGTCAAACCGGCGCCGATACCGGGGCGGTCGCTCGCCCCTTCTCCCGCGAGCGCGGCCTGGGCCCCGACCGCGCGATCGAACCTCGTGTGGCGCCGGCGGGGGCGCCTGTCCCCACTACGTCAGGCGACGGCGAAAGAGCCAGGTGGCGATGGTCATGGTGACAAGGCCGATGGCGACGAGAGGGAGGTATTGTGCCCAGAGGATGGCGATGCCGTCGCCTTCGAGAAACACGCCGCGCAGGATGATGAGAAAGTAGCGCAACGGATTGAGGTAGGTGAGGTATTGCACAGGCAACGGCATATTGGCGATCGGGGTTGCAAATCCCGACAGGATCACGGCCGGCACCAGGAACAGAAAGACCCCGAGCAGGCCCTGCTGCTGCGTTGCCGAGGCCGAGGATATGGCGAGACCCACGCCGATCGCCGCCAACAGAAAAAGGAAGAGTCCGAGATAGAGCGCCAGGACGCTGCCCATGAACGGCACACGAAACCACAGGATCGCCACCACGATGATCAAAGTGGCCTCGAGGCTGCCTATGAGGAATCCAGGGAGCGCCTTGCCGAGCAGGATCTCCCACGGACCAAGCGGCGTCACCAGCAATTGGTCGAAGGTTCCGGCCTCCCGCTCGCGGGCGACCGAGAGGCCCGTCACAAGCAGGGCCACCACAAGGGTCAGGAGGCCGACCACGCCGGGCACGATGAACCAGCGGGATCGCAGGTTCGGATTGAACCATGCCCGCGTCACCAGGATGGCGGGCGTCGCGCGCCAGCCGTGCGTGCCCGCCCAGTGGACACTGAAGGCCTGGATTACGGCGTTGACGTCGCTTAGTGCAATGAGGGCGGTGTTCGAATTCCGGCCGTCGACCAGGACCTCCACGCGCGCGGTCCTGTGCAATGCCAGGTCCCGGGAAAATCGCGGCCCGATGCGCAGGACCAAAAGCGCCTTTTTGTCGCTGATGATGTCTCTTATCCGTCTCCCGCTTTTTGGCATGCGCTCGATGGAGAAATAGGGCGATCCCTGGAACCGCGCGATCAGCTGGCGCGCCGCCGCGCCCGCGTCCTCGTTGTAGATTGCGATCGGGACGTTGTGCAGGTTGAAGGTCGCCGCGTAACTGAAGACGATGAGCTGAATCACGGGCGGGCCGATCAGAACCATGCGACTGGCCTTGTTACGCAAAAGCGCCAAAAACTCCTTCACCACCAGGGCTTGCACCCGGTACCAGTCCATCAGTCGAGTCTCTTATGCGAAATGCGCGCGACCGTCACGAGAAAAAAGACCGCGATCACGGCGAGTGCCGCCATGTTGCGGGCGATGACGGGCCAGACATCGCCGGCGAGGAACAGCGTCTGCAGTGTCGAAACGAAATAGCGCGCGGCGATGATGTGTGTGAGGATGCGGATCGGCCAGGGCATCGAGTGGATGTCGAATATGAATCCCGACAAGATGAAGGCCGGCAGATAGGTCGTGACCAGGGCGATCATGCCGGCGACGAATTGATTGCGCGCAATCGTCGAGATGAGAAGGCCCATGCCGAGTGCTGTCAGCAGAAACAGCGCGGCGCACAGGAACAGCACCCATAGAGAGCCGACCAGCGGGACCGCGAAGACGACGATGGCCATCACCACGGAAAGCGCCATACCGCCCATGCCGAGAAAAAAATACGGGACCAGTTTGCCCACCAGGATTTCGGTGATGGTCGCCGGTGACGCCATGAGTGCCTCCATGGTACCCCGCTCCCATTCGCGGGCCACCACGAGCGCGGTGAGTAGGGCGCCGATCAATGTCATGATGACGGCGATAAGCCCGGGTACCAGGTAGTCGTGGCTGCGCAGGGCCGGGTTGAACCAGACGCGGCTGCGCACGTCAACGGGCACAACGAGGGGCTGGCCTCGCTCCCGCGCCTGCGCCGCCAGCCAGGATGCCCAGACGCCCTGGATATAGCCTTCTATGATGCGTGCATTATTGGCGTTGACGCCGTTCGCGATCACGCCAACGGGCGCGGCCCCGCCGCCCAGGGCTGTGCGCGTGAAATCCGGCCGCAACCATATGATGGCGTCGACGCGGCCCTTCATGAGCGCGCGGCGTGCCGCGACCATGTCCGCATAGGTTCGCGGCCGAAAATAGGGCGACTGCCGAAACCCGGAAAACAATCCGCTGGTCTGTGCCGTCGGGTGGGCGGCGACGAGCGCGATGGGCACGTGTCGCGCATCGAGGGATACGCCGTAGCCAAAGAGCAGCAGCAGAACGAACGGCATGACGAACGCGATCGCAATCGACGACGGATCGCGTAGAATTTGCAGAGCCTCCTTGCGGATGAGGCCACGCAATCGCTGGCGGTTCATGACGCGCGCCGGGCCTGCGCCTCGTGCGCCTCGATGAGCGCGACAAAGGCGTCATCCATGGTCGGGTCCGGCCGTTCGGGCGTCCGCGCGCGCGCACGGATCTCGGCCGGGGTGCCGGCGGCCAGTATGCTGCCAAGCGACATCAACACCAGATCGTCGCAGTATTCCGCCTCCTCCATGAAGTGGGTAGTCACCATGATCGTCACGCCTTCCGCCGCCAGCGCATTGATGCGTCCCCAGAATTCGCGCCGCGCCAGCGGGTCGACGCCGGATGTCGGCTCGTCTAGAAACAGGATCTTCGGTTCGTGGATCAGCGCGCAGGATAGCGCGAGGCGCTGCTTGAATCCGAGCGCCAGGTCGTTGGCGTTGGTGTTCCAGAAGGGCGCGAGCTCGAAGGCGTCCGAGGCCCAGCGCAGGCGCTCGGCCCGCCGCGCGCCCCTCAATCCGTAGGCGGCCGCGAAGAACGCGAGATTTTGTGCGACGCTGAGATCGCCGTACAGCGAGAATTTTTGCGACATATAGCCCATGCGCGCACGGGCCATAGCCGGGGCCGCGCGCACGTCGATGCCGGCGACGGTCAGCGTCCCGGACGAAGGCGGCAGCAATCCGCAGAGCATGCGGAATGTGGTCGTCTTGCCGGCCCCGTTGGCGCCCAGCAGGCCAAATATCCGGCCGCCTTCGACCCGCAGGCTGATGCCCCGGACCGCCTCGAAGGGACCGAAGAATCGGCGCAGATCGTGCACCTCGACCATGACTTCCGAGGTCGCCGGCGCGGGGGGCGCCGCCGCGGGCGGCGCCGGGGGCATCGGCGACGCGGCCCGCAGGCGTTCGACGAAGGCATCCTCGAAGCGCGGTGGGACCGGCGCGAAGGCGATGCCTGGCAGCACCGGAAGCTGGGCCCCGGCCCGCATCACCACGCGGACGCCGTCGCGCTGCACGACGGCATCGAGAAAGGCCGCATCGCTCATGATCCGGGCCTGGATCGCGCGCCCGGGCACGGCGGCGGTGGCGAAGAAGCTGCGGCCGGTCATGCGCGCGCGGAAATCCGCGGGAGGACCTTGGTCCAGGACCTCGCCGTTGTGGACGAGCAGGACGTGGCCGCAACGTTCGGCTTCGTCGAGGTAGGCCGTACTGATGAGAATCCCCGTGTCCCCGCGGGCCGCCAGGGCGCTGATGATCAGCCACAGTTCCCGTCGCGAGATCGGATCGACACCCACGGTCGGCTCGTCTAGGAGCAGTAGGCGGGGCGGATGGACGAGCGTGCATGCCAGGCCGAGTTTTTGTTTCATGCCGCCCGATAGATCGCGGGCCAACCGGCGGCCAAATGGCCCGAGGCCCGTGAGCCGCAACAGCTCTTCGTAACGGGCTCGGCGCGCCGCTTTCGGCACGCCGTGCAGATCGGCGTACAGGTCCAGGTTTTCCTGCGCCGTCAGGTCTTCGTAGAGCCCGAAACGCTGCGGCATGTAACCGACGGATTGCTGGATGCCGGCTGCATCTGCGCGGCTGTCGAAGCCCAGGGCGGTGATGCGCCCCGCATCGGGCAGCAGCAGACCGGCGCACAGGCGCATCAGCGTGGTCTTGCCAGCCCCGTCGGGCCCAAGGAGGCCGGTGATGGTCCCGGGACGCACCATGAAGCTCACACCCGCGACTGCCGTAACACGGACGCCCCCGGCGCGGAATGTTTTGCGCACATCCTGCAGGTCGAGCAGCGGCGTATTCGTGTCCATGATCACGATCTGCAGGGGTGCGCCGGCAGGGCCGCGGACCGGTCCTGCCGGGGGATCACGACGGTGACCGGCATCCCGAGCCGCAGCGCCCCGGTGGGGTTGCAGGCGTAGACGCGCACGCTGTAGACGAGCTGGCTGCGCAGCTCCGTGGTTTCGACCGTTTTGGGCGTGAACTCGGCTGTCGGGGAGATGTACCCGATCCATCCCGAGAACTGGCGTCCCGGCAGGTCCGAGTTCTCGATAGCGGCGTGCATGCCGGGTGCGACACGCGACAGATCCGTTTCGGGCACATACGCCCGTGCCCACACCGGATTGGTGAGCGCAATGGTGAACACCGGTGTCGCCGGTGTCGCCATGTCGCCGGCCTCGAGAATACGATTCTCCACCACCCCGCTCGCCGTAGCGTAGAGGTGGGTATCGGCGAGCTCGCGGCGGGCGAGCGCCAGTGCCGCCCGATCCGCTTCAAGGGCCGCCCGCGCCTCGGCGATGTCCTCTTTGCGTGGCCCCTTGACGGCAAGCATCCAGTTTTGGCGGGCCGCCTCCAGGGTCGCGGCGGCGGCATCGGCGGCGCGCTGGGCATTGTCCATGATCTCGCGCGATACGTAGTGACCCTGGTAGAGGGCCGCCATGCGCTGCTCGTTGCGCACGGCGTTGCGCCAGTCGGCCCGCGCCCCCGCCACTTGCGCCGCCGCCGCGGCGATGGTCTCTGGACGAGTGCCGGCGAGCAGCTTCGCAAGGATCTGCTTTTGCTGCCCGACCCGACCCGCCGCCCGCTGCACGGCGTCGGCAAACCGGGCGCTGTCCATTTCCGCTATGAGCTCGCCTTTGTGCACGGCGGCCCCCTCCTGCACATCGAGCCGCTTGATGCGCCCCGTGTCGTTGAAGGCAAGCTGCACCTGGCGGATATCGATGTTGCCGTAAATCCTGAGCGCGCGCGTCCCACTGCGTCGCGCCCCGGTAAAGACCCACAGTCCGACGGTCAGGGCGACGATGGCGCCTATGGCGGCCGGTATCACGATCCTGCGGTTCATAGGCCCCTCGCAAGGAAACCTGTAACTTTCGCGGGAGGAGTGACGTTCCCATACGTCAGTTGCCCGCATTGCGGGCCGCATGGCCTGTATCCCCGCCGTGCCCTGGTGACGCGACCGAGCAACGAGGGACGGCCGGCGTAAGGCGATGGCCTGGAGGCTATCGCACAGGATGTGGGTCTCCCGGCACGATTCGGCAACCGGTGTGGCCTGATCGGGAAATACCTCGGGCGGCAAGCCAAGGCCTGTCTGTCGACCCCCAGCCCGTTTGGTGAATGCGGCATCGCGGTGTTCTCCAGCATAACGCCAGCGGCTTTCAGTCGCGGGTCGGTCAAGGCGGACTCCCGGAGGGGATTCAAGGGCTCCCCGCGGCGGCCACAGATGGCGCTGGGGGCCGGGATCGGCGGACCAGCAGCGCGTTGATGGCCAGGATGTCGGTGGGCCTTAACACGCCCGCCGCCCCCTTGAGCGCTACGCGTGCCAGGATCTGGTTATAGAGCGCCAGGTTGTAGCTCCGCTCGGCCGCTGCATACTGCGTGGCGGTGGTCAGCAGGTCGATGATCGAGCGCGTCCCCACCTCATACCCCTTGCGGGTGGCCTGCCAGGATATCCGCGCCGCGCGCCTCGCGGCGCGCGCCGCGTCCAGTTCGGACACGCTGCTTTGCAGATTGAGGAACGCGGTCTTGGTGTCGAGGCGGATCGTATCCCGCACATCGCGCAAGCGATTGCGGCTGACCGCGGCTGCCGCCTGCGCCTGGGCGGTGGCCGCCGAGACCCCGCCCCCCTGGTAGATAGGCAGGGACAGCTGCAGGCTTGCGCCTAGCTGGTTGACCTCGACTCGCGGCAGCAGCAGGCCCAACCCATGCTGCGCCACGCCGACCACCGCCAGGGTCGGCCAGCGCGCCCGCTCGTGATACCGGACCGCGGCCCGCGCCGCGCGCAGATTCGCCCGCGCCTCCTTGAGTCGGGGTTGGTCGGCAAGGGCCGCGGCAAGCCATGGGGCCACCGCGTCCGGACGCGGCAGCTGCGCACGGATCGGCCCCAGGTCGCGCAAACGCCTAAACCGCCGATGCGTGAGGCGCGCCAGTCTCGCGCGCGCCACCCGTACGGCATTACTGGCCGTGATGGCGCTTGCCCGAGCGGCCTCGAGGTTGGCGCGCGCCTCTTCGACCGCGATGGGGTCGCCGCTCCCGACCCGCAGAAACGCCCGTGTCTTTCGGTAGATGTCCGTAAGCAGGCGCTTCTGGCGGAGGGCCACGCGAGCGTCCGCCTGTGCCTCGAGGACGCCGAAGTAGGCGTCCGTTACCGCTTCTATGAGGTGTTGTTGTGCCTGGATGAGCCCGGCTGTGCCTGCGCGCAGCCGCGCGCGGGCGACGCCAAGGGCGCTCAGCGCCTGGCCATTGAACAGCGGTTGCGTGAGGGTCACGCTATAACTATCCGA
>JAJYHH010000110.1 GCA_021784845.1 Pseudomonadota bacterium
CGGGATAAACACCACATGATATTTGCACTCCCACTTCGAGTGGCTTAGGCTTTGGTACTCGTCCATCGTGAAATTTCCTCTTCGTCAGCTTGGCGGCTCACGAATGGGAGTTTCGTCGATGGACTCCCCTATTTGTCAAACTTTTACTGCCTCCCCGGCAGAGCCGGGGGGCCTCCCTTTGTAGGCTAGCCATCTCCCCGCGCGGGTCTTGCTATGCCAGTTCTTCCGATGGTCCATCGGTGGCGTTCAGGCTGTCGACGAGCAGGTGCAGCTTGCGGGAATCCTTGGCGCGCATGATTTCTGCGGCGAGCCCCTCGAGTTCGCACAGCGAACTTTCCAGTATGATCTTTTTTATTTCCAGCATCGCCGCCGGGTGCATGCTGAATTCGCGCAGGCCAAGCCCCAGCAAAAGCCGCGTGTAGCGCGGATCACCCGCCATTTCACCGCACATGGCCACCGGGATGCCCTGCTCGCGCCCCGCTTCTATGGTGCGCGCAATGAGGCGCAGGACCGAGGGATGCAACGGGTCGTAGAGGTAGTTCACCGTGTCATCGACGCGGTCTATCGCCAGTGTGTACTGGATCAGGTCGTTTGTGCCGATCGACAGAAAATCGAGGTGGGCGGCAAACAGATCCGCGGAAACCGCCGCAGCCGGCACTTCGATCATGCCGCCAAGCGGCATCTTGGTGTCAAATGTAATCCCCTGCCGGCGCAGCTCGTCTTGGATGTCGTGGATGAGATCCATGACGCGAAAGACTTCATCAAGATTGGACAGCATCGGGATCATGAGCCGCACCCGGCCGAAGGCCGACGCGCGCAGGATCGCACGCAACTGCACCTTGAACAGGCCAGGCTCCTGCAGGCACAGGCGCACCGCCCGCAGGCTCAGCGCCGGATTGGCGACGCTGACGGGCGTGTCCAGGTCGGCGCGCTTGTCGGCACCGATATCGAGTGTGCGGATCGTGACCACGCGCCCACCCAGTGCACGAACCACCTTGACGTAGGCCTCGAACTGTTCTTCCTCATCCGGCGGCTTCTTGCGGTTCATGAACAGAAACTCAGTCCGGTATAAGCCGATGCCGCTTGCCAGAACTTCCTGTACGCCCTCGAGATCCTCGGGCAGCTCGATGTTGGCAAGCAGCTGCACAGCCACACCGTCCTGACTGACTGCCTCGCTTGTGCGCAGAATGTCGAGTTCGCGCCGCGCCCGTTCGATCTTGCGGGCCCGGCGCCTGTATTCGTTAATGATTTCGGCGTCCGGCGCGAGCAGCACGACGCCGCGCTTGCCGTCGATGATCAGCAGTTCTTCATTGCCGACATACCGGGTTGCGCCGTGGACGGCGACGATCGCGGGAATACCGAGGCTGCGCGCCAAAATGGCAGTGTGAGAGATCGGTCCGCCGAGATTCGTCACAAAGGCGCCGATTCCACGGTTTTTCAAGACCACGGCGTCCGTTGGCGTGAGATCGTTGGCGATGATCACGCGTCCTCCGAGGTTGTCAGGGATGGGCTCCTCCCCGCGCTCGAAGGGATTGACGAGGTTCTGCAGGACCCGCTCAACGACTTGCGTCACGTCGACTTTCTTGTTGCGCAGATAAGGATCTTCCATCTGCTCGAATACGGCGATCAACCGGTCACTTTGGGCCTTCAGCGCGTATTCGGCGTTCCACTGGTTCCTGCGAATCTCCTCGATCGGCGCCTCGGCGATCATCGTGTCGTTCAGAATGAGCAGATGGGTATCGATGAAGCTGACGGCCTCGGCGGGGGCGGAGCCCGGAATGTGGTCGCGGATTTCGCGCAGCTGGTGGCGCGCGCGGTCCACCGCCTGCGTGAAGCGTTCCACTTCCGAATCTATGAAGGCATGGGGTACAACATATTCCTGGACCTTGATGCGTTCCCGCCTCAGCACGAACGCCCGACCGATCGTGATGCCGCCGCTTACGCCCTTGCCATGGAGGGTCAGCATCAGGAGGCTTCTCCGAAGCGCGCATTGATCAGGCCCCGCAGAGCCCGCCCGGCTTCTTCCTCGTCGGGTCCGTCAGCGCAGATGGTGACGATCGTCCCCATGCCCGCGGCCAGCATCATGATGCCCATGATGCTCTTGGCATTCACGCTGCGCCCATCGCGCGCAAGCGTGATTTTTGACTCGAACGATGAGGCGAGACTGACCAGCTTCGCGGACGCCCGCGCATGCATGCCCAGCTTGTTTATGATCGTCACATCAACGCAGTTCATGCTTGTCTCCGTCCATGAGGCAAAATTCCGTTGCGCGCACAATACCCTCTATGCCCCCGGAGAGCGCCTTGTCTATTACCTCATCAAGGGATCTGTTGCGGTAGTTCAAAACCCGGATCAGCATGGGCAGATTGACGCCCGTGACAAGCTCGATGTGGTGCGGTTCAAGCAGGCGGCAGGCGACATTGTTATGCGTGGCGCCGTAAATGTCGGCCAGAATCAGAACACCGTCGCCGCAATCGAGCGCGTCAATGGCCGCGCGCAAAGCGCAAGCGAGCTCATCTGGCGGCGTGTCATAAGAAACCGGGAAGGCGGTGAGCGCCTGCGGTCTGTGTCCGAGAACATGATCCACCGCCTCGAGCAGGCCGGCGGCAACATCTTTTTGGGCAAGGATGACCAGTCCAATCATGGGCGGCCCATCGCTTTGTCGTCCGCGCCGTGCACGCAAAGGCGCGCCAGATGGCCGAAGTGCCCATGTAATGCAGAGGTTTTCACGAAGCGGTCTCCTGCGGACGTGTATGACTGAGTTCGCGGTGGCGGATCTGGGTGTTGATGCCAAGACCCCGGAAATGTGCCGCCAGCCGTTCGGTCAGGTAGACGGAACGATGTTGCCCGCCTGTGCAGCCGATTGCAACGGTGAGATAGCTGCGATTCTCGCGCTCGAATCCAGGCAGCCACTGCGTCAGAAATTCCGCGATGTGATCGAACATCATGGCCACATCGGCATGCCTCTCCAGAAAGGCCACGACGGCCGCATCCTGACCCGTGAGGCCGCGCAGTCCCCTTTCCCAGTACGGGTTGGGCAGGCAGCGCACATCGAAGACATAGTCGGCGTCAAGCGGAGTTCCATGCTTGAAGCCAAAAGATTCGAACAATAGCGTAATGCCCCGCGTGCCGGCGCCGCGGGAAAATTCGTTGACAAGCTGCCGCAGTTGCTGGGCAGTGGTGTGGGTGGTGTCGATGCGCCGCGCGCAGGCGAGAGACAACGGTTCAAGGACGGATTTTTCCAGCCTGATGCCTTCCAGCAACGGTGTCTGCGCGTCCGTGAGCGGGTGGCGGCGCCGTGTCTCCTTGAAGCGCTTGACCAGCACGGCCTCGTCCGCCTCGAGGAACAGGATCCGGTAGTCGACGCCGAGCGCGCGCAGATGCTCGAGACTGGCGGGCGCGCCGTTTAAAAACAGCCGGTTGCGGGCGTCGATGCCGACCGCGACGTCCGGGAAGTCGCCACGGACTTCGCGCATCTCCTCGGCAAAGTGCGGCAATAACGCCGCAGGCAGGTTGTCTATGCAATAAAATCCAATGTCTTCCAAGGCCTGCAAGGCAATGCTTTTGCCGGATCCTGACAGTCCGCTTACGATGATAAAGCTCATGGCGAGCGCATCGTCATCTGTTGTCTGCGCATGAAGTCCTCGAGCGGATTGACGCCCCGGCGGCGCAGAATGTGGCCACGCGTGGCCGCCTCGACCAGCACCGCGAGATTGCGGCCCGGCGCCACGAAGAGCGCCACTTCGACGACATCGATTCCGAGAATGGTACGCCGTTCCTGTTCAGCCTGCAGCCGGTCGATTTCGGTGGCCGGGTGGGTGGCCAGGTTCTTTAGCCGCACAATGAGATGCAGCGTCTTCTCGCGGCGGACCGCCGTCTCACCGAACATCGCGCGGATGTTCAGGATGCCAAGCCCGCGCACCTCGAGAAAATCGCACAGGATGTCGGGGCAGCGACCCTGCAGGAGATCGGGTCCCACGCGAAAGAATTCGCAGGCGTCGTCGGCAATGAGCCGATGGCCCCGGCTTAGCAGTTCGAGCGCGAGCTCACTTTTGCCGATGCCGCTTTCCCCGGTCAGGAACACGCCGATTCCCATCACCTCCATGAAGACGCCATGAAGGAGCTCGCGTTCGGCGAGCGCCCGTGCGAGGTAGTACTGAAGGTCATGGATGACTCGCGGACTGGGCAATGGCGACTTGAGCAGCGGCATGCCGGCCTCATCGGCGGCGCGGATGAGGCTCGGGTCGATGGTGGCGCTGCCAGCGACGATGACAAGTGCCGACGAGGCGCAGCGGAAGAGATCGTGCAACGCCTTTTGCTGCTCTTCTCCGGTGAGCCGTTCGAACAAATAGGCCATTTCGGCGTCGCCGATGACCTGCACGCGGTTGGGGTGCACGAAGTTCAGGTGGCCAACCAGCGCCATGCCCGGAAAACGGGCGGTGGCCGGTTCGAGCAGGCGGCTCTCGCCGATCCGGCCGGCCACCCAGGTCAATTGCAGCGTCTCGCGCTGCGCCTCATAGACATCCCTGGCGGTCAGTATGGTGTTTGGCACACGCAGCCCCCCGCCCCTGAAACTCCGGACTCATCCCGATCTGTGTTGGCCAACGGCTTTCTCCTTGTGGCGCAGTACCTGCCGGTCCAGTTTGTCCGCCAGCAGGTCGATCATCGCGTACATATCCTCGCCCTCGGCCCCTTCCGCAAGCGCGTGGATCGCGGTGTTGCGTCCCCGGATGTTGGCCTCCGCGCTGAAACGCTTCTTCTCCATGTGCAGGACGACGTCTGCGGTAACGGCCTGATCGAAGTGGCGCTCTATGCGTCCGAGCTTGTCTATGACGTAGTCACGAAGTGGAGAAGTTATCTCGATCTGCTGTCCGGTCACTGTGATATGCATGGTGTCCCCTTTTTTAAGCCTGTTGCAGCTGGGCTAGGTTATGGACTTGCGTTGGCTGGAAGGCGGGATGTTCAGTGCCTCCCGGTATTTGGCTACCGTTCGTCGTGCTACGTTGATTCCCTGTTCCTCGAGGAGTTCCGCGATCTTGTTGTCACTGATCGGCTTGTTCGGGGGTTCCTTCTCGATGATCTTGCGGATCAACGAGCGGATCGCCGTGGCCGAACAGGTGCCACCGTCGACCGTGCCGACATGGCTCGAAAAAAAATACTTGAGCTCGAAGATGCCCTTGGGTGTCATCATGTGCTTGTTCGTCGTAACCCGAGAGATAGTCGACTCATGCATCGATATTTCGCTCGCGATATCATGAAGAACAAGTGGCTTCATGGCCTCTGGCCCGTGATCCAGGAAGGCCCGTTGGCGGTCGACGATCACCCGTGCCACCCGGAGCAGCGTTTCGTTGCGGCTGTGCAGGCTCTTTAGGAACCACCGCGCCTCCTGCAGGTGCTCCCGGAGAAAGCGATCCTGGGCGCTCGATCGCCCGTGCTGCATCAAATTCTCATAGTGGCGGTTGATGCGCAACTTGGGTACGGCGTCCATGTTGAGCTCGGCGCGCCATATTCCACGGCGCTTCTTCACGATTATATCGGGGATGACATAGAGATCGGGTGCGCTGGTGATCCGTGAGCCCGGGCGCGGGTTCAGAGTCTTGAGCAGTGCCAGCGCCTGGCTTAGCGCATCATTGTCGAGGTGCGTCAGCCGTTTTAGCTCTTTGAAATCCCGTTGTCCGAGCAGCTTCAGGTAGTCAGGCGTGGTCAACAGCCTGGCGGCGTCGCGGACGCTCGTGTCTCCTTCAAGCCGGCGCAGCTGCAGGTCCAGGCATTCGCCCAGGTGGCGGGCGCCGACGCCAAGCGGATCGAAATTCTGGATCTGGTGGAGGACCGCCTCGATCTCGTCGGGAGTCACTTCCGGTTCGACCAGCGCCGCCAGGATGTCGTCGGTGGTCGCTGTCAGGTAACCATCATCGTCTATGGCGTCGATGAGGGCCGTGGCAATCGCCTTGTCGCGTTCCGACATGGCTGTCATCTGCAATTGCCAGAAAAGGTGTTCGCGCAGGCTGGTCGGCTGGCTGTTACGGCCCTCCAGGTCGTAGTGATCATCATCGTCGTCGCCGCTCTTGCTGCTGGTGGCGCCGCTGATTTCGTAGCCGTCCGCCCAGTCCGCATCGACCTCTCCGTCCGCATCGTCCGGTGATGTCTCTGCCGTGTTTTCCGGAGGCTGTTCGCCGGGTTCGTCGCTGTTTTCGGTGCGGTCATCGGCACCTTCCACGGCTTCCTCGAGCAAGGGGTTTTTTTCCAGTACTTCCCGTACTTCCTGTTCGAGCTCAATGGACGAAAGCTGCAAGAGCCGGATCGCCTGCTGGAGTTGCGGCGTGATCGTGAGGTGCTGGCCGATCTTGAGGTCGAGGCTTTGCTTCATAGCGTTCTTGACTTATTTTAGTCCATTGCGGGGCGCGGGGCTAATCAGAGCCGGAAATCTTCGCCCAGATAGACCCGGCGCACGTCCGGATTGTCAAGGATTTGCTGGGGGTTGCCGGCAGTGAGCGCCTGGCCATCGCTGATGATGTACGCACGATCGCAGATTTTCAGGGTTTCGCGCACGTTGTGGTCGGTAATCAGGACGCCGATGCCGAGCGATCGCAGGTGCGAGATGTGCTGCTGGATGTCGATGACCGAGATCGGATCCACCCCGGCAAACGGCTCGTCCAGGAGAATGAAACGCGGTTCCGTTGCCAGCGCCCGGGCGATTTCCACGCGGCGGCGCTCTCCACCCGAAAGACTCATGCCCAGCGCATGCCGGCGATCGCCGATGTGGAGCTGCTGGAGCAGATCCTCAAGGCGCTGGCGGCGGTCGTCGGCGGTCAGTTTGTCTACCGTCTCAAGGATCGCCAGGATATTCTCCTCGACAGTCAGTCGCCGGAACACAGAGGCCTCCTGCGGGAGATAGCCGACGCCAAGTCGCGCACGCTTGTGCATCGGTGCCCGCCCGATGCTGGTGCCGTCGAGCCTGATGTCCCCCTGATCCATACGCACAAGGCCGATGATCATATAGAAGCATGTCGTTTTCCCTGCGCCGTTTGGGCCAAGCAGGCCGACCACTTCACCACCTTCGACGCGCAGACTGACGTCCCTAACCACCTGCCTGCCCTTGTACCCTTTGGAAAGATGATCGGCCGCGAGTGTGCTCATGGTTTGGGTGCTTTGTGTCTGCTGGGACGAAGGGTGTGCGGGACAATAATGGCATTGACCCGGTGTGTGGGCGTACCGATCGCCACCACCCGCTGGCTGGCGGTGTAATAGTGGAGCTCATGACCGCGAAGCGAGTTGGCGCCCTGGCGAAAATGCACATGGCCGATCAGGGTCAGTTCCTCGTCGGTCCCGCGGTACGCCATCTGCAGCGCCCGCCCGAAGATGGGCAGCCGCCCCGGCTGGGCGTCTTCCATGCGCAGCGGGTTGCCGTATCCCCGCATGCTGAGGACATGGCCGTGGGCCGACACGACCCGGATGTGCTGGGCACGAATGGTCATGCCGGCCTGAACCAGGCGCACATGTCCCGTGTATGTGCTGACCCCCGTGCGCTGGTCGAGCTGAATGCTGTCGGCGCGGATGCTGACCGGCTGGGCCAAGTCCGCTGCTTTGCCTGTACCGGGATGCAGGAGTGCGGCCAGACAGAGGGTACAGGCAAGGGAGACCCTCATGAGCGGTCGAGATGTACGGTGAGGGTATTGGTTTCGACCCGGGTGGGTCCGACCTGGTTCGTTGCGGTGCGGAATACGCGTACATGACCGCGCATGATCAACATGTGCCCATGAGGAGACACGAAGCCCCTTTCTGCTGTCGTCGTCGTGATCGCATGCGGCCCGTATTGTATGAGATGCGGATGAAACAAAATCGTTTTTTTCTCGCGCGGAAAATGGACCAGCCGGGTCGCTGTGAGAATGAAGCGTGGCCGGCCAAACCGGTTCATCGCCGTCAGGCGAGGTGAGTCGATGTAGTAATCAGCCCGGATCGGACGCGCATCCGTCAGCGCCAGTGCCGGCTGGACGAGCGCTTCCGGAAGCCACCAGAAGAGCCCCGAAAACAGAAGAAGCCCCAGAAGCAGCAGCAGCCGGCTTATCCTCCAGCCCATGCGCATGCCCCCCGGTTCGGTAAATCGAAAAGTCCGTCCAGCGTACCCTGCGCGTGCATGATCAGTTCGCACACTTCGCGTACCGCACCGCGCCCGCCTCCGTTGCGCGTCACCCAGTGGGCGCGCGCGCGGACGAAGGGGTGGCCATCGGCCACCGAGACGGCCAGGCCGACCTCGTTCATGGCCGGCAGATCGATCACGTCATCGCCGACGAACGCCGCCTGCGCCGGTTGCAGCCCGTTTTCGCCAAGAAGCGCCTCGAGCGCCACCCGCTTGTCCTGGCAACCCTGGACGACATGGGCGATCCCCAGTTCCTCCGCGCGTCTGCGCACGGCCGCCGACGAGCGTCCCGTGATCAGGCTCACCATGACCCCGCTTGCGATCAGCATTTTGATCCCATGGCCGTCGTGGGTGTGGAAGACTTTGTATTCTTCGCCGGCATCACTCAGAAAAAGCCGTCCGTCGGTCAGGACCCCGTCCACATCCAGACACAGCAACCGGATCGGCCGTGCCCGTTCGATCGGCGCCTCGTGGAGGTCACAGGCAAGCGGCATCATACAACGCCGGCTCTGAGCAGGTCGTGCATGTGCAGGGCGCCCACCACCTGCCGCGTATCGTCGATCACAAAAAGTCCGCTGATGTTGTGCTGCCGCAAGAGTGTCACGACCTCGGCTGCCAGATGTCCGGGTGATGTCGTTTTTGGTTGACGGGTCATGACCTCGTCGACGGTCACATTATAGACATCGACGCCGCGATTCAGTGCGCGTCGCAAGTCGCCATCCGTAAAAATGCCAAGGAGCCGGCGTTCCCTGTCAACCACGCCTGTCATGCCAAGCCCCTTGCTGCTCATTTCAATCAGTGTTTCGCGCAAAGAAGCCTTCTCGCCCACCAAAGGAATGCGGTCGTCCGTGTGCATGATGTCGGCGACATAAACCAGCAGGCGCCGTCCCAGCCGGCCGCCGGGATGGGAGCGCGCAAAATCCTCCGGCGTGAATCCGCGACTTTCGAGCAACGCGATGGCCAGGGCGTCGCCCATGGCCAAAGCGGCCGTCGTGCTGGATGTGGGAGCCAGATTGAGCGGGCAGGCCTCATGGTCGACGGCCACTGTCAGATGAACATCGGCCTGGCGCGCCAGACTCGAGTCCGCCGCGCCTGTCATCGCCAAAAGTCGCACGCCCATGCGCTTTATGATCGGTAGGATCGTCAGGATTTCCGCGGTTTCGCCCGAATGGGAGATCGCCAGAACCACATCGTTTGGGGTGATCATGCCCAGGTCGCCGTGGCTCGCCTCGCCCGGATGCACGAAAAAAGCCGGCGTGCCCGTGCTCGCCAAAGTGGCGGCGATCTTGCCGCCGATGTGACCCGATTTGCCCATGCCCACGACGACGACGCGCCCCGTGCAGGCCAGAAGCAGCCGGCAGGCCGCCGCGAAGGGCAAATCCAGACCGGCGGCAAGTTTCCCAAGGGCGTCTGCCTCCAGCCCGATGACCCTGCGGCCGGTTGCGATGAGGGCGGCGGGTTCGGCGGTCAGGGCGGGTCGTGCAGCGCGGGATGTCATAGTTCCTTAGTATAAGCCGAGGAGCTTCGTCTGCCCAAGATGGGCAGCCCAGGCTTACAATGGGCGCCCTGGCAATGCGGGAGGACCTCATGGATCTCTTTTTGAAGATTTTGCGCGATCGGGCGCAGGCCGAAACGATCGTCGTCGATGCTGCGCTGACAGACGCGCTCGGGCGCCTGAGCCGGCTGCTTGCGCATCTGGCGGCGGACCTGCAGGTTGAACACGTCGGTCCGCATGTCGGCCTGGGTGAGGGCCGCGACGCCTTTTGTCTGGCGGTGCGCGCCCACGAAGAGGCGGTGGGCAGCCGCGCATGGGGGGTGCGCGTCTGCAGTGCCGGGCCCCACGCGAGCTTGCGTGCCGACTGGGATCTGCCCGCCGCTTCTCGCTTGCGCAAGGCAGTCATAGTGCGTGCGCTCCCGGCGTTCCTCGCCGGGTATGTGGAGGCAGTCGCTCAGGCGGGGCGCCTGTCTACGCGCTCGGGTGAACGGTTGAGCGGCATCGTCCGCGCCCTGTCCGCCCGCGTGGCGGTCTGATGGCGGGCGCGCTGGCGGTGCATGCGCGCGGGCTGGCCAAGCGTTATGGCAGCGTCACCGCCGTGGAGCACGTCGATCTGGATGTCGAGCCGGGCCGCGTCATGGGACTGCTCGGCGGCAACGGCGCCGGCAAGACGACAACGCTCGCCATGCTGCTGGGTCTGCTGTTGCCTTCCGAGGGACGGATCGAGGTGCTTGGCACGGACATGCTCCGGCATCGCTACCGGATCCTCTCGCACATCAATTTCTCGTCGCCTTATGTAGACTTGCCTCACCGCCTGACCGTATACCAGAACCTGCGCGTTTATGCCGGCCTCTATGGTGTGCGCCGCCGCGATGCGCGCATCCGGGAGCTGGCGCGCGATCTCGACCTTGACGATCTGCTCGAACGCCCTTATGGGCGTCTGTCGGCCGGACAGCGGACGCGGGCCTCTCTGGCCAAGGCACTCATCAACAGCCCCCGTCTGCTGTTGCTCGATGAGCCGACCGCCTCTCTGGATCCCGATACGGCCGACCGGCTGCGCGGCTATTTGAAGGCCTACCAGCAGACCCAGGGCGCGGCCGTGATTCTGGCTTCGCACAACATGATCGAAGTGGAGCGGCTTTGTGACGACGTGGTCATGTTGCAGGCGGGCCGTGTCTACGACCGGGGCACGCCCTCTGGTCTCATCGAGAAATATGGCCGGATCACACTGGAGGAGGTCTTTCTCGATATGGCGCGCGGGCGGACACTGCCATGAGTGCCTGGGGCGGGAGTGCCCGTCGGATGACGGCCATGGTCGAGCGCTACATGTACCTGCTGAAAGGTTCGTGGCCGCGTCTCGTCGAGCTCGCCTATTGGCCGACCATGCAGATCATTCTCTGGGGATTTCTGAGCGAATATCTGGTCGGCCACAGTTCCTATCTGGCGCGCGCGTCTGGCATCCTGCTTGCGGCGGTGCTGCTCTGGGATGTCATGTTCCGTGGCCAGCTCGGGGTTTCGGTGGTGTTTTTCGAGGAACTCTACTCGCGCAACCTGGGTCATCTGTTTGCCAGTCCGTTGCGCGCCTATGAGCTGGCTGGCGCGTTGGCCATCATCAGTTTTTTGCGCACCGTCATCGGTGTCGGGGTCGCTGCCTACTTCGCAAGTCTCTTCTACCACTTTGCCATCTGGCGTATGGGTTGGGTGTTTGTGGCGTTTTTCTTCAACCTGCTGGCGATGGGCTGGGCCATCGGGCTGCTGGTGGCGGGACTCGTGCTGCGTTACGGTCTGGGTGCGGAAAATCTCGCCTGGGCCGCGGTGTTCGCCATCGCCCCGGTGAGCGGCATTTACTATCCGATCACCATCCTGCCACATTGGTTGCAGGCGATTGCCCATTGGTTGCCTGCCGCCTATGTGTTCATGGGTCTGCGCGCGCTGCTGTTTCACCATGTAGTCGCATCGGGCCTGTTGTGGCATGCCGCGTGGCTCAATCTGCTCGGCCTGTCGGTGGGGGTAGGGGTGTTTCTGTATACCTTCCGGGACGCGAGGCTGCATGGTCGCCTGCTCAATCTCGGAGAATGACGCCGCGATCCGGCTTGCCGCTGGCAGCCGACAGATCATCCTTATAGAGGAGGTGCGTATGCACGGCAAAATGCGTGTCGGTCAATGTCTGGGGTTGCTGGTCGCCGGTCTTTTGTCCGGGGCTGCATGGGCCGGATTGGTCTCCCCTCGCTCTTTTGTTGCGGCCGTGGCTTTGCCGGGCAGGGCAGACCAGGCCGGCGGACCATCGTATCCGCGGGTGACGTCCGGGCCGCGCCATGATTCCCTCGTCGCCGTGGAGGACAATGAAGACAATCACGAGGGTGATGATCAGGACCACGAGCAGCACTACCACAATGGCGATGAGGACAATCAGGATCAGGGCTGGTTCGCCTGGCATTATGGCTGGTATCCCGCATACGGTTATGGCGCCCGCGGGTATTACGGCAGCCCGGGCAATTTCGGCAATCGGGGTAACTACGGAACCTTCGGCAACCGGGGGACCTATGGGAACCGTGGAGATTATGGCGATCGCGGGGACTACGGCTACGGGGATTATGGGAACCGTGGAGACTATGGTGATCGCGGGGATTGAGGCGGAGCGGCCCGCCGTCGCCGCTGGCGGCTAGGACCGGGGGCTGACCTGACCGGTGGCTTTGGTGGCGGCTGGCGGAGCCGGCCTGTCCAGATGCGCCAGCACCGAGCGGACGGTCGGGCAGCGCGGCTGCCAGTGCAGTCGCGCGTGCGCCTTTTGTGTGTCGATGACAAGGGATTGATCCAGCGCCTCGCTCCATGCGGGATGCGGCCCGATCCCAAGGCCGTAAAAGGCAAAGCGCACGGCGCGGCGCGCCCATCCGGGGGGCAGCCCGATCGGATGCGCGTGACAGAAACGCTGCATGCCCTCGAAGGACAAGGCGTCACGGGTGGCGAGATTCACGGGTCCCTGGAGGGGGGACTGCAGCGACAGCAGGATGGCGTCGACGACATCGTCTTCATGCACGAGCTGCAGAAGGGGCGCAGGCGCCAGCCGGGCGTAAAAGGGTGCGCGCAACAGCCCGCGCAGGAAAGGTTGCGCACGGGGGCCGAGGATGACGTGCGGCCGCAGCCGGATGGCGTTCAGGCCTTGCGCCGCAGCGGTGTCGATCAGTATTTCCGCCTCCCGTTTGTCGTGCGCGTAAGCGAATCCCGGGAGCGGGCACAGGGGGGCATCTTCGCTCACCACGTGCGTTGCGCCGCCGTAGACTGACGCACTGGAGACGTGTATCAGGCGCGCAGCCCCTGCGAGGCTTGCGTTGATCGCATTTTTTGTGCCGCCTATGTTGATGGCGTGAATGAGGGCCTGATCGCGGCGGCGCGTGCCGAGACGACCGTCCATGACGACGAAGGCCATGTGGATCAGGACGTCGCACGCAGCCGCCTGCGCGCACCAGCGGGGGTCGCGGATGTCGCCGCTCAAAAGCATGAGCTTTGGATGGCGCAGCGGGCGGGTCCAGCGCAGGTCGTGCGCGGTGACTGCGCGGACACGCGGATCGCCGAGAAGGGCCGGCAGCAAGGCCTGCCCCAGGCATCCGGCGGCGCCGGTTACGAAGACGCGCATGACGCGAACGC
The DNA here is from genome assembly GCA_021784845.1 of Pseudomonadota bacterium. Classification (GTDB taxonomy): domain Bacteria; phylum Pseudomonadota; class Gammaproteobacteria; order Acidiferrobacterales; family Acidiferrobacteraceae; genus JAJYDN01. The sequence goes on from JAJYHH010000110.1 coordinate 13,278, forward strand.
CGGCATGACTTCGCGAGCAAGCAGCGTCAGTGCTTCGCGCGTAAGTTGTGTCCGGCTTGCGCCTGCCCCCACGGCGCACAGGAGATGGTCGACGCCGGCGTTTGCGTAGGTGGCGAGTTTCTTGCGACAGTGAGCCGGATCGCCTGCCACCACCATCCCCAGGTGTTCCAGAATGGACAGGTTGATGGTGTGGCGCAGCAGCGGCTTCAGACTGCCGAATTTCTGGTAGTACTCGTAGCCCGACTGGAGCTCGGTCAGTACCGGGGTCGTCAGGCGCAGCAGTTCCTGGTAAAACCAGGTTATGTTGGTGCGTGCGGCCTGCCGGGCCTCTTCATGATCCGGCAAACAGAAGATTCCCACGGTCATGGCCACTTTTGGTATCCGCTGCGGGTCATTGCCGTGATGCGCGGCGAACGCGGCCCGGTAACGCCGGATGTCCTCCTTGATCATGAACCACGGTTTGAAGGGACCTGCCAGCACGCCGATGCCCAACCGGGCTGCCCGCTCGAAACTCTCGGGACTGACCGCTGCCATCCACAGTGGCGGGTGCGGCTGTTGGCGCACGCGCGGCAGGACCGTCACATTCTCGAAGGCAAAATGCCGCCCCCGGAAGCTGATGGGCCCGGTCGCGGTGAAGGCCATTTTCAGGATCTCGACACTCTCGTCGACGCGCGACCGGCTCTCTTCGGTTGCGATACCGAAGGTGCTGTACTCTTTGGGCGAAAAGCCGCGACCGAAACCGAGTTCCAGGCGGCCAGCAGACAGGATGTCGAGTGTGGCGGCGCGTTCGGCTACATGCAGTGGATGGTGGTAGGGCAACGGCACGATGCCGTGCCCCAGGCGAATCCGGGACGTGCGTTGCGCGGCGGCGGCGAGGAAAAGATCCGGCGCTGAACTGTGGCTGTATTCCGGCATGAAGTGGTGCTCGGTGAGCCACACCGTGCGAAAGCCGAGCTCGTCGGCCAGTGCGATTTCCTCCAGTGTCTCCATGAAGACCTGGGGTTCCGTGCGTTGCGCGAAGGCGGGCACCGCCAGTTCGTAGAAGAGATCGAGATGCATCCGCCTGTCCACCCTGTGTTCGGCGGGGCATTGTAAAGCTTCCCCCGGGCCGGGGTCGATCAGGTCCGGTCCGGGGGCTGCGCAAAGAACCCGTGCGCTCTGCGCGCGCACAGCCTGATTGCCAGTCATGGCGCAGGGGGGGCGCCGCGCGGGATTGCTTCCTGGGTGGCCGTAAGTTTTGGGTGAACCGTCCACACAGGCGTTGCGCGCCGCAGGCGATTCTCTCGCCCTGGAGGATTTTGCCGGTTGCACCGGAAACCGGCCCATGCGGGGGCTGTGAGAGCGCGGCGCGACTACCGAAAGGCGCCCCGGACGTCCCGATCACGCCGCCCAAAGCGGGCGCACGAACGCCGACTGCGCGCGCCGACGGGTGGCCGGGCCGCTGTCTGGTATATTCCTGGCATGACGGAGGACGACACAGTGTGCCGGCTGGGCGCGCGGGGCTTTGCGCACAGATCCTGGGAGAAAGGCCGATACTATCCGGCCGGACTCCCACCCGAATGGCGTTACACATTCTACAGCCATC
>JAJYHH010000072.1 GCA_021784845.1 Pseudomonadota bacterium
TCGGCCCTGCGTGTGACGGTGCGGCTCGGCCCTGTGGCGGCCGCCCGCGCGGCCGTGATCAACACATGGCTCATGACGCGGCTAACCGTCGAAATGCTGGGCAAAATGCTGCTGCTGCAGGTTTCGCCGAAAAGTATAAGCGGGCCTCTTACAATCGCGCAGTACGCAGGGTATTCGGTGCAAATCGGATTCTCGAGCTTTTTGATGTTTCTCGGCGTGGTGAGTATCAGCCTGGGAGTGCTGAATCTCATGCCGGTGCCGCTGCTGGATGGCGGACACATAGTGTTCTACATCCTCGAAGGCCTCAAAGGGGGGCCGGTGTCGGAACGGGTGATCGGTTGGGGGCAGCGGGTGGGCGTGACATTGTTGCTCGGTCTCATGGTACTCGCCTTTTACAACGACCTGACGCGTATATTGGGATAAACAAGGCGGGTGTTACACATAATGAAACCATGGTTGGCGGCGCTCGGCCTATGGGGCGTGCTCACGGGGGCGGCCCAAGCTGCGCCTTTTGTCATCGGACACATATCCATAGTCGGCATCAAACGTATCTCGGCTGCGACCGTGCGCACGTACCTGCCGCTGCGCGTGGGCGAACGCCTGACGGCCCGGAGGGCTGAGCGGGCCATCGCGGTCCTGTTCCGGACCGGATTTTTTCGTGACATCAAGCTTTTGCAGGAAGGCAACACGCTCGTCGTCCAGGTAGCCGAGCGGCCGTCGATTGCACGCATCGTGCTGACCGGTACCCATGTCATCAAGGCACACAAGCTGCTGAAATCGCTGGCGGGGATCGGCTTTGCGGAAGGGCGGGTGTTCAACGAGGCGCTGTTGCACCAGACCGAACTTGAACTGCGCCGTCAATACTTCAACCGCGGTTATTACGCGGTGCGCATGAAGACCACGATCAAGTCTTTGCCGCGCAACCGGGTGTCGGTGGATATCGCGGTGTCGGAAGGAAAAATTGCGCGCATCAAGCAGATCACTGTGGTCGGCAACGACAAATTCAAGGAATCCCGTCTGCTTGGGCGCTTCAAGCTGGGCGCACCGAACTTTCTCAGCTTCTTTACCGGCAATGACCGCTATTCGAAGCAAAAACTCATGGCGGATCTGGAGAATCTGCGCAGTTTTTATCTGAACCGGGGATACCTGCATTTCCGCCTCATCTCCACGGTGGTGGCGATCACGCCCGAAAAGGACTGGATCTATGTCATCATTAATGTCCACGAAGGGCATCTCTACCACCTTTCCGGTTATCGTTTTGTCGGCCATACCGTGCTTCCCCAGGATGAGCTCTACCGGCTCATGAACCTGAAAGCAGGGCAGAGCTTTTCGCGGGAACGGATCACAAAGGGGACACGGCGCATCATCGACAGGCTCGGTAACAGGGGATACGCGTTTGCCAACGTGCGCGTCATTCCGGTGGTAGACCGGAAGAAACACACCATTGGTCTTACCTTTTTCGTCGAGCCCGGGCACCGGGTGTATGTGCGGCGGATCCGCTTTGTCGGCAATACCGTGACCCAGGACGTGGTCTTGCGCCGGGCAATGCGTCAGTACGAGGGTGCGTGGTTTTCGGCTGCGCGCATCAAGGAATCGCTGACGCTTATCCGCAGACTCGGATTCTTCAATGACGTGCGGGTATCCACGCCGCCTGTCGCGGGACATCCCAATGAAGTGGATGTCGTCGTGCACGTAAAGGAGCGGCCCACGGGCAGTGTGGTCGCGGGTATCGGCTATTCGGACCTGTACGGCATTTTCATAAACGGCTCCGTGAGTTACCAGGATCTTCTGGGAACCGGCAAGCAGTTGTCGGTAACGGCGGACACGTCGGTGGCGTACAAGGACATCAGCCTTACCTATGTAAATCCCTATTACACGTCCTCCGGAATCAGTCGCGGATTTAATATCTACGAGAGCACGTTCAACGCGGCAGCGGCGTATACGGCGGCATACAATTCGAGCACGGTGGGCGCAGGCGTCTTCTATGGCATTCCGATCGGCGAGAACCGCACGATCAATCTGGGTCTTGCCGTGGAACAGGTGCACATCACAACGAATTCGTCGAGCGCCTATGTCGCCCAGCAGTTCGTGGCGCACTATGGCTCCACCAACAACATCATCAAGGCCACACTCGGATGGTCGCGCAATACACTGAACAATGCCATTTTCCCAACGAGCGGTACCTATCAGCAGCTAAGTGGCGAGGTGGGATTGCCGGGTGGCAATCTCGAATACTACCGCGCCTCCTATCTGGCCAGCGTGTTCTTCCCGTTCGGGCATCAGTACAGCCTGAAACTGAGCAACGAATGGAGCTACGGCAACGGCTACGGGTCCACGCATAGCCTGCCGTTTTTCAAGAACTTCTATGCCGGTGGCGCCAACTCGGTCCGCGGCTACCAGGCCGAGTCGCTTGGGCCGCGCGACATACTGCCGCCCTATGATCCGATCGGCGGCAACAAGCGGGTGCTGGCAAGCGCCGAGTTCTTCTTCCCGGTACCGGGGACCTCACGTCACAACCGGTCGATGCGTCTGTCGGCCTTTCTGGATGCGGGCCAGGTCTACGGACCAGGCCAGCGCATCGACTTTGGTCAGATCCGTACGTCGGTCGGTTTCGCGTTTGACTGGTTCTCGCCCATCGCACCGCTTAGTATCAGTGTCGCGCGACCGCTCAATGCGCGGCCGGGAGACCAGACGCGCACGGTACAGTTCACGCTCGGCACGCTGTTTATGTACTAGCGGGAACAGCTGGCAGTAGCTAGGCTTAAGGCGGCAAGGAGGAGGGCTGCGCGCCCACGGAGACATGGTATATACGTTGAGCGAACTTGCCCGTCTGGCCGGTGCAAAGCTGCGCGGCCGCGGGGATCGGGAGATCGAGGGTGTGGCGCCGCTTGCGCGGGCAGGCGCACGCGAGATCGCCTATTGCGCGTCGTCGCGCTACCGGTCACAACTTCCTGACAGTGGCGCCGGTGCACTTATCGTCACCGCGGAAGATGGTGAAGGTCTGGACAGAGACCTGCTGATTTGTACCGATCCGCGCGTCGCGTTTGCGCGTGTGGCCGCAGCGCTCTGTCCAGAACCGCCGGTGGTCGCGGGACGCCATGAGACGGCGGTGATCGATGAAGGCGCGCAGATAGATGCGAGCGCCTATGTCGGGGCGCATGCCGTAGTCGAAGCCGGGGCGCAGATTGGGCGGGGGGCGAGCATTGGTGCGGGCGCCTTCGTGGGCGCGGGTGCGCGCATCGGGGCGCACACGCGTATCGAGCCACGCGTCGTGGTAATGCATGACTGTATCATTGGAGAGCACTGCGTGATCTCGCCGGGTGCCGTGATCGGCGGCGAAGGATTCGGGTATGTGCGCGAGGCCGATGGCCGGTGGCTCAAGGTGCCTCAGCTCGGACGGGTCGTCATCGGGGACTACGTGGACGTGGGCGCCAATACGGCCATAGATCGGGGGGCGCTCGGCGATACGACGATCGCAAATGGCGTCAAGCTCGATAACCTCATCCAGATCGCCCATAACGTGAAGGTCGGGGAAAACACGGCCATGGCCGGCTGCGTCGGTGTGGCGGGCAGCGCGGTGATCGGCAGCCGCTGCCTGATAGCCGGCGGCGCGGGCATCATGGGCCACATAACGGTAGGTGATGATGTCGAGGTCACGGCGATGTCGTTTTTGAAGGGATCCGTGGAGGGACCGGGGCGGTTTTCGTCAAGCCTTCCTGCTACCAATGCCGACGTGTGGGCAAAAAACGTTGGGCGCTTTCGTCACATAGACGAGCTGGCGCGGCGGCTGCGTCGCGCGGAACGCGCGATTAAACAGTTATTGTCAGGGGGAAAACCGTGAACAGTTTTGACATATACGAGGTGATGAAACACCTCCCGCACCGCTACCCGTTTCTGCTTGTCGACCGGGTACTCGACTTTGTTCCCAATGAGTCGCTGGTCGCGCTGAAGAATGTGACCATAAACGAGCCGTTTTTCCAGGGGCACTTCCCGCACTGGCCGGTCATGCCGGGCGTGCTGGTCATTGAGGCGATGGCGCAGGCATGCGCGATTCTTTCGTTTAAGTCGATGAACAACTTTCCGGGCGATCACGGAATTTACCTCTTCGTCGGCATAGACAATGCCCGCTTCAAGCGCCCGGTGAATGCCGGGGATCAACTCCGGCTGAACGCAAAGCTCGTACGCAAGAAGCAGAACATCTGGAAATTCGATGCGAGTGCGACCGTGGACGGAGTCGTGGTGTCGGCGGCCGAATTGATGTGCACGTATAAGGAGATGTCATGATTCACCCCCAGGCGATCATCGACCGGGGCGCCCGGCTGGGGCCTGGGGTGGAAGTCGGACCATTTTCCATAATAGGCCCCGAAGTGGAGATCGGTGAGGGTTGCTGGGTTGGGCCGCACGTGGTGATCAAGGGCCCGACGCGCATTGGCCGCAACAACCGGATTTACCAGTTCTGTTCGATCGGGGAAGATCCGCAGGATCTGAAGTTCCGGGGTGAGCGGTCTACGCTCGAAATCGGGGATGACAATGTGTTCCGCGAATACTGCACGGCCAGCCGTGGAACAGACGGAGGCGGTGGGGTCACGCGTATCGGTGACCACAACTTCTTCATGGCCAACGTGCACATCGCTCATGATTGCCGGGTGGGTAATCACACGATCTTTGCCAATGTCGCAAGTCTCGCCGGACATGTGACCGTGGGAGACTATGCGATCCTCGGCGGCTTCACGGGTGTCCACCAGTTTTGCCGCATCGGTGCCCACAGCATGTCGGCAGGCGGCTCGGTGGTCACGCAGGACATTCCGCCCTACACCATGGTTGCCGGCAACACGGCACGACCCTATGGAATCAACATCACGGGATTGAAGCGGCGGGGATTCGCGCCGGAGGCTGTGACGGCCATCAAGCGCGCGTACAAGCTCATCTATAAATCCGGTTTGCGTCTGGACGACGCGATCGCGGAAATCAAGCGCTTAGGTGCCGCCCATCCCGAAGTTGAGCATCTGGTGGAATTCCTCGGCCAGGATGGCCGCGGCATCGTTCGCTGATGACCCTGAAGGTCGCCATCGTCGCCGGTGAGGCCTCGGGGGATCTGCTGGGTGCCGGCCTGATGGCTGCGCTGAAACGCGAGGAGGACTGCCAGTTCGAGGGAATTTGCGGGCCGGCGATGATGGCCCAGGGTGGTATTGCGCGCTACCCGCTCGACCGGCTGGCGGTCACCGGCATCACCGAGGTGGCCGGGCGGGTGCCGGACATTCTGCGCATGCGCCGCGATCTCCTGCGTCATTTCCGCAAGCTGCGCCCGGATTGCCTGATTGGGATCGATGCGCCGGACTTCACGCTGGCGCTGGAACGGGCGATGAAACGCGATGGAATTCCTGTCGTGCATTACGTGAGTCCGACGGTGTGGGCGTGGCGCCGGTACAGGGTACGGACGGTCGCGCGCAGCGCAGACCTCCTGCTCACCCTTTTGCCGTTTGAGCCGCCCTATTACGAGGGACACATGCCGGCAGTCTATGTCGGTCATCCGCTTGCCGATCAGATTGCCGAAAGCCCGGGTACTGCGGAGGCGCGCGAGCAGCTGCGCATGGAGGAAGACGGGCTGGTCATTGCCCTTTTGCCCGGCAGCCGGGAAAACGAATTGAAGGCCCACGCGCCGCTTTTTGTGCGCACCGCGATGCGGCTGGCCATGCGCTATCCGCAGTGCCGTTTCATTGCTCCGTTTGTGAACCGTGCCACGCGGGTGCTGTTCGAGGAGGCGATGCGCGCAGAAGGTGCATTCGATCTGCCCCTTGTGCGGATGCATGGTCACGCAGCGCAGGCCATGGCGGCGGCGGATATCGTCATTGTGGCATCGGGTACGGCTGCTCTGGAGGCGGCACTGGTGGGGCGGCCGATGATCGTCACCTACCGGGTGTCACCGTTTAGCTACCATCTTGCGCGGCGCTTCATCCGGCTGGATTATTATTCCCTGCCAAACCATCTGATCGGTGCACCGGTTGTTCCGGAGCTGATCCAGAACAAGGCGACACCCGACCATCTGGTAGCGGCTGCCGAGCGCCTGATCGAAAATCCGGGTGCGCGCGCGGAGATGGTGGCGGCGTTTGCAGGGATACGCAGGGATCTGCGGCGCAATGCCAACCAGACCGCGGCTCGCGCGATTTTGGATCTCGTTGCGCGGCGGCGGGCCGGGGCTGCGTGATGCGGTGGGTGGCGGGCGTCGACGAAGCGGGGGTGGGCCCTTTGGCCGGGCCGGTCGTGGCGGCCGCCGTCATATTACGCCGTGGCGTGCGCATTGACGGACTGGACGACTCCAAGCGCCTCAGCCCGAAAAAACGCGTGATCGTGGCCGAACAGATCCGGCAATCATCGCTCGCTTTTGCCGTGGGCCGGGCTGATGTGATGGAGATCGATGACCTGAACGTGTTGCGCGCGGCGTGGCTTGCGATGCAGCGGGCGGTGGCGGCCCTGACGATGGCGCCGACCCAGGTGCTCGTTGATGGTCAGTACACGCCCGTCTTCCCCTGCCCGGCGCGGGCGATCGTCCACGGGGATGCGACCGTGGCGGAGATCATGGCAGCCTCGGTCCTTGCCAAGGTGGCCCGGGATGAGGAAATGTGCGCGTGGGACAGCGTGTATCCTCAGTACGGATTTGCAGTCCACAAGGGCTACGGAACGGCGCGCCATCTGGCGGCGCTGAAGGAATTCGGTCCCTGTCCGCTGCACCGTAACAGCTTTGCGCCAGTTCGTGTCTGCGTGCGGGAGAGGGAGGGCACGTGACGGAATTCGTCCATCTGCATCTGCATTCGGAATATTCGCTGGCAGACGGACTGGTACGGCTAGACGAACTTGTCGAGACCTGCGTGCGTGACGGCATGCCCGCGGTGGCGGTCACCGACCTCGCCAACCTCTTTGGGATGGTGAAATTCTACAAAGCGGCGGTGGCGGCGGGCATCAAGCCCCTCATCGGAGCCGATGTGTGGGTCGAGCCGGTATCGGGTGCGAGGGAGCCGCAGCGTCTGGTTCTCCTCTGCCAGAACCTGCGCGGGTATCGCAATTTGAGTATCCTGCTCACGCAGGCCTACAGCGAAGGGCAGGCGCACGGGCGCCCCTGTATCGCGCAGACGTGGTGGCCTGGACGCACCGACGGACTCATTGCGCTGTCGGGGGCGCTCGACGGGGACGTGGGCCAGATGTTGATTGCCAACCACAAGGCCCAGGCGGAAACCGCCGCGAGGCGCTGGGTGGAGCTCTTTCCCGGGCGTTTCTATATCGAATTGCAACGGACCGGCAGGCCTTTGCAGGAGGAATACAACCGTTTGGCGGTGGGGCTTGCCCGGCGAATGGAATTGCCGGTGGTGGCCACGCACAATGTCCGGTTTCTGAAGCGGGATGACTTCGAGGCCCACGAAATCCGGGTCTGCATCCACGAGGGGCGCACCCTCGCCGACCCGCGCCGGCCCCGTGTCTACACGGAGGAGCAATACCTGACGACGCCTGCACAGATGGCGGCGCTTTTTGCCGACATCCCGGATGCAATCGAAAATACCGTTGAGATCGCCAGGCGCTGTACCGTGGAATTCGGCTTTGACCGGCATTTCCTCCCCGATTTTCCGGTGCAGGGGCGTTCTGTCGATGACCTGATTGACGAAGAGGCGCGGGTGGGCCTGATCCGCCGGATGGCGCGCCTCCCGGACGAGGCGCGTGTCCAAAAGGCACCCCTCTACGAGGAACGGCTGGCCCTTGAGCTCAGAGTCATCAAGTCGATGGGGTTTTCCGGATACTTTCTGATCGTCGCAGACTTCATTGCCTGGGCCAGGGGGCATGATGTACCGGTGGGTCCCGGACGCGGATCGGGGGCGGGCTCGCTGGTGGCCTATGCGCTCGGGATCACCGAACTCGATCCCATCGAATACGATCTTCTCTTTGAGCGTTTCCTCAATCCGGAACGGGTGTCATTGCCGGATTTCGATGTCGATTTCTGCATGGACGGGCGCGACCGGGTCATTGAATACGTGACCGAACGGTATGGCGCGGACCGTGTGTCGCAGATCATTACGTTCGGCACCATGGCAGCCAAGGCAGTGGTGCGCGATGTCGGGCGGGTGCTGGATCATCCGTACGGATACTGTGACAAGCTGGCCAAACTCATCCCTCATGATCTCGGCATTACGCTGGATCAGGCGCTTGAACAGGAACCGATCCTGAAGGAGCGCTACGACAAGGAGGAGGATGTGCGCGCCCTGCTCGATGCCGCGCGCAAGCTGGAGGGCCTGGCGCGCAACGCCGGCAAGCACGCAGGCGGCGTGGTGATCGCGCCGAGCGCGCTCACCGATTTCATGCCGCTTTATTGTGAAGCGGGAAGCACGCAATTCGTGACGCAGCTCGACAAGGATGATGTCGAGGCCTTGGGGCTCGTCAAATTCGACTTCCTGGGCCTGCGCACGCTGACGATCATCGCCAAGGCGGTCAAGACCATAGACCAACAGCGCGCGGCCCGCGGTGAGCCGCCGTTGGCCCTCGATAGCCTGCCGGTGGATGACGCCCGCGCCTATGATCTGCTGAAATCCTGCCGCACGACCGCGCTGTTTCAGCTGGAATCGCGCGGTATGAAAGAACTCATCCAGCGTCTCCAGCCGGACAATTTCGAAGAGATCGTGGCCCTCGTGGCCTTGTTTCGGCCCGGTCCGCTGCAGTCTGGCATGGTGGATGATTTCATCAATCGCAAGCACGGCCGCGCGCGTATCGAGTACCCTCACCCGGTGCTGGCGCCCATTTTGCAGCCCACCTACGGGGTCATCCTCTATCAGGAGCAGGTGATGCAGATCGCGCAGGTTCTTGCCGGCTACAGTCTCGGCAAGGCCGATCTGCTGCGCCGGGCCATGGGCAAGAAAAAGCCCGAGGAAATGGCCCAGCAGCGTGAAGGGTTCGTGAGTGGGGCGCAACTGCGTGGGCATGATGGACAGCTGGCAAGCGGCATCTTCAATCTGATCGAGAAATTCGCGGGCTACGGATTCAATCGCTCGCATTCGGCCGCGTATGCGCTGCTCAGTTACCAGACGGCGTGGCTCAAATCGCACCATCCAGCGGCTTTCATGGCGGGCGTACTGTCGGCCGATATGGACAAGACCGACAAGGTGGTGACCATGATTGCAGAGTGCCGCGACATGGGGATTGCCGTGATTCCGCCGGACATCAATCGGTGTGGCCGGGAGTTTGTCCCGGTCGACGACAAGACCATCCTCTATGGCCTTGGGGCGATAAAGGGATTGGGGGGGGCGGCCATTGAGGCGCTGCTGCAGGCGCGCGAGGAGGGGCCCTTTGCCGACCTTTTCGATCTGTGCCGGCGCGCCGACACCCGGCGTGTCAACCGGCGGGTGCTTGAGTGCCTGATCCTCGCCGGCGCCTGTGATGCCCTGGGGCCCCATCGTGCGGCGATGATGGCCTCACTTGAGATCGCCTTGAGCGCGGCCGAGCAGCGCGGCCGGGACGCGGCTCTCGGGCAGGATGATCTCTTCGGGGGCAGTGGCGGGAAGGTCTATGATCCGGAATTCGTGCAGGTGGAGCGCTGGCCGAGCGAGCGCCAGCTGGAAGGGGAAAAGGAAACGTTAGGCCTGTATCTGACCGGTCACCCGGTGGATCGCTACGCCGGAGAACTGCGGGACATCACCGGCTGCACGCTGGCCGACCTGAAGTCAGGCGAGGACAAGCCGATCCTGATCGGCGGACTCATCGTCGGTTTGCGCATCATGAATACCCGCCGGGGGGATCGCATGGCCATTGCCACCCTGGATGACCGGCGCGGACAGGTGGATGTGGTCCTCTTCGGCGAGATTTTCGGGCGGTACCGGGAACGGGTGACCAAAGATGCGCTGGTAGTGGTCAGCGGCCGGGTTAGTACCGATGATTACTCCGGTGGCTATAAAATGACCGCCGATGCCATCTATAATATGGACGAGGCCCGCGCGGAATTCGCGCGCAGGCTGGTTATCGAATGCGACACCACGGCTCACGGTGCATCGTTCGCCGGGCAGCTGAAGGAAATCCTCGCGGCGGGGGCGGGATCCGGCCGATGCCCGGTTATCGTCCGCTGCCGCCTGCCGGAGGTGGTCGGCGAGGTGGTGTTTGGCGACGAATGGCGCGTCGTTCCCAGTGAGGTGATGCTGCGGCGTCTGGATGCGCTGGCGGGCGAGGGACGCGTTCATCTTGTATATGCGGACGGATAAGGAATGAATCAGAACTACCTCGATTTTGAGCAGTCAATCGCCGACCTGGAGGCCAAGATCGAGGCGCTGCGGTTTCTTGACAGCAGTTCGGGCGTCAACATCAATGAAGAGATCGTCCGTCTCCGCGCCAAGAGCCACCGGCTCACGCAGTCGATCTTTGCGCAACTGACGCCGTGGCAGGTGTCGCAGCTTGCGCGTCACCCCCAGCGGCCCTACACGTTAGACTATATCGCGCGCATGATCACGGACTTCGAGGAACTGCACGGAGACCGTCTGTATGGTGATGATGGCGCCATTGTGGCAGGTATCGGCCGGCTCGATGATCAGCCGGTGGCGGTGATCGGTCACCAGAAGGGCCGCGATACGCGCGAGAAGGTCAGGCGGAATTTCGGCATGCCGCGACCCGAGGGGTATCGCAAAGCGCTGCGTGTCATGCGGCTGGCCGAGCGCTTCCATATGCCCATCGTCACGCTGATCGACACCATGGGCGCATACCCGGGTGTCGGTGCCGAGGAGCGTGGCCAGAGCGAGGCCATCGCCCGCAATCTCTTTGTGATGGCCACCCTGAAGACGCCGATCGTGAGTGCGGTCATCGGCGAAGGCGGTTCGGGAGGGGCGCTTGCCATTGGCGTGTGCGATCATATGCTGATGCTGCAATACGCCACCTATTCCGTTATCAGTCCGGAGGGATGCGCCTCCATCCTGTGGAAGAGCGCGGAGAGGGCCTCTCAGGCGGCCGAGGCTCTGGGCATTACGGCAGAGAGCCTGAAGCGGCTGAACCTGATCGACGAGATCGTCAATGAGCCCCTGGGGGGCGCTCATCGCGATGTCGATGCCATGGCGCAGATGCTCAAGGTGGCATTGCGCGGCAACCTGAACCGGCTCGTGGAAATGCCGATAGATGACCTGTGCGCACGACGCCAACTGCGTCTGCGCCAATACGGGCAATTTGAAGGACATTGAATTTTCGGCCGCGCGTCTGCGTGACGCGCTTGCCCGCCTGGACATCCGGGAGGGGACCCCGGTTTGCGTCGGCTACAGCGGCGGGCGCGACTCCCGGGTGCTGCTTGAAGGGCTGGTCGATCTGGCATGGAAGCCCCTGCGCGCCCTGCATATCAACCATCAGGTGCAGGCCGAGGCCCGCCAGTGGGCGGACGAGGCCGTTGCAGTCTGTACGCGACTGGGCGTGACCTGCGTGGTCCGTACGGTGTGCGTCACGGGATACCGGCGGCTCGGCCCCGAGGGCGCCGCGCGGGCGGCCCGGTATGCCGTGTTTCGCGAGGTGCTCGCAGCCGGCGAGGTTCTGGCGCTTGCCCACCATGGCGACGATCAGGCCGAGACCGTCTTGCTGCAGTTGCTGCGAGGTGCCGGTATGGAGGGGCTGATGGGCATGGCGCCGGTGATGCCGTGGGGGCGGGGGCGGCTGGCGCGACCGTTGCTGGATGTGCCGGGGCAGGCCATCGAAACCTTCGCGCGCACCCGGGGTCTCTCCTATATTGTCGATCCAAGCAATAGCGACACCCGTTACCGGCGCAACTTTCTGCGGATCGAAATCCTGCCCCGGTTGCGGCGTCATTGGCCGGGTGTGGAGCGGGCGATTGGCCGCAGCGCCCGCCAGCTGCAGCGGGCGCAGGCAGTGTGGCGGATTTATGACGCCGCCGAGCGCAACACCTGCATCGATGCGCAAGGGGCGCTGTCGCTTGCGGCATGGCGTAACCTGGAGACGCCCCGGGCGTTGCATGTGTTGCGGTTGTGGATCCGGGAACAAGGCGGGGTGATGCTCTCCGAGCGAAGTCTTTTGGCCCTTGAGCGCGCGCTGCGCGAAGAACCGGCCAGCCGCCAGCAGCGGATCGCGCTGGCGGGCGGCGTGGTCCGCCGGTATCGCGAGCGGGCGTGGTGGGGTGAGGCACAGGAAAAAACCGTGGACGCTACCTACCCGTGGCGGCCGCCAGAGCCGCTCCATTGGCCGGAGGCGGGACTTTTCTGGTCATTGCGGGCCGTAACCGGGCAGGGATTGGCGCAGGCCCGCGTGAGTGACCGCCTGCTGGGTGTACGCTTCCGGCGGGCGGGCGAAACGGCGTTCATTCCCGGGCGGGGGCACCGGACGGTAAAGAAACTGCTGCAGGAGCTTGGCCTTCCCCCCTGGCGGCGCATGCATGTGCCGCTTGTCTGGGATGGCGAGAACCTGGTGGCCGTCGGCCACACGTGGATCACGCCGGCCTACAGGGCGCTGCAAGACGAGCCGGGTTGGATCATCGACAGCAACGATCAGCATCGGGAGGTTGTGAAAAATGAGACCATCTGTTAGCGTGTCGGCCCATCAGGCGGCGCGGCCGCTCACCAGCCAACAATGACCAAATTTATCTTTATTACCGGCGGTGTTGTCTCTTCCCTTGGCAAAGGCATCGCGTCGGCGTCCCTGGCCGCCCTCCTCGAGGCCCGCGGCATCTCCGTCACTCTCCTAAAGCTCGATCCGTACATCAATGTGGACCCGGGCACGATGAGTCCTTACCAGCACGGTGAGGTGTTCGTGACCGAGGACGGCGCGGAAACCGATCTGGATCTTGGTCATTACGAGCGCTATGTGCGTACGACCATGAGCCGCTACAACAACTTCACCACCGGACGCATCTACGAGAGCGTCATCCGCAAGGAGCGGCGTGGCGACTATCTGGGGGCGACCGTGCAGGTCATCCCGCACATCACAGACGAGATCAAGCGCAGCATCGTCGAAGGGGCGGGCAAGGCACAGGTGGCCATGATCGAGATCGGCGGGACAGTCGGTGACATCGAGTCGCTGCCTTTTCTGGAGGCGATCCGGCAGATGGGTGTTGAATACGGGCATGACAATACCGTGTTCATGCATCTTACGCTCGTTCCCTACATCAAGGCTTCCGGCGAAATAAAGACCAAGCCCACGCAGCATTCGGTGAAAGAGCTGCGCAGCATCGGCATTCAGCCGGATATCCTGCTGTGCCGCGCGGACCGGCGGTTACCGGAAGACGAGCAGCGCAAGATTGCCCTCTTTACGAACGTGCCGGCGCGTGCGGTCATTTCGGCGGTTGATGTCGACAATATCTACCGCATTCCGGAACTGCTGCATGAACAGGGACTCGACGACATCGTAGTCGAGCAACTGCATCTGCCGGCCCACGCAATCGATCTCAGTGAGTGGAATGCCGTCAACGAGGCATTGGCCCATCCGGAGGGCGCAGTCGAGGTGGCCATTGTCGGCAAGTATGTGCACCTCACGGAATCCTACAAGTCGCTGTCAGAGGCCCTGGTTCATGCGGGCATCCAGACACGCCTGAAGGTAAATATCCGTTATATAGATGCCGAAGTGATCGAGCGCGACGGCACTGCCTGTCTGGATGGCGTGGATGCGATCCTCGTGCCGGGAGGATTTGGAAACCGCGGTACCGAGGGGAAGATCGCGGCGGTGCGTCATGCGCGCCGCAAGGATATTCCGTATCTCGGCATCTGTCTTGGCATGCAGATCGCCGTTATCGAGTATGCGCGCCATGAAGCGGGCCTTGTCGGTGCCCACAGTACGGAGTTCGAGCGTGACACAAGCTATCCCGTCGTCTCGCTCGTCACGGAATGGACAGACAAGGAGGGGCAGCGGGAGGTGCGCGCCGCGGGTGCCGACCTGGGCGGCACCATGCGTCTGGGCGGACAGGCCTGCCATCTCGTCAAGGACAGCCGTGTAGCCGCCATCTACGGGCGCGAACGCATCGTCGAGCGCCACCGCCACCGCTATGAACTGAACAACGCCTATCGCCAGATCCTGATCGACAAAGGATTGCGCGTATCCGGAACGTCGCCAGACGGCGCTCTGGTGGAGATCATCGAATTGCCCAATCATCCCTGGTTCGTCGGTGTGCAGTTCCATCCGGAGTTCACTTCCACGCCGCGCTATGGCCACCCGCTGTTTCGTGCCTACATCCACGCTGCGCGCGAGCACCAGGCCAAGCGGCTCGAGGCCAGTGGCGAAAGCCAGGTGGCATCAGTATGAACCTGTGCGGATTCCCGGTTGGACTCGACCAGCCTTTTTTCCTGATCGCCGGTCCCTGCGTCATCGAATCCCGCACTCTGGCGCTGGAGAGTGCGCAGACGCTAAAGGAGCTGACGACGCGGCTTGGCATTCCATTTATCTACAAATCCTCGTTCGACAAGGCCAATCGCAGCTCCCACCGGTCGTTCCGTGGACTCGGGCGGGATGAGGGTCTGGCGATTCTGGCCGAGATCAAGTCCAGGGTCGGCGTTCCGGTGTTGACCGACGTGCATGACACAAACGAGATAGAAGCCGTCGCCGCCGTGGCCGACGTGCTGCAGACGCCGGCCTTTTTGTGCCGGCAGACGGACTTCATCACCGCGGTGGTTCAGGCCGGCCGGCCCGTCAATATCAAGAAGGGCCAATT
>JAJYHH010000064.1 GCA_021784845.1 Pseudomonadota bacterium
AAAGGTCTGGATGGCCGGATCATAAGGGGTTATGTGTCCGCCTATCTGATTCCAGCCGGTCTGCGTGTATTCCGTGATGATCGTGGAAATAAGGGCGATGCCGACTGAGCCGCCGAGATTGCGCATCAGATTGAAAAGGCCGGATCCCTCGGCGGTTTCCTGTCTGGTAAGCGTCGAAAAGGCGATCGTGAATATGGGGATCGATATGAGTCCAAGCCCCAGTCCGCGGATAACACCAGGCCAGATGATCCAGCCCGGGCTGACAGACAGGTTATAGGACAAAGTGAGCCATGAACCGATCGCTCCGAGCGCGATGCCGGTCAATGCGAGGATGCGCGGATTGGCATGGCGGTTCAGCAGGCGGCCGGCCAGCCACATGGAGACCATCGCGCCCAGGCCCTGGGGGGCCATGACGAGTCCGGACGTTTGCGCCTCGTAGCCCATGTGTTCCTGGAGAAAGATCGGCAGAATGACCATGACACCGTACAGGGCAAGACCAAAAAGGCCGATGCCAATGCTGCCGAGTGCCAGCGCCTCGTTCTTGAGAAGGCGCAGGTTGACCACGGGATTGGGCCTGTCGAGCGAGCGCAGCACGAAAAGCAGCGTGAAGGCCGCAGCCAGCACGGTGAGCGTGACGATCACCCGGGAACTGAACCAGTTGTCTTCGTTGCCGAGGCTTAGCATCGACTGCAGCGCGCCAAGCCCGATCGCCATGCTGAAGAAACCCAGCCAGTCGATCGGCCGGGGATGAGCGCTCTGGCCGCCGTGGGGGACATGGCGGATGAGCAGGATCAGCGCCACCAGGCCGACTGGCACATTGACGTAAAAGCACCAGCGCCAGCTCATGTCATCGGTGATGTAGCCGCCGAGTATGGGGCCGAGGATCGGCCCCAGCATGATGCCCATGCCGAGTGTGGCCATGGCTACGCCGCGGCGTTCAGGCGGATAGCTCGACACCAAAATCGCCTGGCCGACCGGCACCATGGAGGCGCCGAGAGCGCCTTGCAGGAAGCGCCATATGACCATCTCGACAATGGAATGCGACTGGCCGGCAAGCGCCGAACAGATGATGAAGCCCGTGACGCTGCCGATCATGAGCTGGCGTTGACCGAAGCGTTCGACAAGAAGTCCGGTCATGGGCGTGATGATCACCATAGCCAGCATGTAGCTTGTCAGAATCCAGGTCGCCTGATCGACGTTCGCGCGCAGGCCGCCCTGCATGTGCGGCAGTGCCACGTTGACAATGGTGGTATCGAGGACATTCATGATGATGCTGGCCATGACCGCAAAGGTGATGGCCAGCATATTGAGCGACGCAGAGGGCTTTTCTTTTTCGTCCAAGCCAGGCCTCCTCGTCTGGGAATCTCCCCCGACGCCTCTATTATAAGGGAATGCGCCGACAGAAGGCATGCCCTTGCGCACCACGGTTTTTGCAATGGCCGCCATGGCCAAAGTCGGGGTCCGGGGCGGCGGCCGGGAACTTCAGGCCCCGAGGCCTGGTTGCGCAAACGCAGAAGGGTGGCATCGTGCGGCCGCGCGGGGGCGCCGGTCCGGTCACCTTTACCGGGCGGGCGGTCTCGGGCATGAAGAGGTGTGCGTGTTGTCAAGCGGCGGGTTCTGGCCCCATTATGAGGCACAGGTATCTGGATCGTGTCGCGGCCTTTAACGGTTTGGGCCGCGGCGCAGGCCCCAAGCCGCGGGTCATGCAATGCAGGATGCCGTTGCGTCCGGTGCGCGTCCGGACCGTGCCGGTCGATTTCGACAAAGGAGAGGATGCATGGCAAATGCGGGGCAAGGCCCGATGGGGGTGCCAGACAGGCTGTCGGCCCATCGGCGAAATGGCGCGCCCGGAGAGATTCGAACTCCCGACCACCTGGTTCGTAGCCAGGTACTCTATCCAACTGAGCTACGGGCGCCTAGCAGGATCCAAACGAAGCCGGGATTGTCCCTATTGAATCCCCGGCTGTCAAGCTGATGACGCCCGTGGGCAAGGCCGGCACAGGGTTTCCCTTGCGCGGCACGGGCGATGCGCGCAAGCGGTCGCCCTGTGCGGCCACGGGGCGGGCTAAGGCGGTCTTCGCCACTGCCCGGGAGCGCGCCGGGGCGGCGGTGAGGGTGCGAGGGGGTCGGGGCGCCCAAGGCCCCTGTCCGTCCATCCCATGAAAACACGTTCCTATCCATTGCTCGCAGCCGGGGTCCTGTGCGTGGGCGCGGGTCTTGCGGGGCTTTGCGGCTTTTACTGCGATCTGCACGTCCTGATCGCGCCGTTGCCGGCGCTCACACCCTTGTCGAGCACTCCGGCGCTCTGTCTGGTCCTGGCAGGGGCTGCGGCGATCATCCTGGGCGCGGGTTTGCGCCGCGCGGCGCTTGCGGCCAGCGTCCTCGGGCTCCTCGTCGTGGTGGCCATGGGGCTTTTGGGCAGCCCTTACCTGCATGGCGCGCTCCATGGCATGCTCGTGCGAGACAACGAGATTCATGGAAGGATAGTCTGGCCCGGGCTGCTCAGTGGCGGTATGGCGCTCATGGCGACACTCGGTCTTGCGCTGACTGCGGCGCGGCGCATGTCGCTTGCCGCGGGTCTCTTTGGCGCGTTGCTGCTTGCGCTGTCGGCGGCGGCCCTTCTGGGCCAGTTTTCGCCCGTCTGGCCGATCTGGGGCATGCTGGGCCTTGTGGCGCCGCAGATGGCATTGGCGCTGTGTGTGCTGTCGGTGGCGCTGCTGGCGCACGGCTGGCAGGAGCTGCGCGACAACCGCTACGGATTCGCCGTGCTGACGGCCATTGGCTTCGTCGCAGCGTCCGTCGCGCTTGCGGGGGCCGTGCGTACGTACGAGCGCACCCAGCTTGGACGGGAGAGCCTGGCGGCCGCCTATGCGGTGGCCGATCAGCTGGCTGGCGCCGCCGGGCGCCCGGCTACGGTGCAAGGCATCGTCTCGCGGTGGGAGGCGCTTGGCGTGCCTCCACGGCGGCGGGCGCAACAGGAAGCGCGACTCATCATGCGCCAGATACCCGAGATCGCCGCCATCGGCTGGATTGC
>JAJYHH010000065.1:0-4776 GCA_021784845.1 Pseudomonadota bacterium
TGGTGGAGCGGAGGAGGATCGAACTCCCGACCTTCGCATTGCGAACGCGACGCTCTCCCAGCTGAGCTACCGCCCCAAGCCCGCGCATTGTAATGCAGAAAAGCGTGCAGTGAAAGTGGGCACTGGAGCGGCCAGGATCGGCTGCGCCAGGTGCCTGGGTTGGCGAGGGCCGGGCCGGCTGGCACTATACAAGGGCCCCAGGGGTGGGGTGCTCTTTGGTATGCGCAGGTCAGTAACGTGCTCCTACTTTGGTCCGACTTTGGGAGACCGGCGGGCGGCTACTATGGCCGAGCACGCATAAGTCTTTAGGAGATATCCATGAATGTACATGGCGAGGGTGGCGGCAGGCCACTGCCGCAGCGAGCGCAGACCGGATGGTCGGCGCGCCTCGGTCTGGCCTGGGTGTTGGGTTCCGTTCTGACCTTGGTGCTGGTTGGCGCCGTAACAGGCGTTGGCTTGCTGGATCGTTCCGCCTTGTCGGCGCCGTTCGCGGGATCTGCGGCCGATCGCATCGTGTTGACGGCCGATGCCGCGCCGCCCGCGCTCTGGTCGAACCGCTGGCTCGGACGCCACCCCTATCGGGTCATCGCATTCGATGGCCTGTCGCACCTTGCGGACGGATTCGTTCTCAGCATGCCCGACGCGCAGCCGCACATCCTGTTACGTCGCTGGGTGCCGGATGTTTCAGCGCGGATCGTGCACTGGCGGCGCGAGGTTTCGGTGGTCGGTCACGAAGCCCTGTTGACGCGCGGCTGGTTGTGAAGCGCGGGATGCCGCCGGCCCGGGCGGGGTGACCATCTATCGGTGCGGGAAATCGGTCATTTCTCGGGAAAACCCGCATAGTGGCGCCATCGGTCCGGTTGGGGCCGGTGGAACCGGGTGATTACCGAGGGTGGGGGTGAGTGTGGGAGACGGTTATAATGCGCCAATGCATGTGGATCAATGGGAAAAACGCGTTCATCTCGGCGCCTGGGGTGAGCGCATTCTCCGGGCCCTCGCCGTTCCCCGTATCAGCCGCGCCGTCAATCTGACCGCCGTTATCCTCTTTGCGGCGGGTCTTGCTCATTGGACGTGGATGATCATGGTGCCGGCCGATCTCCCGCGCGCCGTGTCATCGCGCTCGCCGGGCGTGCCGGTGGCCACGGATGTCGACAGCGTCATGCAAGCGCATCTCTTTGGTGACAGTCCGGGCACACGTTTGGCTGCCATTCCCTTAAGTCATCTCGCGCTCACGGTATCGGGCCTGATCATGGGAAGCCCTGACATGGCCTTGATCGGTGCGCCGGGGCAGGCGGTCAGGCCCTACCGGGTTGGGGACACGGTCGCCGCAGGCGTGGTCCTCGAAGCGGTGACTCCCGACCGGGCGATTGTCCGGCAGGCCGGCCGATTGCAGGGTCTCCCCCTGTATCCACCGGAGGCGGGGGTCGCGGCGGGTGCGGGCGCCACGCCGCAGGCAGCGGGAGCCGTGTTGACGGCGCCTTCTTCGGAGCCGGCGGCACCCGTGCCTGTCGATGCGGCGGCCCTGCGGCATCTGGCGGCGGTTGCGCCGATGCAGATCGGTCACTGGTTGAAACCGGGTCCTGTCGGTGGTCTGGTGGTCAAGGCGGGGAGCGGGAATGCATTCAGTGCACTGCATCTGCATCCGGGCGATACGATCGAAGAGATCAACGGGCGCCCTGTAAATAGCCTCGGCGCGGCCTTGGCCGCCTACGCGGCTGCCACAAAGGCAGGCAGCATCGCTCTTGATGTGGCACGCAAGGGTCACATCAAGGTTTTGCGTTACACCTTGCCGTAGCCGGATGTCGTGTGGCCCAGGATCGGGCCTGTTGGACAGTTCAGGGATTGGAGCCGACATGGGTAAGGGTTTGAGGCGTATTCTGTGGGTCGCAGTCATCAGCGTGCCGACAGTGTGCTGGCCGCTGCAGGCGATGGGTGACGCGGGCGCGGCACCGGCGCAGCTCTCTCATCCCGTTGCCGGGGCGCAAACGCCGGTAGCTCCCGCGGTCGCACCCATCGCCAATGCGGCGGGCGGTGCGCCGCCGGTCGCAGCCGGCGTGCACATCCCCAAGGGCGAGATGCTGTTTAACTTCGACAACGCCGATATCCGCGGTGTCATCCGTACCATGGCGGCGCTGACCGGATACAATTTCCTGATCGATCCCCGCGTCCAGGGCAAAGTCACCATCGTCTCGGCGACGCCGGTAACCACCGGGGCCGCATACCAGATTTTTCTGGCCGCCCTGAAGGCGCAGGGTTTCACCGCCGTAGCCGGACCAGGCGGCGTGGTCAAAATCCTGCCGCAGGCCAACGCCCGCCAGGCTGCGCCCGTCAGTCGCCGCTGGCCCCGTGGCGGAGACCAGCTGGTCACCCAGATCATTCATATCCGCGATGGTCAGGCCACGCAGATCGTGCCGCTGTTGAGGCCATTGATGTCGAGCGCGGGCGTGGCCTCGATCTACGCGCCCACCAACACGCTGATCGTGACCGATTACGCAGACAATGTCCGCCGCCTGCTGCGCGTGGTTGCAAGCGTCGAGGCGGCACTGCGCGCCCCGGTCACTATTATTCCCCTGCGCTACACCTCCGCCGTGAGCATGGCCCATCTGCTCGTGCGCCTCGGAGAGGGCCAGCTCATGGGTGACAGCGGCGCGCCGGTTGGTAACTACGCCGCGGCGATGATCATTCCCGACCCGCGCGACAACAGTCTTCTGGTGCGTACGGGCAGTGCCGCCCGCCTACGCACCATAGAGCGTCTGGCTGCGCGTCTGGATGTCCAGGCTGAAGCCGGCGGTACCACACACGTCGTTTATCTGCGCAATGCGCGCGCCACGAGTCTTGCCAAGATCCTGCGCGGTCTGCTTGAGGGGGAAGCCAAAGGCGCCGCCGAAGTCGTTCCGGCCGTGGCGCCCATGACCATGCCGCCTACGGGGGGCGCGCCGGGCGAGGCCGGCATGCCGGTGTCGGCAAGCGCCATAAAGGCATCCCTCGTACAGGCCGATCCTTCCATTAACGCGCTTATCGTCAACGCGCCGGATACGGTCTATAACAATCTTCGCGCAGTCATTGCCAAGCTCGATATCCGCCGCGCCCAGGTGTTCGTGCAGGCACTGATCGCCGAAGTCTCTGCCAACAACGCAGCCGAGCTCGGTGTCCAATGGGCTGGCGCCGCGCCGGTCGGCGGTTCCGGCGCAGTCGGCGGCGTAACCAACTTTCCGTTCACGGGATCCGGTATCGTGTCGACAGCGATAACGCCGAGCAACCTCGCCAGTGAAGCCGGCCTTGCGCTGGGTTACATAAGCGGCGAAGAGACGCTTGCCAACGGCCAGACTGTCGTCGGTCTATCGGCACTGGCGCGTGCCCTCGCATCGATATCGGGCGTCAATGTTCTGTCGACACCGGACCTGCTTACGCTCGACAACACCGAGGCCACGATCATGGTCGGCCAGAACGTCCCGTTCGTGACCGGCAGCTACGCCACAAGCGCCATCGGCAGCACGGCGGTCAATCCTTTTCAGACTATTGAGCGCAAGAACGTGGGCCTGACACTCAAAATCAAGCCGCAGATCACGGCAGGAAACAACATCAAGATGGACATCTATGAGGATGTGTCGAGCATCGCGCCAAACATCACCGGCGCCGCCGATCTCATCACCAACAAGCGGGAACTGAAGACGACCGTCATCGTCGCCGACGGACACACGATTGTCCTCGGCGGCCTGATCGATGACGAGGTCGACAACACGTGGCAGGGCGTCCCGCTGCTCGATGACATCCCGTTGCTCGGCAACCTGTTCCGCTACAGGCAGCGCGTCAAGAAAAAGACCGATCTGATGATTTTCCTGAAACCCGTGATCGTGCGCAGCGCCGGGGCCAGCGAGGGCTTTACGGCGTCTCGCTATGCGTTCATGCGGGCCGAGGAGAGCACCATGCATTTCAAGCATTCCTACATCCTGCCGAACTGGCGCGAGCCGCGCATGCCGCCTCTGCGTCAGCCGCCCGCGCAATCCGCGCCCGCCGCGCACGGGGCGACGCGATGAGTGCCGTGCGTGAACAGGTGCTTGATCCGCAGTGGGTCGGCAGACTGCCTTACCATTTTGCCAGGCGCTACGGTGTCATGAGCGTCGGCGTCGTCGACGACGAAGTGGAAGTGTGGGTGCGCGACGCAGTGACGAGCGCGGTGCTCGCTGAACTCGAGCGGGTGCTGCGCCGGCCATTGCGGCTGACGGCGGTGGGCGAGGAGCGGTTCACGAACGCCTTGAACAATGGTTATGCGCGGGACATGTCACAGGCGCAGCAGATCATGGGCGACCTGGACGACAATCTCGACCTGGCGGAGCTCGCCCAGCATCTGCCAAAAACCGAGGATCTCCTCGAAAGCGAGGGGGATGCGCCGATTGTGCGCCTGATCAACGCGCTGCTCACACAGGCGGTGCGGGAAAAGGCCTCGGACATCCACATCGAGGCGTTCGAGACGCGGTCTCTGGTGCGCTTTCGTGTCGACGGGGTTCTGCGTGACGTCATCGAGCCGCAAAAGGCTGCCCATGGCGTTCTGGTGTCGCGCATCAAGATCATGGCGCGGCTCGACATTGCCGAGAAACGGCTGCCGCAGGATGGGCGTATTACCTTGCGCCTGGCCGGCAGGCCAATCGATGTGCGTGTCTCGACGGTTCCGACCGCATATGGAGAACGCGTGGTCCTGCGCCTGCTGGACAAGGCCGCGGGGCGGCTGAATCTGGCGGGCCTTGGCATGCCAGATGACACGCTCGTCACATTGCG
>JAJYHH010000065.1:5370-14143 GCA_021784845.1 Pseudomonadota bacterium
TGCGTGCGCCCTGGAGCAGGGGCTGCGCACGCTGCATCAGGATGGCGTCCGTCTGGTCGGGCAGGGACGCACAACCATGGAGGAGGTGTTGCGGGTCTCCCGCGACTGACTATGGCCGCGTTCGAATATGAAGCGCTCGACGCCCGCGGGCGATCCGTGCGGGGCGTCATGGAAGGAGATGCCGAGCGGCTGGTCCGCGGTCTGCTGCGCGAGCAGGGTTATGTGCCGGTCAAGGTCGAGCGGATCGTGCGCGAGGCGGTGTCGAGGCGGCCGTTTTCGTTCGAGTCGGGACTGAAGGCGAGTGAACTTGCCGTGCTCACGCGCCAGTTCGCGACGCTCGTACGGGCCGGCCTGCCGATCGAGGAGGCACTGCAGGCGCTTACCGAGCAAAGCGAGTCGGCGCGCTCGCGCAAGATCCTGGCGGCGGTCCGCACCAAGGTGCGCGAAGGCGAGCCGCTGGCGCGGGCGCTGGGCGGGTTTCCGACCTCTTTTCCGCCGCTTTACCGCCATCTCGTCGAGGCCGGTGAGCAGTCGGGCAAGCTTCCGCTCATTCTCGAGCGCCTTGCCGATTACACCGAACAGCGCCAGGCGCTGACGCAAAGGGTGTGGGTGGCCTTTCTGTATCCGGCACTCGTCACCATCGTGGCGACCGCGATCGTTGGTGGCCTTCTGGTCTATGTGGTGCCGCAGATTGCGCAGGTATTCGTGCAAAGCGGCGCGTCGCTGCCGTGGGCCACGCGCGCGCTTTTGCGCATCAGCCACATCGCCAAGGCAGGCGGCATCCTGTGGCCGCTTGGCCTTCTGGCCGTGGTGTTTGCCGGCCATTGGCTCTTGCGCAATGAGCGGCGGCGTTTCCTCTGGCAGCGCGCCTGGTTGCGCAGTCCCTTGCTCGGACGGCTGATCCGCAGTCTGAATGCCGCCCGGCTGGCCAGTACGCTCGGGATTCTGACAAGTTCGGGCATACCGCTTCTGAGCGCGCTCGAGACGGCCCTGCAGGTCGTGACCAATCTGCCCATGCGCGCCGCCGTGGAGGATGCGCGCCGGCAGGTCCGGGAAGGGGGCAGTCTGAGCCGGGCACTGGGCCGGGCGCGACTGTTTCCGCCGATGGTGGTGCACCTGATCGGCAGCGGCGAGGCAAGCGGTACGCTCGACACGATGCTTGCGCGGGCGGCGGAAGCGCAAACCCGCGAGCTGGAAGGGTTTATAACGGGGCTGACCAGTCTGATCGAGCCGGTTCTGATCCTGGTCATGGGCGGCATGGTGCTGTTCATCGTGCTGGCGATCCTTTTGCCGATTTTTGACATGAACAATCTGATCAAGTGAGGACCATGAATACGTTGCGGAGAATGCGCGGTTTTACGTTGATTGAAGTGATGGTGGTGATGGTGATCATCGGCATTCTGGCTGCAGTGATCGTGCCAAAGATCATGAGCCGTCCCAACGAGGCGCGCGTCGTGGCGGCGAAAAACGATATCCGCTCCATCGTCAGCGCGCTCAAGCTCTACCGGCTGGACAACGGCCAGTATCCGACACAGCGGCAGGGTCTGAAGGCGCTGGTGACAAAGCCGACGAGCAGTCCGGTGCCGCCAGACTGGCGGTCCGACGGCTACCTGCCGCGGGTGCCCGTCGATCCGTGGGGACATCCTTATCAGTACCTGAATCCGGGCATGCATGGCCGCGTCGATGTCTTCAGCTATGGCGCCGGCGGTGAGGGTCACGGCATGAAGGGCGTGATCGGGTCATGGCAACTGTAGGGACGGCGCAAACGGGGGGATTTACGCTCTTTGAGATCCTCATCGTGCTTGCGTTGATCGGCATCATGCTGGCGGTGCTCGTGCCGCGGCTCGGTCACGCGACGGAGACTTCGGCGCGCACCCAGGCGCTGCGCCTGTGCGCTCTCATGAAAGCGGCGCGCACCCAGGCGATCTTAAGCGGCGATCCGTGCCTGGTGAAACCGGCCACGCACGGTTATGCGTTTTTGCGCATGAACCGCCGCGGGCACTTCGTCGCCATGGCCGGCCGACTCTTCCGTGCGCGCACGCTGCCCTCGGGGGCACGCCTGGAAGGATTCGGCGTGCGGCCGGTGGTGTTTCATGCAAGCGGACTCGTGCGGCCTTTTCATTGGACGTTAGTGACCGCGCATGGGCGCTGGCGGCTCGCGGTCGGCCAGGCGGGGCGGGTGCAGGCGCATGTCGGGTAACAGAGGATTTACTTTGCTCGAGGTGCTGGTTGCGCTTTTCATCCTGGCGGTGGCGCTGGCGGCGGTCATGCGCAATCTGACGGGCGCCATCACCACCACCGGCGCCTTGCGTGACCGGACGCTGGCCCTGTGGGTGGCGGATGCGCGCCTGACCCATGTCGAGACCGTCACGAAATGGCCAGGCCTTGGTACCGGCCACACCCGCATGCGCGAAGACGGCCGCGCCTTCGTTGTGCGTACCCATGTGGTGCGCACCGCGCTGCCAAATCTCCGGCGCGTCGACATCGCCGTGCGCCGTGCGCACCGCAGCGATACGCTCATGCGTCTCGTGGGTTTTGTACGCCAGCCATGAACGCCGCCGGCCAAAAGGGTTTCACGCTGATCGAAATGCTGGTGGCTATAGCCATCTTCGCAGTCGTCAGCGCGATCGCCTATACCGGGCTCGACCGTGCGATGGCTATCCGGGCCCGGCTGCAGACGGTGCGTCATGCCTGGGAGGCGCGCGCGCTCGCCTATTACCGGCTGCGCACCGATCTGGCCCAGGTGCGGCCGCAGACCGTGCGGGATTCACTCGGCGGACTGGTGCCTGCGTTCGTCATTCGCCGCACCGCCAGGGAGACGATCATGAGCTTTACGGCAGGAGGGCCTGCGCCTTTCGGGCGCGCGCACGCAAGTGACCTGCGCCGTGTTGCCTATGTCGTGACCGGAGGGCGGCTCGAGTGGCGGCGCTGGCAGGCCCTGAACCGGGCACCTGGCACGCGGCGGGTGACGCTGGTGCTCATGCGCCACATCCGCCATGTGCGGTTGCAGGTGCTGTCGCCCGATGGCCGCTTTGTGCGGTCGTGGCCGCTTGCCGGCCAGCCCGCGCAGCTGCCGCTTACGGTACGGCTCGTGATGCGTCTGGACGATGGCCGCAGGATCCGGTGGCTGTTACCGGTGGCGCGATGAGGCGCGAACGGGGTCTTGCCCTGATCGTGGCGCTGCTCATCGTGGCGTTGACCGCGCTGATCGCAAGCGATCTTATGCGCGGCGAATCCGTGTGGTTCAAGGAAAGCACCAACGTGCGGGCTCTGGCGCAGGGGCAGGCGGCGATCGATGGCGCGCTGCGCCTGGCGGCGGTGGAGCTCTCGCAAGAGGGGCAGAACGTCGCGATCGATGCCCTGACCGGCCAATGGGCGCAGCCCCTGCCGCGCTTCCCTGTCGCAGGTGGTGTCGTGACGGCCGATCTGACCGACCCGCAGGGCCGTTTCAACCTGAATGATCTGGTGGTTGACGGACATGCGGCGCCTGGTGCCGTGGCCACCTTCAGCCGGTTGCTGCAGCTGCTTGGCCTGAATCCGGCGCTTGCGCAGGCGGTGGTCGCCTACGAGACGCCGCCGGGCATGCCCGATGGCGGTTTCGATGCGAGCTATCCGGCGCGCGCCCACCCGTACCGGGCCGCCCGCCAGCCGTTTGCGGGGGTGAGCGAGCTGCGCCTCGTGCAAGGTTTCAGTGCGCATATCGTGCAGGCCCTGCGTCCTTATGTGAGCGCGCTGCCGCTGGCCACGGCCGTCAATGTCGACACGGCGCCCGGCGTGGTTCTGGCCGCGCTGGTGCCAGGTCTTACGGTCAAGGAGGGGTTGACGTTGAGTACAGAGGCGATGACGCAGCCGTTTCAGACGACAGCCGCCTTTGCCGCCGCGCTGCCGCGGGGCATGGCGCCGGCGTACGCGATTGCGGTCCAGACACAGTATTTCATGGCACACGTGACGGCGCGGTTCGACGGACTCACGGTGCGGCGCCGGGCATTGCTGTACCGGCCCAACCGCGCCCAGACCACCCTCATTCTCTGGCAGGAGGCTTTATGGCGGCACCATCACGCGTCCACCACGACATCCTAGGGCCGTTGCGCCGCGCGATCGAGCCGCTGGCCGGGCGGCTGGCGCGCACGGGCGCACGGGTTTCGGCGGACATCCGCCGTCTGTTGGTGGCTCCGCCCGTGGGGGTGTGGGATCTTGTCCTGATCGATGGCGAGGGCGCGCCTCTTGCCGTTGCGTGGCGCGGGCCGTCGGGGGAAGCCGGTCGCGGCGCGCTCGCCGATCTGCCGCCTGCGGCGCGGCGCGCCACGTTGCGGGTCTGGACGCCGGCGGTCGAGACCTTGTTGACGCGCGTGACATGGCCTGGGCGCAGCCGCGCAAAGCTCGCGCAGGCGCTGCCTTTCCTGCTCGAAGAGCAGCTCCTGATGGAGCCGGAGCAGCTGGATTTCACGCACCAGATGACAGCGGCTGGCATCATGGTGGCGGTGACCGCGCAAGAGCGCCTGGATGCGTGGCGCGCGGCGTTTTCGGCAGCGGAGCTCGTGGCGGTTTTTTGTCCGCTCATGCTCGGCCTGCCGTTTACCGAGGGACAGTGGACCTGCCGTTTCGAGAGCGGCCAATGGGCGGTGCGCACCGGCCCCTACAGCGGATTTGGCGCCATGGGGCGGTCCACGGAGCCCCCGGCGCCTCTGACGCAGGCGCTGGCGGAAGCGGCCGCCTTGGGCAAGACGCCCAGCGCACTGCGTCTGTGCGGGGGCGACGAAACGGTGCGCGCCCGGCTGGAGGATCGGCTCGGCATGCCGGTGGTGAGCGATCCGCGCCCGGTGGGCGCGAGCGATGTCATGCCATTCCGCCTGGGTGAAACGCAAGGCGCGATGGCGGCATCGGGCCTGACGGCGATCCGGTCGCTGCGGCCCGCGCTCTGGGTGGCAGCGGCGTCACTGCTGCTCGGGCTTTCTGGCATGACCTATCAGTGGGTGCGCCTGGGGTCTGCGCAGGCGCGGCTTGAAAAGGCGCAGGCGCGGCTTTTTACGCGCAGCTTTCCGGGCGTGCCGGTGCTGAACCCGGCCCGGCAGATGGCAGCCGAGATCCGCGCACAGTCCGCTCGCGCAGGCGGCGCCGACAGTTTTCTGGGATTGCTGGGACGCGCGGCCCCGGCGCTCCAGACGCTGGGTGTGCAGGGCCTGACGGGCCTGCATTATGGTGCGGGCACCCTGGATGCGCAGGTCGAGGTGACGCAGTTCACGGCGCTTGCGGCGTTGAAGAAGGCTCTTGTTGCGCGCGGACTTGTGGTCGACGTGCGTCATGTGATGAGTCGCCACCAGGGTGTGCGTGCGCAGTTGTCGTTGCGGAGGGCATCATGATCGATTGGCGTCGTTCGGTGGAGGCCGTGCAGGCGGCGTGGGCAAGCCGCCCCGAACAGGAGCGGCACAAGGTGCTTGCAGGCGCGCTCGTGGTCTTGCCGCTTGTATTCTATCTTGCCCTCTGGGCGCCTTTGTCGGCGCGCGTGCGGGCGCTTTCGCATGCCGTGCCGCGCGAACGGGCGGCTCTGGTAAAGATGCAGGGTGAAGCGCGGATGCTCGCGCAGCTCAAAGGGCGCGTCGGCCACGCGCCGACCGGCACCGCGTTGCTCGGGTTTATCGAACAGCAGGCGCAGGCGGCGGGTCTTGGCGTGGATCAGCTGTCGCCGCGCGGATCGCACCGCGCGGATCTCGTGCTGGGCAAGGTGGCCTTCGCCACCGTCTTGCGGTTCATCGGTGCCGTGCAGGCGCAGGGGATCGCGGTCGAGCGTGCCCGCCTGGCTCCGGCCGGACCGGGACTTGTCAGTGGCCATCTGACCATGCGGGCGCTGTCGTGAGACACATGTGGCGGTATGGCCTTATCGTCTTCGCCGGCTATGTCGCGTTTCTGGCCGCCACCGTGCCGGCGCATCTCGTCGTATCGCAGGTGGCGTTGCCGCCGTCTGTCACGCTCACGGATGTGCGCGGCACCATCTGGTCGGGACGGGCGGTGCTGATGGCCACCGCGCAGCAGGGCACGCCGTTGCTAAGCCGCGTGCGTTTTCATGTATGGCCGGGGGCTTTGCTGCACGGACGATGGGGTTATGTGCTGACAGGACAGGGGCCGCTCGCCGGGCATGTGGCGGTGGCGGTCACGTCGCATCGGGTCGAGCTCGCCGACATGGCCCTCACGGTCTCGGCCAAGGCCGCCGCAGCTGTCTTTCCGGCGTTGCGCGATGAAGGTGCAGGCGGCGTGTTTGCCGTGCGGGACCAGGACTGGGTGATGGGATCCCACCCCCATGGCGGCGGCGCACTGGTGTGGCGCGATGCGCGCCTGGCGAGCGCGCCGGTCGATCCGCTTGGCAGCTACCGTCTGGTGTTTTCCGTGACGCCAGCCGGTGTCCTTTACGCTATCCACACCCTAAGCGGCAAGCTCGTGATCACAGGGCACGGACACTATGGACGGGCAAGCCGCATGGTCAGCTTTCGCGGTCTTGTCACGGGACACGGCCTGCGCCTGCAGGGATTTTTAAGCGGCATCGGCTTTTCCGCAGCTCATGGCGCGCGGCGCATCCGTCTGCGGTTGCCCCTTTCGGCCCTGTAGGCCGCCACCCCCGGGCTTTTTGCGCACAGCCTGCTTTTCATCAAATCCGCCGGACCCGCGATTTCCTATAGTTGCCACCCGTGAGAGAGGGCAGGCCGGTGGGCCGCCGGCAGGCGGCGTGCCCCTCCCGTGCCGTTTGGGGCCGGTGTGTCTTTGCGGTATCCTGTGCGGCCAGACCAAATCAGAACCGGACACGCGCAAGCCCGGCCCAGTCGGGTTCGCGCCTTTTCTTTTTGCAGGTGAGGAGATCTAGACGCATGGCCGATAACGGGCGATCGCAGGCGGGGCAGTCTCAGGACGGATCGCAGCTGAACCTGCAGGGGTTCGCGTATGAGGAGCTCTTTACGCGCGCGGGGCTCGCCCGCCTGGACCAGAAATTCCTCGATCATCTGGCCCGGCAGGCGCCGGCGGCGGCCGATGCCCTGAAAGCCTACCGCAACGGCCAGGACCCGGACGGCGCCATTGCGTTGAGCGAACTGCTCCTGTCCGTGGCGCCCCATGTCGAATCCTTCGTCATCGATCTCTTTGGTATCGCCGGACCCGCCGGGGCCCTGCAGGCGCGCATCCGCAGCCACGACACCGTCATGGCGTTCAAAAAGCTCTTCGTGCAGCGGCGCGGACGCCGCTACCGGGGCGATTTCCCGCGCAGTTTCGGCGATCTCGACCAATGGCTCGATGGCGAGATCCGCCAGCATGGCCTGCCAGCGGACGACCGCGAATGGGCGATCGCGCGCCTGGGCGAGATCTGGTCGGCCGACGAGGAGCGCTACAAGCCCGAAATCGAATCCCTGACACACTGGTGCGCTTTCATCCTCACCGACGCGGAGATGGCCAGACGCTTTGCCGGATGGGCAAGTTTCAGGCTGCCCGAGCGTGTCGATCACACCGCGCTCGTGCCGGTGCGGTCGATCAAGCGCTTTGGCAGTGACATGATGGAAGGCCCGGCCGAAGGCATGCGCCGGCGCGATGGCTTTCATCTCACGGATACCCGCATGGACACCCGCCATGTCCAGAGCGAAGTCCATTACTGTATTTATTGCCATGACCACGACGGCGACTTCTGTTCGAAGGGTTTCCCCGAAAAAAAGGGTGTGCCGGAACTGGGACTGAAGGTCGATCCGCTGGGCGTGACGCTGACCGGCTGCCCGCTTGGCGAGAAGATCTCCGAGATGCACACCGTGCGCCGCGATGGGCTGGCGATCGCAGCACTCGCCCTGATCATGGTCGACAATCCGATGCTGCCGGTGACCGGACATCGCATCTGCAACGACTGCATGAAGGGCTGCATCTACCAGAAGCAGGACGCCGTGAACATCCCCGAGATCGAGACGGCGGTGCTGACGGATGTGCTGAATCTGCCCTGGGGGGTGGAGATCTACGATCTCTTCACGCGCTGGAACCCGCTGCTGCGCGATTATCTGCCGGGCGCCGATACGGGCTACAAGGTCCTGGTGGTGGGCATGGGTCCGGCCGGCTTTACGATGGCGCACTATCTGAGCCGCGCCGGCTGCACGGTGCTTGGCATCGACGGCCTGAAGATCGAGCCGCTCGATGAACGGTTCATCCGCCATCCGGTGGCCGACTGGAGCCTGCTCACCGAGGATCTGGACGAGCGCATCCTGATGGGCTTTGGGGGTGTCGCCGAATACGGCATCACCGTGCGCTGGGACAAGAATTTCCTGAAGCTCATCTACCTGAGTCTCGTCCGGCGGGCCAATGTACGCGTCATCGGCGGGGTGCGCTTTGGTGGCACCATCACCGTCGATGATGCCTGGCATCTGGGCTTCCATCACATCTGTATCGCCACCGGGGCGGGGCTCCCGCGCGTCGTGCCGATGACAAACAGTCTGGCCCGCGGCATGAGGCAGGCGAGCGACTTCCTGATGGCCCTGCAGCTGACGGGCGCCGGCAAGAAATCGAGCCTTGCCAACCTGCAGATCCGCATGCCGGCGGTGGTGATCGGCGGGGGGTTGACCGCCGTCGACACGGCGACCGAGGTGCAGAGCTACTACATAAAGCAGGTGGAAAAGATCCTAGAGCGCTACGAGGCGATGGAAAAGACGATCGGCGTGGAGATGATCCGCAAGGGTCTGCCGCCGGAAGACGAGCAGATCCTGGAGGAATTCCTCGAGCACGGCCGCGCCGTGCGCAGCGAGCGCGCGCGGGCGCAGGC
>JAJYHH010000042.1:0-11218 GCA_021784845.1 Pseudomonadota bacterium
CCCGAACAAAGAAATAAAGCCCCATCGGGGCGCAGAACGGTGCATTTGGACGGTCCGCCCTGGCAAAACCTCGTTTCGGCATCCTGCACTTGTCGAAATGGGGGGTTAGATCAGATGTGCCCTAAGCCATTGCCCGCTACAGCAGCACCCGCTCAATGCCGCCTGCGCGCGCGGCATCCAGGAAGTACTGCTGCCAGCCCTCTCCTAACTGCTTGCGTACCAGCTCCACGACGATGTAGTCAGCATCCAGTCCTGTGTCTTCGCTATAGCGGGACAACCCCTGCAGGCAGGCCGGGCAGGAAGTCAGGATCTTGACAGAACCCTCATGCGCCCGCTCAGCGCCCGTGAGCGCGCGGACACCCGCATGCAGCTCCTCCTCCTTGCGGAAACGCACCTGGGTTGCAATGTCCGGACGCGAGACCGCGAACGTTCCGGCTTCGCCGCAACAGCGATCCGACAGTTGCACGGCCTCACCCATCAAAGCCCGCGCCACACCGAGCGGATTGTGTGTCTTCATGGGCGTATGGCAGGGATCGTGATACATGTACTGGACACCGCCGACGCCATCCATCCGCACCCCCTTTTCCATCAGGTACTCGTGAATGTCGAGAAGACGACACCCCGGGAATATCTGCTCGAACTCGTACTTCAGCAGCTGATCCATGCAGGTGCCGCAGGATACGATGACCGTTTTGATGTCGAGGTAATTGAGCGTGTTCGCCACCCGATGGAAAAGCACACGGTTATCCGTCGTGATTTTCCGCCCCCGCGCCTCGTCCCCTACCGAGGTCTGCGGATAACCGCAGCAGAGGTAGCCAGGCGGCAGTACCGTCTGCGCGCCAACGGCATAGAGCATGGCAAGCGTCGCAAGCCCCACCTGGCTGAAGAGCCGTTCCGAGCCGCAACCGGGGAAGTAGAAAACCGCATCCGCCTCGTCGTTGGCCCTGGCGGGATCGCGCAGGATCGGCACGAACTTGTTGTCCTCAAGGCCCAGAAGCGCACGCATGGTCTGGCGCGGCAAATTCGCCGGCATGGGCTTTTTGAAAAAGTGAATCACCTGCGCAGGCAGCGGCGTCTTGCCGGTGGTTGCCGGCGGCGGCGTCCGCCCGGACCCCGTCACATGCCGCGCCAGCCGGTAACCTGCCCGCTGCGCTTTGTATCCCCATTCGATCATGGTGGTGCGCATGAGGCGTATCGTCGCGGGATCGCTGACATTCAGAAATGCCATCGACGCCCGCGTTCCCAGATTCATGCGTCGCTTGCCCTGTGCGTTCAGGATGGCTCGCATGCGGATGGACACATCTCCGAAGTCGATATCGACCGGACAGGGCGTCACGCACTTGTGGCAGACGGTGCAGTGGTCGGCCACGTCGGCCATGCCATCGAAATGATGGATGGATATGCCCCTTCTCGTCTGCTCCTCATACAGAAAGGCCTCGATGATAAGGCCGGTGGCGAGAATCTTGTTGCGCGGTGAGTAGAGAAGATTCGCGCGCGGAACGTGGGTCGTGCAGACCGGCTTGCACTTGCCGCAACGCAGGCAATTGCGTATCGCGTCATTCAGATCACCAAGCTCGCTGCGCTCCAGGATCAGCGCTTCCTGCTGGACCAGGCGCAGCGATGGCGTGTAGGCCCTTTCCAGCCCGCCGCCCGCAAGCAGCTTGCCGCGATTGAAGTGTCCATGCGGATCCACGGCATTCTTGTACGTGGCGAATGCCGCCTGCGCGTCGACGTCGAGATAGCGCAACTTGGTCATGCCGATGCCGTGTTCACCTGAGATCACGCCGCCAAGCGCCGTGGCGAGCGCCATAACCCGGTCTACGATCTGGTCTGTGGCGCGCATCATTTCGTAGTCGTTCGAATTGACCGGAATATTTGTATGTACGTTGCCATCGCCCGCGTGCATGTGCAGGGCCACGAAAAGACGGCTTGCGCGCACCTGCGCGTGAATATCCTGGATGCGATGCCGCACGGCCACCCATTCCTGCCCGCCAAATATGTCGTTTAGAACATGCCCCACTTCCCGGCGATAGGAAATGCGCAGCGCGCGGCGCAGCAGTACCTGGATGACGGTCGCACCCGCCATATCCGCCGGCAGATCGGCCATGACCGCCGGCAGCTCGCCAAGCGGCCGGTCGAGATGGTTGCGCACGAGCGCCCAGCGCGTGCGGACGCTGTCGAGATGAGAAAGTGCGCCTTGCACCTTGGCGGCCGTGATCTCGCTGCCTTCGGCACTTGTCTCGTAATCGCCCTGCGGACTTACGTCGGCCCCCGCCTCGCGCAGATAGCCGGCAATCGCCTCGAGGATCTTCAGTTTGTTGTCGATGGACTCCTCGATGTTGATGCGCTCTATGCCTTCGCTGTAATCGGCCAGGCGCTCAAGCGGAATCACCACGTCCTCATTGATCTTGAAGGCGTTGGTGTGCGCAGCAATGGCAGCAGTCTTGGCCCGGTCGGCCCAGAAGTGGCGGCGCGCCTCGGCGCTCACCGCCACAAATCCTTCGCCCGCCCGGGCATTGGCAATGCGCACCATGGCGGCCGCCGCCTCGCCCACCTGCCGTTCGTCCTCGCCCGCCACATCGGCGAGCAAAACCATCTTGGGCCGCTCATGGCGGGGAGACTTGGTGCTGTAGTGGATGGCGCGCAGATACCGCTCATCGAGATGCTCGAGGCCGGCCAGCACCACGCCTGCACGATTCTTTGGATAATCCTTGATTTCGATGATGGCAGGCACCGCCTCGCGCAGATCGGCACCAAAAAACTCGAGGCAGACCGTGCGCATATGGGCCGGTTTTTTGTGCAGGATGAAAACCGCCGAGGTGATCAGCCCGTCACAGCCCTCTTTCTGGATCCCGGGCAGTCCACCCAGGAATTTGTCCGTGACGTCCTTGCCCAGTCCGGCCCGGCGCAAGGAAGCGCCCGGCAGGCGCAATGTTTCCACTGGTCCGCGTGGCGTTTTGCCGTCGGCTTCATAACGGCGGATGGCAAACTCCACCTGCTCCTGATCATGGATCTTCGCGAGATTGTGATTGACACGCTCCACCTCGAGCCAGAGCGCATCCGCCGTCACCATCCGCCAGGAAACGAGATTATCGAGCGTCGTGCCCCAGAGGACGGCCTTCTTGCCGCCCGCGTTCATGGCGATGTTGCCGCCGATCGTCGACGCATCCTGCGACGTGGGATCCACCGCGAATGCGACCCCGGCGCGTTCGGCGGCCTCGGTCACGCGCACCGTAACAACACCCGCTTCGGCGCGGATGGTGGGCACGGGCTCGTCTAAGCCGGGTAGCGTACGCATCTCCACGGCACCCAGCCCCTCGAGTTTCTCGGTGTTGATAACGGCCGTGTCCGCATAAAGCGGCACGGCGCCGCCCGTATAGCCCGTCCCGCCCCCGCGCGCAATGATGGTCAGGCCGACATCAATGCATCCTTGCACGATCTTCTGGATCTCCGCTTCCGTGTCGGGGCTGATCACGACGAAGGGCAGCTCCACCCGCCAGTCGGTGGCATCCGTCACGTGCGCGACCCGCGCGTATCCGCTGAAATCAATGTTGTCGCGCCGCGTGACGCGCGACAGAACGCGCATCACCTTTTTGCGCAAAGCCCGTTCGCGGGGGAATCGTGCCTCGAAGGTGTCCACCGCACACCGCGCCGCCTCGGCCAGCGACAACGCCTCGCGATTGCCCTGCGCACGGATGACGATCTGGTCTAGCCGGTGATGAAGGGCCTCGATCAGTGACCGCAGGCGCTTGTCGTGCGCCAGCAGATCGTCCTGGATGAACGGATTGCGGCTCACCACCCACATGTCGCCGAGAACCTCGAACAGCATCCGGGCCGAACGCCCGGTAACCCGCGCCGACCGCAGGCTGTTTAGAACTTGCCACATCGGTTCGCCGAGAAACCGTATGACGATCTCCCGATCGGAAAACGACGTGTAATTATAGGGAATCTCGCGAATCCGAGCGCCGGCAGTCTGACTCATGAATAGGGTTGCGCCAGGTGGACGTAAAGATCCATTCTAGCACGACCCCACCAGGTCAGATGAAACACACCTAGGGTGACTTCACGGACGCCCGCAGATAGTGACGAAACCCGCCATAGGCCGTGATATCACGGGCCGCCGGTCCCGGATCGGAACAGACGAAGCCAATGACTTCCTGCTCTGCCGTCAGCACCCGGCCCATGGCCAGTGGCGCCTCGACCTCCCGCAGCAGGGAACCGAGGGCCGCATGGCTCATTTCCCATATCTCGATCTCGATCGGCGCACCGTCTGCCGCCGGCACCAGACCCGCCCGCAATACCGGTCCAGGCAGCGCGTATAGCCGGTAGCGCGGCGCCGTCACCGTCGTGGCGACGTACCGGGCACCACGGCTCATCAAACGCCCATTGAGCGGCTGACCTCGCAGGTGGGCGGCCACCACAGCCACCCTGACCTGATCGCTCGGCGGTGCCACAGGCGCGCGCGGCGTCGCCGTCAGCCGGGCGGCCAGATGCAACAGCGGACCGTCCTGATGGGCTGGCGCCACCAGCGTCACTCCAAAGGGGATGCCGTTGGTGCGCACACCGGCCGGCACGGCGGTCGCTGCCAGATCAAGCAGATTGACGAAGTTCGTATAGAAACCTAGCTTGGCGTTGGCGGCCACGGGATCGGCCTGCATGTGCGCCACCGTAAAGATCGTCGGCGCGGTGGGCACCACGAGCACGTCGACCCGATCCCAGATCTCCTCAGTCTGAGCCTGCAAGGCCCTCAGCCTGTGCAGACTGTCGAAAAGGTCGGCCGCCGTGTAACGTTCGGCGCGGCCCAGGATCTCCCTGATGGGCGCAAGCAGCGCGTCCGGCTCGCTGCGCAGCAGCCGGCCTGTCGCCTCCAGGCGCTCGGCTACGAACGCACTGCCGTACAATAGACTCGCGGTTTCGCCAAACGGCGCCCAGTCGATCTCGGAGATCACGGCACCCAGGCCACGCAAACGCTCCACATAAGCCGAAAACAGCGCCGCCGCCTCCCGGTCCCCGTAAAACTCCCGATCCGCTGCGCGCGGGATGGCCACGCGCAGGGGATCGGCGGCGGAAAAATCGGCGCCATGCGGACTCAACGGGCGGCTGTACGGATCGCGCACATCGCGACACGCCGCCGCAACCAATATGGTCTCGGCATCCGCCGCCGTATGCGCAAAGATCGACACGGAATCAAAAGACCGGCAGGCCGGAACCACCCCCTGGGTAGACAGCACACCACGCGTCGGCTTGTGCCCGATCAGCCCCTGAAAGGCCGCTGGCACCCGCCCCGATCCGGCGGTGTCCGTACCCAGCGCAAAACCCACATGACCACGCGCCAGTGCCACCGCCGAACCCGAACTCGAGCCGCCCGCAATGTAGTCCGGGTGCATGGCGTTGCGGCAGACACCGTACGGCGAGCGGGCGCCGCTCAAACCCGTGGCGAACTGATCCAGATTCGTTTTGCCAAGCGGTATGGCGCCCTGCTCGACCAGCCGGTCGACGACGGCGGCCGATTGTGGCGGATGGTAGGCGAACGCGGGGCATCCCGCGGTTGTGGGCAGACCCGCCAGATCGATGTTGTCCTTTACCGCAAACGGCACACCGTACAGGGGCGCGTGCGCAGGCGACAAGGTCCGCAGCCGCTCGAGATACGGTGCCAGCCCTTGCGCATCGAACCAACTGATCCAGGCACCATAGCTCTGGTCTTTGTCCATGCGCGCATGGGCCGCATCGATCACATCCTCGGGCCGCAACCGGCGACGCCGGTAGAGGTCATTGAGTGTCGCAATGTCAAACCGCAGTGTCGTCATATCGGTATCAGCCACCTGTCCTTGCGCTTACGCGAATCACCGCGACAATGTCACCGGCACCGACCGCGCGGCCCTCCTGACACAAGATCCGCTCGACGATCCCCGCCTGACCCGCCCCAATGTGAATCTCCATCTTCATCGACTCGATCGTGACGACCGTATCGCCCAAATCCACAAGATCCCCTTCGTGGACACCAATGCGCCACACGCTGCCGGCCGCAGGCGCCGCGAGTGGATACTGATCCGCATCCCATTCGGATCGGGATTCCGGTGCAAGGTTGTCCTCTTCGACCAGCGCATCATCCTGCTCGCCCCACAAGCGGCGTTCCGCATCGAAAGCGGCCTGCTGGCAGCTCTTGAAAGCAGCGATGCTGTCGGCGTGGGCCGCAAGGAAGCGGCGATACTCCGCCAGCGAAAATTCCTCTTCGTCGATACGCAGCCGATAGCGCCCCTTCAGGAAATCGGCCCGATGGGTGACAAGATCCGCCTCGCTCACCGGATAGAAACGGATCTGATCGAAGAACCGCAGCAACCATGGCTGCTCGAAGACCTCCGTACGGCGGTGGCGATTCCAGACCGGCAGGGTGCGACCGACAAGCTGATAGCCGCCCGGGCCTTCCATGCCATAGATGCAGAGATACGCACCGCCAATGCCGACTGCGTTTTCGGGTGTCCAGGTACGCGCCGGATTGTATTTGGTGGTGACCAGGCGATGGCGCGGGTCCAGGGGTGTCGCAACCGGCGCGCCGAGGTACACGTCTCCAAGCCCAAGCACCAGATAACGGGCCGCAAACACAATCTCGCGCACCGCCTCTGTGTTCTTAAGTCCATTGACGCGACGTATGAACTCAATGTTGCTCGGACACCACGGCGCGTCCTTGCGCACAACCTGCTGATACTTGGCGATCGCGCGGCTCACCTCGCTGTCGTTCCAGGCCAGCGGCAGGTGCACGACACGGGACCGAACACGCATTGCATCGACGGGGGGCAGCGTACGGTGTGCCTCCCGCAACCACGCCAGCAGCCGCGTCTCGGACAGGAGTCTGTTGTCGTAATGGATCTGGAGCGACCGGATCCCCGGAGTGAGATCCACCAGCGCAGCCCGCTCAGGACCATTTTGCGCGAGCAGCCATTCGTGCAGGGCGTGCACCTGCAGACGCAGGGCGATATCAAGCACGAAGGGTCCGTATTCGACCAGGAGATACTTGTCACCGGCGCGGCGATAGACCACTTGCGTCCGGTCGCCCGTGAAATCGGTGCAAATGATCGCCTCGCGCATTGTGTCGACACCGAATACGGCCGGATCATCAGCCAGACCCGCCAGGTCGCCCCGCTCGATGGCCGCCTCGACGGCGTCTTCCAGGGCGGTCGCGCCCGATGGCGTCAACGGCACGAACCGCACGGTATCGCCGGGACGCAGCTGGCCAAGCTTCCACAGTTCCCCTGCGACCACCACAGCCGGACACACGAATCCGCCGAGGCTCGGTCCATCCGGACCGAGTATGACCGGCATATCGCCGGTGAAATCAATGGCGCCGATGGCGTAGGCGTTGTCGTGGATATTGGAGGGATGCAGGCCCGCCTCGCCACCGTCGGCTCGCGCCCACCGCGGCTTTGGCCCCTTCAGCCGCACACCCGTCCTGTTGGACTGGTAGTGCACCTCGTAATTGCTCGTAAAAAAGGTGTCCATGTCCTCGTTTAAGAAAAAATCCGGCGCCCCGTGGGGACCATAGAGCACACCGATGCGCCAATGGCGCGGATAGACCGGCGCCCGCGCACAAGCGCGCGCCGCCGGCGGGGCAACCCGCAAAAACGGCAGCCGGTCGCCGCCACGCAAGACCCGGCCCTGGTGTCCACCAAATCCACCCAGCGCAAAAGTCGAGGCGCTGCCGAGATACGAAGGGGAGTCAAATCCCCCGCCAATGGCCAGATAACAGCGCAATCCCGGTCCATCGATGTGATCGATACCAAGCACCCCGCCGGCCGGCACATCGCATACCGCCCACATGGCCACCGGCTGCCCGTCGAGCCGCACAGTGGCGGCCGCTCCGGTCACCGCTATGCGCGCGCCCACGGGCAGGCGCATACGCGCGCCGGTCATCGTCATCTCCAAAGCCAGGGCGCCGGGGGCGTTACCTACGAGTCGATTCGCCGTGCGCAGCGCGACACTGTCCATGGGCCCAGACGGCGGCACGCCGACGTGCCAAAAGCCCACACGCCCCGGGTAATCCTGCAAAGTCGTATGCAGTCCCGGATCGAGTATCTCCACAACGGCGGGCTCGTAGGACACGCCCTCCAGAAAGGCCGTGGTATAGCGCCCTGCGCAGAACGCCTCCTCACTGGTGACCGACGCTATATAGCCGACATTGGTCGTCAAACCCCCGATGCAAGTCCCTGCGAGGGCCTCGTGCAGGGCCGCCAGCGCCGCCTGCCGGTCTTTGCCGTGCACCTGTATCTTGGCCAGCAAAGGATCGTAATGCGCCGTGATCTCGGTGCCTTCTTCGATCCAGGTGTCGACGCGCACCGGCGGCCAGGCCAACGCGGTCACCGTGCCCGTCGAGGGCCGAAAATCAAGCGCCGGATCCTCGGCGTATACGCGCGCCTCGATCGCCACACCCCGCGGCGCATGCCGATAACCTGCCGTCGGATCGTCCCCCGCCGCCAGGCGCACCATCCACGCCACCAGATCCACGCCCGTCGCAAGCTCGGTGATGCCATGTTCCACCTGCAACCTCGTATTGACCTCGAGAAAATAAAATTCCCCGGTACCCGTATCGTAGATGAACTCGACCGTTCCGGCCGAACGGTAGCGCACTTTCGCCATCAGTCTCACGGCGCATTCCCTGAGCGCTGCGCGCGTTGCCTCCGGTATGCCGGGCGCCGGCGTCTCCTCGATGACCTTCTGGTGGCGCCGCTGTACTGAGCAATCCCGTTCACCGAGAGCCACGATGCCGCCTTGCCCATTGCCAAACACCTGAACCTCGATGTGCCGGGCCGCCGCCACATAACGCTCGAGAAACACGCCGCCGTCCTTGAAGTGAGCACGCGCAAGTCCGCTGACGGCGCTAAACACGGCTTCGAGCCCGGCCGGGTCCGTACACAGCCGCATGCCGATGCCGCCACCGCCAGCGGTGCTCTTGACCATGACAGGGTACCCGATCCGTTCGGCGCACCGGCGCGCCTCGTCGATCGTCGCAACAAGCCCTGAACCGGGCAGCTGCCCCACACCCGCGCGACGCGCCTGATTGCGCGCCTCATGCTTCAAACCAAACAGGCGAATCTGCTCCTCGGTCGGACCGATGAATACGACGCCCTGACGGGCACAAGCGGCGGCAAAATCCGCGTTTTCCGACAGGAATCCGTACCCCGGGTGGATCGCCTCCGCCCCGGTGGCACGAACGGCGGCCAGGATACGGTCCTGGTCCAGATAACTATCCCTGGGCGCAGCCCCGCCGATGGCGACTGCCTCATCGGCACTACGCACATGCAAACTGCCGGCATCCGCCTCCGAATAAACCGCCACGCTGCGCACACCCAGCGCCTTGAGACTGCGTATGATCCGTACGGCTATCTCGCCGCGGTTGGCGACCAGGACGGTCTTGAACATGTCACCCTCCAAAGCAGGTCGTCCTGCGCAAAAACGAAGCAACGGGTCGTCCCGGCGCTATGATGCATCCCAAACCAAAAGCCGCACCGGGGTCGGATTATAGGCGTTGCATGGATTATTCAGTTGAGGGCAATTGGAAATGACGACCGTTACATCCATCTCCGCGCGCATTTCGACATATTTGCCAGGCGCCGAAACTCCATCAGCGAATGTAAGCTGCGCACCATTTACCGGAACGTTCATGAAGAAATTTATGTTGCTTGTTATATCCCGCTTTCCAAGCGGACCGCGCGGACCGCGCAGCGCGGCCAATGCCGTAAGAAAATTGTCCCGACAGCTGTGCATGAAGCGGCGGTCCAGTGCATAGCGGACCGAATTGCTCTCGGCCGAACAGGCGCCGCCCAGCGTATCGTGGCGGCCACAGGTATCCCCGACTATTGTCAACATGACGTGTCCGTCGGATGACCACAGGCGGCTGCCCGTGGTCAGGTACAATTGCCGCTGCCGGCGGATCGTGTCCGTCGCACTGTAGCGCTCGTCGGGATTGGTGGTGGCATAAATGAGCGTGTCTACCGCCTGGTTGCCCTCGAGATCGATGATGCGCAGGATCTGACCTGTCTTAAGCTGCCCCACCCACGGCTCGCCCGCGGCACACACCTCATCGCGGATGGCTGTGGCCACATCTTGCATCGATGCGCTCATGCACCCTCCCGCTGCGCCAGGTAAGCATGTGTATTGGCGTAGGCCCGACTGTTTTCGGCGCAATGCAGGCGACAGCTTTCACTTGCAGCCGCGCCCAGCCGGTCAGCCTTTATGGTTATTGCAGCCGGCGTATACGCCAACGCCTCGTCAAGCGGATGCGGCGCCGTCGACATCACCACCAGCGTGTCCATCTCGAAATACAGGTCGACCGATGCGCCCGTGACATCGCGTTCCCTCAGGGCGACACGACCGCCCTGATCGATCTCCAGCACACTGAACCAGTTCACGCTGGCGACCAGATCCACGGCGTCCAGCCCCCATTTGCGCAATTCCGCCAGCAGACCCTCGCGACCACTCAGGAAACGGGCGTTACGCGCCCACTGAAAGCGCGTCTGACCATGACGGGCCGCGACCTCCGCCGCATCGGATACCCCGCAGATGGTCTCATGCCCTCCCGCCTCGTCTGCGACGATGGCGGCCAGCACGCGGCCCATGTCTGACATAAGCACATGACCGCAGGTGAGGACCGCCGTGTGCTGAGCCTTCAGTGTGTCGGCCATGTTATAGCGTTCCATGCGGTCTTCGTGGTTGTAGAGCAGCATCGCGGCATTGGCCGTTCGCCCCTGCGCGGTCAGCCGCAGTCTTGTGCCGCGGCGCACGATGCCAGACCAGTGCTGGCCTCCAGGTATCTCCAGTTGCCATAAATTCTCCGCGCCGTTGTGCATGGTTCCCGCCTCCTTCAGGGGTTTGTCATTCTGCCCAGCAGTTCATGGTCCGTGTGCACCGACGTCGTGGCGCGAATGCGCTCGAGGATGGCGCGCTTCATGGCAATGAACTGCGGATCCATCTTCAGATCCTGACCTCGGTCGGCAGACCAGGGCATGTCAAAAACAGCGTCTATGCGGCCGGGATCCGGGGCCAGAACCATTACGCGGTCGCCGAGATAGACCGCCTCGTCGACATCGTGGGTGACGAGTACCGTTGTGGTCGATTCGCGCGCAAACAGATGCAGAACAAGGTCATGCATGGTTTCGCGCGTCTGCGCATCCAGCGCGCCGAA
The DNA here is from genome assembly GCA_021784845.1 of Pseudomonadota bacterium. Lineage (GTDB taxonomy): Bacteria > Pseudomonadota > Gammaproteobacteria > Acidiferrobacterales > Acidiferrobacteraceae > JAJYDN01. Next base: position 11,177 of record JAJYHH010000042.1, read on the forward strand.
CGGTTCGTCCATGAGCAGAACCGCCGGATTGGCGACGAGCGC
>JAJYHH010000042.1:11938-13966 GCA_021784845.1 Pseudomonadota bacterium
ACCTCCCCGGGGGACGCGCCCATGGTGTAGGCGGCCTCGATATAGCTGTCGGGGATCATGCGGACGGCGTCTGCGACCATGACAACGATCTGAAAAACGACGCCAATAAAAATGATGGCGATCTTCGAACCCTCACCGATGCCGACCCACAAGATGACAAGGGGAATGAACGCCGATGCCGGCATATAGCGGACGAAGTCATTGATCGGCTGCAAAAGCGCCTCGCACCACTTGTAGACACCAATGCAAAGGCCGATGGGCACGCCCACGATCGCCGCCAGCGCAAAGCCCGCCGTCACACGGTAAATGCTGATCTGCGCGTCGTATACGAGGCGCGCATGAAGCCAATGAACAAATGCGATGCCAACCCGGCTGGGCGCCGGCAGAAAAATGGCCCCGACAACGTGCTCGTGCGCAATCCATGCCCACACCGCAAGCGGTGCCACGAACCCCAGGATCGACAGCATGCCGTAGACGATTCCCGGCAAAGGGGCACGAATCGCGCCTGGTCTCATGCGGGTCATGCGTCGCGGGAGCAAGGTCAGGGCCATACGACCTCCTAATGCCGCGCGGCCATCACGATGGCATCGTCAATGAAGCTGTGCCCGTCCGGTATCGCCGTCAGCATATGCACATCCTTCAGGAAGATACCGGTCGCTACCGTACTGTTGTAGAGCGAAACCGGCGAATGACCGGGCGCAAGCGCCTCGCTGTTTAGGCGCGCCCCAAAAAGACGCGTTCCGGCCAGACCTTCCGCATAGACACGGGGAGACAGATGGACGTGAGGAGCCATGATCGCCGCGGCGGCCGCCGGATGCGCGTGAATGAACCGGACAGTCGCAAACCACGCCTTTGCCAGACCGATCAGCTCCTTGCGATCCCGGCTGATGACCCCGTCACGCACGACCACGACGTCCGGGATGAGACCCGGGGCGCTGGCGCTCGTGTAGAGCGGATGACCGGCGTGCCGCGCCTCTATGCGCTGGATCCAGGGATTCCATACCCCGGCCGCGGCAACCTTGCCGGTTATAAGCGCGGCCGCCGCATCACCAGTGGACATATTGATGAAGTGCACATCTTTCGCCGTCATGTGGTGACGCGCAAGAGCGGTCACGTCGAGATATTCCTCGATGGAATTCATCTCCACGGCTATGGTCTTGCCTTTGAGCGCGGGGAACGACGAGATGGTATTGGCGACCATGAGCGCGTCATTGCCGGCCGAATTGTCGGTCACAAGAACGACCTTCACCGGCACATGTTTGGCCACAGGCGCCAGCGTGTCTATCAATGCCTGGCAATTGGCATCGATACGCCCGGCGGAAAGCGCTTCAACCGAGGTCATATAGCTCGGGAACCACACCAACCGCACGTCCGGCGCGTATTTCTTCAGATACCCATTGTGCTGGGCCACATACCATGCCACCCAGCCCGGCCAATCGCTGATACCCATGGTCAGGTCCGCGCGGGCGGCACTCACCATGAATAACTGTCCAAAGAGGAGCGCAAGGACGCCCGCCAGTATCATGCCTGCCTTCTTCACCATGTGCGTTCTCCACAGTTGACTGATCGCCACAAAAAAAACCCGGACGGCTATCACGGCCTCCCGGGTTTTTATCCCTCCGTGTACCCCGGCAATCCGGGGCCGGACCCTCTTGGACCAAACACCGCGGCGCGGCTGGAACCCTAGGGTCCGTCTCTCAATGCTCTGGTCATTAATCTGAATCGTCGCGCGCGCTGTCCTCACGATGGCCTGCAAGAGGGAAAGCAGGAAACGTGCCAGGAGGGCGCGCGATCGATCGGTGATGAAAACAGCAGGGAAAAAGCCAAAAAAACCACAGGAGACGACAGGGGCGCCGGATACAGGGCATGGTGCTGGCACACCGCTTCGGTGCAGGCCGGCACCGGGGTGCACGCCGATGGGGCGCACCCGGCCGGCAGGGCTTGCCGTGGCCGGGCGCCGGCCGGTCAGCGGATGCCGACGCGCCCCGTCTTTACAAGATAATGGCGTTCATCGAGAAACCCGAGAAC
>JAJYHH010000102.1 GCA_021784845.1 Pseudomonadota bacterium
TTCCCGCACCAGAGACAGCGCTTTCAGCATCGCACCGAGAAGCTGCCCCGCGCGTCCGACGAACGGTTCGCCCTCCCGGTCTTCATCCGCGCCCGGCGCCTCCCCGACAAAAAACCAGCGGGCGGCGTGCGCCCCGGCGCCAAAAACGGTCCGGGTGCGGGTTTGATGCAAAGAACAGAGGCGACAATCCTTCACCTCGGCCGCCAGGAGCGCCCATGGATCCCGTGGCGCCATGGGCGGCGGGTTATCCCGAACCTGCCAAAGCGGTATGCCCATGGCCGCCAGGACATACCGGGCGCGGGCATCATGCATCAGCGTATCCCGCAGGATGGCGCAGGCCGTCCTGGTCACCGCACGAGGGGGGCACGCACAGAAGAATGCACATCGCGATTCTCTTCCTTTTGCCCGGCACAGCGGGACTTGGGAGCACCCATGAGCACCTGCTTGCAGGCTTTTCCGAATAATCAGATTATAGGCCATCAGACCCGCACTGCCATCCTTAAGTCTATCGCCGGCACCCGCGCGAATGCTGACCGGTACACCTCGCTTAAGGCAGGATGCGCGGACTCCTCCCCACCTCTGCCTCAAGGCCCCCGCTCTTTTCCGGGTTGACCGCCACAGGCGTACCGACAATAGTAGGCGCGCGGCCGCTAAGGCCTGTCCCAGGAAGGGGCATAGCACAGGGCCATTCTGGCGCCCGTTTTGCCGGTCTGCCGGCTGTCGCCCCTCTTGGATTATCCAAAGCGCTTTGCCAGAAGAGCCGGGAGGGGATATGTGGAAGGGAGTATCTGACCTGCGTGCCGCCGAAGCGGCAAATATCATCACGCCGGACCTGCTCGCGGAATCTTACGCGCGCTGCCGGACGTTTTCTGTTTCCGCGGAACTCGCGGCACTGCATGATCGCCTCGGGGAAGGCGAACTCAAGGATCTGCTGCAGGCGCACACGCGGCTGCTAAGCTACGGACGCCTCGTGATCGCGGAGGCCCTGCGCGATCTCGCCGGTCACGACCTGTTTCTCCTCACCAGCCCCGAGGGCCGCCTTCTCGAGCTCTGGGCGGATCCCGCCATCCTGGCACAGGCGAGCGAACACGGGCTGCGGCCAGGAACCTCGCTTGCCGAAAGCAGCGCCGGCACCAACGCGGTGGCCATGGCATTGAATCTGAAAGTAGCCGTGGCGCTGCGCGGCGAACAGCATCTGTGCCGTCTGTTCTGGGACTGGTCATGCGCAGCCTCCCCCATCTTCGACCGCGACGGCGAGCTGGTTGGCTGTGTCGACATCTCCGCGGGCAACGGTCCTTTGCATGAAAAACTGGCGCTTGCGCGCTCCATAAGCCGAGAACTCGGACGGCTGATGGGCGGCTCCCCGCGCCGTTTGCCATTTGCCGTGACATCCCGTCAGCGCCAGGTCCTCGATCTTTTCGCGCAGGGCGCAAGCTACAAGGAGATCGCGAGGCATCTCGACATTTCAATAAAGACCGTGGAAGAGCATCTGGATGCGGTGCGCAACAAAATGGGCACAAAAAGCCGGCGCGCCTGCATCAGGAAGGCCGTCGAACTGGGTCTTTTGTAGGGCCCGCCATGGATGTCCCCGCGCGGCTGCGAGAGCGGAGCTTGCGGCCGCGCGGGCATCGGCCCCGACATGCATTTTTCCGTTGCGGACATGGCGCAAGCGGGGATCCGCAAGACCGCTATCCGCACACCAGGGCTTCCAGTGCGCCGACCAGAATGTGCTGCACGCCCTCCCGGGTCCTCTCCAGCCGCCCACGCACCACCAGACCAGAGGCCCCCAGGACCAGTGCCCTGTACCGCTCGCCAATCTCTGGCTTGATTATGAGGTTCGCGGTACCGGTATCATCTTCAATCAGCAAAAAAATGAGGCCTGCCGCCGACTGCGGACGCTGCCGACTGATCACAAGACCGCTGATGGCCACCTGCGCCCTGGGGCGATGACCACCCAAAGACGCGATGGGTACGGTTCCAGGTGCCCATTGACGCAGGAACATCATCGGATGACCCTGCAAGGAAAATCCCAGGGACCGGTAATCCGCAGAAACCTCATCTGCGCGCGCCAATGACGGCCAGCGCATATCCGGCCCTTCCGTCTCTTCGAAGAAGATGCGCGGGGACGTAACACCCAACCCCTTCCACAAGGCCTGACTGCGCGATCCGGTCGCCCGCAGTGCGCCAGCCCGCGCCAATGCCACCACATCGGTGCGCGAAAGATCCGATGATCGCACGATTTCGTCTGCCGTCCTGGTGTGCCGATGGGCGAGTCGCGTTATGGCTTCGCCGCCGGCTTTTGACAGACGGCGCACGAGACCAAGTCCCAGTCGCACCGCCCGGCTCTTGCCGTTGACCAGAAGCTGCGTGTCCATATCACTGTGGCGGATATCAGGCGGCAGGATACGCACCCCGTGGCGTCTGGCATCCGCTATCAATTGGGCGGGGGCGTAAAAACCGAGCGGCTGGCTGTTTAGCATCGCGCACAAGTACACATCGGGCACATAGCATTTCAGCCAGGCACTGGCATAGGCCAGCAACGCAAAACTGGCTGCATGGGATTCGGGAAAACCATAGGCGCCAAATCCCTTGATCTGTCCGTATATCTCATCGGCGTAAGAGGATGAATACCCCCGCGCCCGCATGCCCTCGCACAGGCGTTCGCGAAACGCCGCCAGATCCCCCTCGTGATGCCAGGCCGCCATTGACCGCCGCAGGCTGTCTGCCTCGCCCGGCGAGAACCCAGCGGCGACCACGGCCAGTTTTATGACCTGCTCCTGAAAGAGGGGAATACCGAGCGTCCGCCCGAGGACCTGCTCGATCACAGCGTCCGGATAGGTCACCCTCTCCATGCCGGCGCGGCGGCGCAG
>JAJYHH010000099.1 GCA_021784845.1 Pseudomonadota bacterium
GGGATCTTGTGGCAAGCTTTCTGTGCGTCTTGCGCATGCCCGTAAAGCCGGGCGACGCGTATGGATTGCGCCGGACAGTCCCGTGAGCCGCTTTCTGGCACTGGATTTTGAAACCGCCAACCGGAGCCGGACGAGCGCCTGCGCTCTGGGGCTGGTGGCAGTCAGCGAAGACACGATTGTGGCAGCCGAAACCTTTTTGATCCGGCCACCGCGATCGCATTTCGAATTCACGCCTATCCATGGACTGACCTGGGAGCATGTACAAAATGCCCCCACCTTTGCCGAGCTCTGGCCGCAAATCAGCCCGTACATAGAACAGGCGGATTTTCTGCTCGCGCATAATGCGTCCTTCGATCAGGGTGTGCTTGGGCGCTGTTGCGAGCATTATGGTCTGCCGATGCCGCAACGGCCATTTATCTGCACCGTGCAGCTTGCGCGCCGCAAGTGGGGTATCTATCCGACCCGGTTGCCGGACGTATGCGCGCGCCTCGGGATTGCCCTTTCACATCACGATGCGGGTTCGGACGCGCGCGCCTGCGCCGAGATTGCGTTGCGGGCCAGGCGGGAGGGTTGGCGGCCGGTTCTGCCGTCGCGGGCGGCCGGTGGTTAATCGCCCAGGCGCCCGTGCTTGTTGATGGCCTGCCGGCTGCCCCATTGGTCGATGGATGCGACGGCAACGCCGACCCACCAGTATTCCGTGATGCTGTCGTGGCTATGTCCGCCAATCAGCCGGTGCCCCGGGCTCAGTTGCAGGCGATCGATGTAACGTTCGGCATCGGCGCGCTTGCGGAAGATAGACCAGTTGACCGCGTTGGCAAGCGGTGTCGCGCTTGGCGTCTCGCATTCCTTATCAAGGACGTCGTAGGAAGTGGCCATTGTGTGATCCTCGTCATGACCTGTTATCCAATATAGGCTAAGGGGGCGGGCGCAAGCCAGTGTCTTGCGGGTATCGGCGCGGGCCTGCCGGCTGCCGCTGCCATGGCCTGCCTGCCGTTGTGGTCATCAGCCGACCACACTATAGTAACGCCATGTCATACAAGGGATTCTTGTGCGCTGATCGCAGGCGATCGGTGGACGATAATGATTGGGCGGCGGCGTGCCGGGCCGGGCGCTGCATGCGCCAGGGCGCGATACAGGACGCCGATGACGCAAGAGAGCGCCTGGTTTGCGCCTGCGTCACAGAGGTAATGTGAAACGCGCGCCGCTGTGGCTTTTTGTGTTCAGTCTGGTGGCCTGTGCGCCCCCACGCTATTACACGCTCGCGGTACAATCGCCCAGACACCGGGAAGCGGCGCCCGGCGCGCCCGTCAGTGTCGCCGAGGTCATCTTGCCGCCTGGTCTCGATCGCCTGTCGCTCACGCGTTTTCGTAGCCGCACGCATGTGCTCGTGAGCGCCGGGGCACGCTGGGTATCATCCCCCCGCAAGCTCTGCCGGGAAGTGCTGGCCGAGGATTTGGCGCAGCGCCTGTCGGAAACGGTCGTGCTGTTGCCTGGGGAGCCTGTGTCTGGAGACTTGCGGGCTCTGCGCATCGTCATCGATCGTTTCGTTGCCACGAAAAGCCACCAGATCCTGCTGCGGGCTCACTGGTCTGTCTCGGGACTGGCGGCCGCGAATGGATCGGCGCGCATCATTTTCGATGGTTCAATCAGTACGACTACCGAGGCACGGGTCATGAGCCGGGCCCTTGCCCGTCTTTCGTCTGTGATCGGGTGGCGGCTTGCGCAGGCGAGTCGGAACGTCGCCCCCGCTACGCCGGCACTGCCTCCGCCGCATGATACGGTTTTCTGAGTGCGTCCCGGCAAGGTTGTACGACGGCCGCCAATGCGACGCTTACCAGTATTCCGTGCGGGGGTTCCCGGGTGCGGGTTCCGCGGAATCGTCGTCTGTGGTGTGCGCGGTCTCGGATGCGCGGACGCGCAACTGCCAGTCATATCCTTCCCATTGGCCCGTGTCATGCCAGAGGAACGTAAAGTCGATGATGCGCACATGGCGCAGGTGACTTTTGGGTAGATGGATGAGATGGGCAAGCCCATGATCTTCGGACAGGAGGTCTGTCGGGTTTAGCCAGCCGTCAAAGCCGATGTGCAGTGTGGCCGGCCGCGACAGGAGGAAGTAGAGATCAAGGCCGGCTGGAATCTCGACGGTGGGGTGCCGGTATTGCCAGATGACATAATCAACGGCGGCACGTGTGCCCCGGTAGCGCGCGTGCGTTCGCATGGGCATGTCGACGATGTGGCCTGCGGCAGTGCTCGCGGCAAGCTTGATGAATTCGGCATGAGCCCATACAAGCGGCATGGCGGAACCTGTCGGGCGGCCCGGATACAGATGGCGCGCCGTGATGGCCGGACTGTCCCAGATTTGTTCCGGGAGGAGCCCGCCGCGGCCTACCATGCGACTCAACGCTTCGAGATAAGGGAGCGGGTCTTCGCCGGCAAGCAGCGCATAGTGGCCGCGTTCGCCAGTCAGCAAGGGCCAGCCACGGCCGCGGCCGGTCCCATCAAACGGGCGCCCATCGGGGTGTTCGCCATAACCATCGCCGTTGTAACGGTGCCAGACGGGGCCTGCCGGCGTATCGGTTTTCAGGATCGCGTCTGCGGCATACAACGAACCGCGAACCGTCGGATCATGTGGCATGCGCAGTCCATAGCGGCACAACTGCAGGAAGTCCGTCGCGATTTGCTCCCCGGCGCCCGGTGCGGCATCGCACTGGTGATTCTTGATTGGCAGTGGCTGGTTGCGGATATCCTGTCCGCAAAGCGTGCTGGGCGGTGCTACTCGTACGTAATAACGGGGGATGCGCAGCGCCTGGCTGAATGTCGTGTCATGCACGCAGGTCCAGG
>JAJYHH010000088.1 GCA_021784845.1 Pseudomonadota bacterium
AAGCCCCGCCACCTGCCAGCAGAGCCACTGCAACGTCTCGTAACGGCCGGCGAGATCGGTTGGACAGAAGAGGCCGGTCTTCTCGGCCAGATACTGGAGGATCGCGCCCGACTCGAACAGCGACAGCGGCCCCCCGGGCGCATCGTGATCGACGATCGCCGGCATGCGGTTATTGGGAGCGATACGCAGAAATTCGGGCTTGAACTGGTCGCCGCGACCGATATTGATCGGCACGATCCTGTAGGGCAATCCTGCTTCTTCCAGAAAAATCGTGATCTTGTGGCCGTTAGGTGTCGGCCAGTAATAAAGGTCCAGCATCGCGCCTCCTTCCCGTCCATCGTGCGGAGCCGGCAACGCCCCGGTGCATTGCGGTTTGCTCACGTCGCCAACATTTGTCATCATACAGCCGTTGACCCCTCCACACCCACAACCCCGACTGGCAACACATGGCTCTGCTGCGTCTTGATGATGTCTGCCTGGCCTATGGCCACCATCAGCTGCTCGATCACGCGGCCCTTGCCGTCGAGCGCGGTGAACGCCTGTGCCTGATCGGCCGCAATGGCGAGGGCAAGTCGTCCCTGTTGCGGGTGATCGCAGGCCGCATCGCGCCCGATAGCGGCCGGCGCGTGCTGGCAACCGACACGACCATCGCCGTCCTGGACCAGGATGTCGAACCCCGCCACGATGGTCTTGTCTATGACATCGTTGCCGGCGGCCTTGCCCATTTGGGTGAAGCCCTCCGTGAATACAACCGGCTGACCGCCACCCTCGGGTCGGCGCCCGACCCCCGCCATCTGCAGCGGCTCGCCGAACTCCAGCAGCAGCTGGATGCCGAGGATGGCTGGCGCCTGCAACAGCGCATCGACACCGTCTTGTCGGAACTGCAGCTCGACGGGCTGGCCGACATGGCATCCCTGTCCGGCGGCTGGCGGCGCCGGGCCTTGCTTGCCCGCGCCCTCATCGCCGAGCCTGCCCTTTTGCTTCTCGACGAGCCCACCAATCATCTCGACATCGATGCCGTCCTCTGGCTCGAACAGTACTTGACCACATGCGCCAGTGCCGTGTTGTTCGTAAGCCACGACCGCCGCTTCCTTGATCGCGTCGCCACACGCATCATCGAGCTCGACCGCGGACAGCTCACTTCCTGGCCCGGCGGGTATGCCGACTACCTGCGGCGCAAGGCCGACCAACTGGCGGCCGAGGAGACGCACAATGCGCTGTTCGACAAGCGGCTCGCCGAAGAAGAGGCGTGGATCCGCCGCGGCATCAAGGCGCGCCGCACCCGCAATGAAGGTCGCGTGCGTGCCCTCGAGGCCATGCGCGAGGCGCACCGCGCCCGCCGCCAGCGGACCGGCCGGACCGACATGCGTCTTGGCGAGGCCCAGGCATCCGGCAAGCTCGTCTTTGCGCTCGACGATGTCCACTACCAGTATAGCGACCGCGTTATCATCCAGGGGTTCTCCACCCGCCTTCTGCGCGGCGACCGCGTCGCCCTGATCGGCGCCAACGGCGCCGGAAAGTCCACCCTGCTCAAACTGCTGCTTGGCGAATTGACACCGACTGCGGGCACCGTGCGGCCGGGCACGAAGCTCGAGGTCGCCTACTTTGATCAGCAACGCGCAAGCCTCGACCCGAATGCCACCGTCATGGACAGTGTCGGCGCGGGCAAACTGACGGTGACCCTAAACGGCCAGACACAGCACGTCGCAGGCTACCTGCAGCGCTTCCTGTTCCCGCCGGAACGGTTGCGCTCGCCAGTCAGTATGCTCTCGGGCGGCGAACGCAATCGCCTGCTTCTTGCGCGCCTCTTCGCCCAGCCCGCGAATCTGCTCGTGCTCGATGAACCCACCAATGACCTCGATGCGGAAACACTTGAACTGCTCGAAGAAATCCTGATCGATTACCAGGGAACGCTGCTTCTCGTGAGTCATGACCGCCAGTTCGTCGACAACGTCGCGACTGGCACATGGGTTTTCGAGGGGCAGGGGCGCATCGGCGAATATGTGGGCGGCTACAGCGACTGGTGCCGCCAGGCCAGATCCGGCCCCGGCCCCGACTCCGGCCCGGCGGCCCTTTGCGCCCCCACATCGCACGCGGGCGCCTCCCGTGCGCCCGATGCGGCCAGGACAAGAGCCACCTCGGCAGTACGCAAACGCAGTTACAAGGAGCAGCGCGAACTCGACGCCCTGCCCGGGCGCATCGAAACACTGGAAGCCGAACAAAAGGCGCTGCAGCACGTCATGAGCGGGCCCCGCTTCTACCAGCAGGAGCGATCGGCTATCGCCCAGGTCACCGAACGCCTGACCCTGCTCGAAGAAGAACTTGCGCAGTGTTATACGCGCTGGGAAGCGCTCGAATCGTGACGGACACGCGCTGCATGCCGGCGGTTTTCTGGGCGCATGGCAACCCCATGCTGACACTGTCGGACAATCGCTACACCCGGGCGTGGCATGCGCTCGCCACCCGGCTGCCAAGGCCGCGCTGCATCCTGGTGGTGTCAGCGCACTGGGTGACGACGGGGGTGCGTGTCACGACCAGCGGACAACCTGCGACCCTGCATGATTTCGGGGGCTTCCCGCAGACTCTTTATGACATTACCTACAGCGCGCCCGGCGCGCCGGCGCTCGCCGCCGATGTGGCCGAACGTCTGGGTGGACAGGGGGACGACCGCCGGGGGCTCGACCATGGCACATGGACTCTCCTGCGTCACATGTACCCGGAGGCCGACCTGCCCGTGTTCCAGGTGAGCCTCGATGCGCGCCTGCACGGTGATGGTCACCTGGCGCTGGCAAAACGGCTGCGCCCGCTGCGCGCCGAAGGCGTACTGATCATCGGCAGCGGCAATGTCGTTCACAACCTGAATCTGTATCATGGCATGCGCGCGGGTTACCCCTGGGCGCAGACATTCGTCGACACCCTGCGCACCCATCTCGCGCAGGGCTCCTGCGCGCCGCTTCTGGATCCACGGACCCTGACAGCCGACGGTGCACTGGCCGCGCCCACCCCCGAGCACTACTGGCCGCTCCTGTACGTGCTCGGCGTCCGCCACGAAAACGAACCCCTGTCCTTCCCGGTCGATGGCTTCGAAGGCGGCAGCATCTCCATGCTGAGCGTGCTCGTCGGAGACGCATGACGGGCACCCCACCGGCTTCTTACTGCGATGACCGGTCCCAGCCGAAATCGCCGGTCCACACCCCGTGCCCGTAATCGAGTGACAGCCAGCGCGGCGTGAACGCCTGCGTCTTGTTCAGCGGAAAGGTCGTCAGAGGCAGCTCCTCGAGCCGGGCGTTTTCCGGCAAGGCGCAATGCTGGGCCATCACCGGATGAAACCACACGACCAGCTTCGGGTGCGCCTCCGGCAGCAGGAGCGCTGCCGCCGAAGACGGGGCCTCGATGCGCACCCGCTTGCGGATCAGGCAGCTGAAAAACAGCTCGAGCTCAACGGTCAAGGGCACGGTGCGCGCAGCGAGTGCGCGTTCGGCGGCGTGCGACAGATCGACGCGCCATGTTTTTTGGCTTTGTGTCCAGGCTATCGTCATGGGAATTTCAGCGCGGCGGTCCGTCTTCCGACGGCAACACCCGCAACCAGCCTCCAGGGCAACTGGGAACTTGTGGATAATACCCTTCCGGGTTCCGGCAAAAATAATAAAAGCGCACCCGCCGACGCGGTGGTGGCGGGGGCGGATAATACTCCCGCTCGACGATCACAGGCGGGCGCGGCGCAAACAGATGAAAGCCAAACCAGAGCGGAAACCACCCGCCGCCCCAGTCGCCGTCGCGATCGACCCGCAACAGCCCGCCGTGCACGCCCGCCCTCTCACCGGCCTGCACGGTTCCCGTGCCCGCCATAACAAACCCCGTCACGACCAGCACCATCGCCAGCCACACGCCCCTGCTTGCGATCACTGCCTCCTCCCCGATCCAGAAAAATCGCGCCTCTTCACGTACAAAGTCTAGGACAGTCCTCCTCTGCCGGCAACGACGCCCCGTGCAGCCCCCCGTTGGCCACATCGCGCCTGCCCGGCGCAGGGTGCCCCGATTGCCTGGATTGACTTGCCGCGGGCGGTTGGCAATGATGCTTCATGCATACGCCCAGTCCGCAGGCGGCCTGTGGGCCGTTCTGGTCTCCGACGCTCCCATGACCACCGGCAGCCGTTACGGCCAGGCGATGTTGTGGGTGCTGTTTTTTCTGGCCGCCTATCCACTGTGGCCCTATGTCGTGCCGCTTTTTGCGGGCGCCGTCCTCTGCATGGTCGGCTGGCGCGCCCAGCTCAGACTCGAACGGCGCCTGGGGGTACCGCGCGCACTCGCCGCCGGCATCCACGCACTGGTCTGGCTTGCCGTCACCGCCATTCCGGCCTGGCTCATTATCCAGACCGTGGCCGCCAACCTCGGACCGCTGATCACGAAATGGCAGTCAGGGGCGCCACTGCTCACACTGCCGCCGCAGGTCGCCAGCACGCCGCTCGTCGGGGCCTGGCTTGCGCGGCGCCTGCACGACCTGAACGGCAAGATCCTTCTCCATTATCTGAGCCAGCACGCAGGCCTCATCAAGGACAGTCTTGCCCATGTCTGGGGGCTTTTGCTGCACACGGTGGTCGCCTCGCTTGCGGTGTTCTCGCTCGGGATGCGCGGTGAACGCATCGGCGCGGAATTCGACCGGATTGCCCGCTCCCTGTGGGGGGCGCGTGGCGGGGAAGTGATCGCCATTGCGGTGCGCTCCGCCCGCTCGGTGATGGTAGGCCTGATCGGTGTCGGCATCATCGAAGGCGTACTCATCGGCGCAAGCTATGGCCTGGCGGACATGCCGTTGTGGACGGTGTGGATGGTCGCCACCATGCTGCTGTCGGCCATTCCCTTCGGGGCGGCGGCCATTCTCGCGCTGGCAGCCGGCTGGCTGCTCCTGACCGGCAATGTCCTGGCCGGGCTTCTGGTCGCTATCTGGGGCGTGGCGGTCATCATCGCCGCCGACCTCGTGCTGCGCCCGATCGTCACCGGGGCGACCACCGCAGTGCCTTTCCTGTTGCTGCTCCTTAGTATTCTCGGCGGCGCCAGGATGTTCGGGCTAGTCGGCGTCATCGCCGGTCCGTTCTTTCTTATCATCGCCACCGGACTTTGGCAGGCCTGGTTCGGAGAAGCGACAACCTGAAAGCCTCTCGCACACCATTTTCGTAGAGAGCCGCAAGAAGAACCGGGGGTTTTTCTGTCGCCCCACGGCATGCAGACCGCAACTGCGGACGCATGCGGGACCCTGACCCTTGCGGGCACGCACCCTCGATCAGGTGATGCCGCGGCCATGCGCCGCTGCAAGATGACACCCCGGCGAAACCCGTGGCCCGCCGCACGCGCGATCCGGCCTCCGAGGCACCTGGGCCGTGCCCCGTTCCCTTGGGGTGCATGGGCAGTCCTGTGCGCCACCCCTGACGCCGGCCAAGCGCAAGGCCGCACGGGGCGGACACCCTTGCCGCGCCTGCATCCATTCGGGCTTTGCCGAGCCGTTCGCACCCCGGCTCTTTGCGCTGCCAGCGTGAAAAACCGTGACCCAGACGCAGCCCTACGCGGTCGTGCGCACGCGCCAGCTCGGACTGACCACGAACCGCAGATGCGCATGCGCAGTCTTCAGGGCCTCGAAGACCGCCTCGAAGGTCGGTGCGCGCGCAAAGATGAACCCGACGTAACTCGACCCCTCGGGCAACGGCACGAGCTCCTGGCCCTCGCGCACATCAATCACCACCTCGATCACACCCGGCACCCGGTCGGCCGCCATCAATCCTTCGACACGACGCAGAATGCCGGCTGCGGGCACCGGAATCATGAGAACGCCCGATGCGCCCTCCTGTCTCTGGAGCGTCACAGGCTCGCGCAGGGCGTGACGGACGATCACTTCCTCGAGCGAGCACGAAAGCCCAAAACGCAGCAGGCGCCCGCACAATCCGCCGATGGTGCGCGCGGCGATCTCGATGATGAAGACACCCTGTGCATTGATGCGGCATTCGGCATGAACCGGCCCTTCCCGCAGGCCGTAGGCGCGAGCCCCGCTTTCGACCTCGCGACGGATCGCCTCCTGCGTCACCGCCGGCAGGCGCGAGGGCGTTATGTAATACGTTTCCTCGAAAAACGGTCCGTCCAAAGGCTCGGGCTTGTCAAAAAGGGCCAGGGTCTCCAGACAGCCATCCGTCAGCAACCCCTCCAGGGCGACCTCCTGACCGGGAATGAACGCCTCGGCGAGCGCAACGCGCGGGCCGGGATCGGCACAGCTATCGAGCAACCGGACAAGCCGCAAAAGACCCTTGTACAGGGTCTCGGGGGTGTCGACGCGCATGACGCCGCGGCTTGCCGACAGCGACACCGGTTTTATGACGAGCGGATAGGGAAATGCCTGCGCGGCGGATGCCGTGGGGAATGTATCGAGAGGAATGACCTGATGCCACGGCACGCGCACACCCGCCGCCGCCAGCGCCGCGCGCGCCCGATCCTTGCGGCGCGCAGTAGCGAGAGCTGCCGGGGCATTGGCGGCAAGCCCCAGTTCCGCCGCGATCGTGCCGGCGATCTCGGCCCCCCAGTCATCGAGACCGAGCACCGCCGCAAACGGCCCATGACGGCGGATTTCCTCACGGATGGCGCTGATACAGCGCGCCGGGTCGGCAAACGGCAGGCGCAGACCAGGCACACCGCTCTCGACCAAGGCGGACTTCCCTTCGGTGGCAAATACCGGTGTCACGCCGACGGCACGCACCGCCTCCAGAAACGGCACACTCCGGTAGCTGCCAAACGGCGCAACGACGAGAAGGCGCGGCTTAGTGCGATCCGCAACCACCACCGCCGCCGCACCCGCCGCAGGCGCCGCCGCCACCCGAACGGGCAAAGACGTTGCGAAACAAAAAGCGCGGCTCATCGTCTTCGACATAGTCGATCTCGGCGCCTTCGAGATAATTCAGGGCCACCGCGTCGATGAAAATCTTCAGGTCGCCCGCGCTCCAGGTCGCGTCAAGGGGACCTGGCGCCTCGGCCAGACCCATGCCATAGGCAAGACCACTGCACCCGCCGCCTGCCACGTAGACGCGCACGCCCGTGACCCCGTCGGCCGCTCCGGACAGGACGATTTCGGTCAGCTTCTCGCGGGCCGTCGCGGTTACACGGATCACCTCGTCACCACTTATCGCCTGCGGAAACGCGGCCCCGGACGCCACCGTCTGTTGTTCCTGAAACATGTGCATCACCTCTGCGGACGAAATGGCCCCCAGTATAGCGTTTTGTCCACCCGAAAACAGGCTGGCCGGGGTCTCGTCTCTACCTGTATACTGGAGGCCTGCCGCTTTTTTGCGAGGAAACGTGCGTGCGTATCGTTCAATGTCGCGTCCTGCAACGCGAGGCCCAGGGACTGGACCGCCCGCCCTACCCAGGTGAGCTGGGCATGCGGATTTACGAAGAGATCTCGCGCGAGGCGTGGATGCGCTGGCTCGAAGAACTGTCTGTGCTGATGAACGATCATCAGCTAAGCAGCGCCGACCCCGGCGCGCTCGAAGACATCGAAAATCTCATGCGGGCGCATTTCTTCGGCGGCGAGCCCGTGCCGTTACGCACCAAGGGCAAGAAATAGGTCCGCCACAGGGGGCCCCAAAGTCAGGGGGCCAGGGCGCCTGGTGTCACGCGCCCTCGAGCACGACGAAAGCCACTGCGTAGAGTCGTTCGTCGCTCAGCGACAGATGGAGTCGCGCCACGCCCCGCCGCGCGGCATACTGGTGCGCCCCGCCCGACAGGGTCAGGCGCGGCGCACCCAGGGCATCGGTGTCTACGGCTATGTCCCGCAACCCGAAATCCCCGCGAAATCCGCAGCCAAGTGCCTTGGCCACGGCCTCCTTCGCCGCAAACCGCTTTGCCAGGTAGTGCGCAGGCTTGGCGCTGTCTGAGAACGCGGCGCGTTCCGTGGGCGCCAGGATGCGCACGGCATACGCCGCGCCAAAGCGCTCGAGACCGGCGGCCAGGCGGGCTACCTCGACGATATCCGTGCCCACGCCGATGATCACAGGCAGACGCCCTGCATGAGGCGCTTCATGTCGATCACAGCCTGCGCCAGACCGACGAACAGCGCCCGCGCCACGATGGCATGCCCAATGTTGAGCTCCTCGATGCCATCGATCGCGGCGATACGCCCCACATTGTGATAATGCAGTCCGTGCCCGGCGTTGACCGACAGGCCCAGTGTCCGTCCCAGATGCACGGCCTGCACCAGGCGCTCGTATTCGGTGAAAGCCGCGGCACCGGCGGCGTTGGCGAATGTGCCGGTGTGCAATTCGATGACCGGTGCGCCCGCCGTGACCGCCGCTTCGATCTGCCGGGGCTCGGGATCGATGAACAAAGACACGCGGATACCGGCCTCGGCCAGTCGCGCGCACGCCTGCGCTGTGCGGGGAATGCTGTCTGCGACATTCAGCCCGCCTTCGGTGGTGAGCTCTGCGCGCCGCTCCGGCACGAGACAACAGTCACTTGGCCGCTGCGCGACGGCAAAGGCCACCATGTCCTCTGTCAGCGCCATCTCGAGGTTCATGCGCACAGTGAGCAGTTCGCCCAGGAGACGCACGTCGCGCTCCTGGATATGCCGGCGATCCTCGCGCAGATGCAGGGTGATAAGATCCGCGCCCGCCTGTTCGGCCACGAGCGCGGCCTGTATCGGGTCGGGGTAAAGTGTGTGACGTGCCTGACGCAGCGTCGCCACATGATCGATGTTGACGCCCAGTTTCATGAGTATGCGCGGATGCTCCCCGTTGTGTCCGAGCCCCCCGCGGCACCGGCCGCAAGGCCTTCGCGGCGAGCGCCGCCGTCACGCAAACGGCGCGGGGTCATCATCGGCAATGGTCCCGGGCGCACCGCAGCGGCTGCACGATCGCTCTCACGCCGCGTGTGCGCCGTCGAAAACACAAAGGCTCTCCTGCAGGCATTATACGGGCGCCCTGACGGATGACAACCGACTGCCCCCATCGCACGCGAGGACCGGGGTTGGCGGATCACATCAAAGGGGTGTCCACGCTGTCTCATTCGGAGGGCGGCACGCGCAGCGCCCGAAAAAGACTGCGCGTGTGCAGACGCTTGTCGCCGAGCAGCTCATCGACCAGAGCCCGCAAAAGCCTCTTGGCCTCGCGCAGCTGCTGCGGATCGCTCCACTTTTCCGCAGACAGGGCAAGCAGCGTGCTGCCTTGCACCGGGACTCCGTTTATGGGGTCGTTCCCGGTGACCGGCACCGGGCCCTCGCCGATACCGTATGCATACCGGGCGTCGGCGTCGATCGCGCGCCCGCGCCGGTCATGGCTCAACAGCAGCCCGTAACCGAGTGCTGCCAGCATCCGCTTTTCAAAGATGCGCAGGATGGATTCCTGACAGCCCTGTTCCGCCAGCGCCTGCAGCACCACTTCATACGCGCCATAGAGATCCGGGTGACTTTCGTGGCGATGCAACAGGCGCAAGAGCAGTTCGTTGACATAAAAGCCGCACCAGATGGCATTGCCGCGCAGATCGGCATGCAGCGACAACGCCTCCGCGCCCACCAGCGTGCCCAGATCGCCGCGCTCGGTCCAGCTCAGCAAAAGCGGCTGGAACGGCCGCAGATTGGCGCCGGCAAATGCCCGCCCAGGCCGTCGCACGCCGCGGGCGATCAGGCCGACGCGACCGAACTGGGCTGTAAACACTTCCAGCAAGACACTGGTCTCGCCATGCGCGTAGCGATGGAGAACATAACCTCGCTGTTCGTCGACGCGCACCCGTTACGTGTCCTCCCCATAACCCAGTGAACGCAAGGCCCGGACATCGTCCGACCAGCCGCCGCGCACTTTCACCCACAGGCCCAGATACACCTTGCCGCCAAGATGACGCTCGATCTCGCGCCGCGCCGCCGTCCCGATGGCCTTCAGTGCGGCACCACCCTGACCGACCAGGATCGCCTTCTGTCCTTCCTTTTCAACATAAATACTCGCTTCGATACGCACCAGCCCCCGTTCCTCCTGGTAGCGGTCAATTTCCACCGTGGTCACGTAGGGGATTTCCTTGGCGAAACGCCGAAACACCTGTTCGCGAATGAATTCGCCGATGATGAAGCGATCACTGCGATCGCTCAACTGATCTTCGGGGAACAGCGCCTCTTGCACCGGCAGATGACGGGCGATGGCCGCTTCGAGCGCCTCCACATTGGTCCCCGCGCGGGCCGACAGCGGCACGATCTCGGTGAATGTGCCCTGCTCGCCGAGTTCTTTCAGCAACGGCAGCAGCGCTTCCTTCTGCGGCACGCGGTCGACTTTGTTTAGCGCAAGCAAAAGCGGCCGCCCGCGCAGATGGTCCACGGCAAAGCGCAGCGCCGCGATATCCGCATCCTGCAGACGCGGCAGCGCCGCCACCATGACCAGGCAATCGGCCTCTTCCAGTCCTTGCGCGACAGCCCGGTCCAGGTGCTGCGCGAGCGCGCCCTTGCCGCCAAACACGAGCCCCGGCGTATCCAGATACAGAAACTGCGCCTGCGCCGTCGTCTTGATGCCGAGAATCCGGTGGCGGGTGGTCTGGGGCTTGGGCGAGGTAATCAAGAGCTTCTGGCCGAGCAGACGGTTGATCAGCGTGGACTTGCCGACGTTGGGCCGCCCGAAGATGGCCACATACCCACTGCGAAACGCCTTCATGCAATCAGCCTTTGCAACACCACGCGTGCCGCCTGTTGTTCGGCAATGCGGCGTGTCGAACCCTCGCCCCGCACCACATCCGGCAGCACACTCACCCGACAGCCGACCACGAACACCTGTTCGTGATCCTGGCCGTGCACCGCGAGCAGATCGTATTCCGGCAGGGCCAACCCCCGCCCCTGCAGCCATTCCTGCAGCTCAGTCTTCGGATCCTTGGCCTGCGCGTGCGCTTCGATACCATCGAGGCGCGACGCAAAAAGGCGCAGGACGGTGTCGCGGACCACTTCAAAGCCGCCATCCAGATACAGCGCGCCGAACACCGCTTCCAGCGCGTCGGACAGGATCGAGTCCCGGTCATAGCCGCCGCTTTTGAGCTCGCCCGGCCCAAGACGCATCAGCGGACCGAGATTGAGTTCGCGGGCGACTTCCGCCAGCGTTTCTGCGCGCACCAGCCGCACCCGCAGGCGCGTCAATTCCCCCTCGGCAAGCGACGGGAAACGGACACACAGGGCGTCGGCGATGACCAGACTGACCACCGCGTCGCCCAGAAATTCCAGACGCTCATTGTTGCGCGCACCGCAACTGCGATGCGTAAGCGCCTGCACGAGCAGCTGCGGATCCCGGAAACGATGATCGAGCCGCCCGCACAGGACCGACAGGTCCGTTTTCAACTCCCGGGCACCGACTGCTGGTCTGCGAAATGCACAAGCAGCGTGATGTTGCCGATAAGCGGCGCGCGCACGGTGTAGTCGTACACCATCAGGCGCCCGCCGGTGGCGGTCGATTCGACGGTAAAGTCCTTGCTGAGATCGGTATGGCTCACGTAACCCACCTGGAATTCCCGCCGCAATGCCGCCTGCAACTCGAGTCGATCCATGGTACTGGCGTCGGCGCGGTGCGCCACGGCCTTCAGGCTCTGGCTGATCTGCCAGTTGTCGATGTATATGGGGATCAGCGTGATGGCCACATAAATGCCAAAGCCGACCAGCACCAGCAACAGCAACAGCCCGACTAGCGATATCCCTGCCTGCTTTTTCGTCGACATAGCCTCCCCCTCGCTTGCGTCCTTTACGGAATGATCCGTCCCATGCGCTTGAAATCGATCCCCCCGCCATGCGCCGTATTCCAGCTAAACCAGATGAAGAAGGCACGCCCGACCAGGTTGCGCTGCGGCACATAGCCCCAGTAGCGGCTGTCGTCGCTCAGATCCCTGTTGTCGCCCAGCACGAAATATTCGTGTGGCGGCACCACGAAATGCATGGGCGGCTGCGTGATGCCCGGGATCAGTATGATGTGATGCGTGATTTTCCCGAGCTTTTCCGTGTAGCGGTAGGCCTCCAGGAAACGCCCCCGCTGCTCGGCATAGATATAGGGAACCTTGTGGTAATGCGGTATCAGCTTACCGTTTATATACAACTGTTTATCGATGTAGGCAATGTGGTCACCGGGCAGGCCGACTATGCGCTTTATGTAATCGACGGAGGGATTGCGCGGATAGCGGAACACCACCACCTGCCCGCGCTTCGGCTCGCCCACGCCAAGGATCTTGGTGTGGAGGATCGGCAGCCGCAATCCGTAGCAGAACTTGTTGACGAGGATGAAGTCGCCGACATGCAGCGTCGGTATCATCGAACCCGATGGTATGCGAAACGGCTCGACGACGAACGCACGTATGAGAACGACGATCAGGATGACCGGAAAAAAGGAACGGGAATATTCGACCAGGGCCGGCTGCGGCCCGGTTTTTCCGCGATGGAAAAGCGCGTAGGCGCCCCAGATGAACGCCGTGACGAACAGCGCAATGACAAGCCACAGGGAAAAGTCGGTCAGATGCATGCGCTATTTCTCGACCTTGAGGACAGCCAGAAAGGCTTCCTGCGGGATCTCGACGGAACCTAACTGCTTCATACGCTTCTTTCCCTCCTTCTGGCGTTCGAGCAACTTCCGCTTGCGGCTGACATCGCCGCCGTAGCACTTGGCCGTGACATTCTTGCGCAACGCCTTGACCGTCTCGCGGGCGATGACGTGCGCGCCGATCGCCGCCTGGATGGCGACATCAAACATCTGGCGGGGTATCAGCTCCCGCATGCGCCGCACGAGCTCACGCCCCCTGTACTGGCTCTGGCTCCGATGGACGATCACAGACAGCGCATCGACGCGCTCACCGTTGATCAGCACGTCCACCCGTGCAAGGTCCGCCGCGCGGAACGCGCGAAACTCGTATTCGAACGAGGCATACCCCCGACTCAAGGATTTCAGCCGGTCGAAGAAATCGAGCACCACCTCGTTTAGCGGCAACTCATAGGATAGCATCGCCTGACGGCCGAGGAACCTTAAGTCGATCTGCACCCCGCGCTTTTCCTCGCACAGCTGCATGACCGGCCCCAGATACTCCTGCGGAACCAGGATATGGCAGGTGATGATCGGCTCGCGGATTTCGTGGATCTGACCTGGATCGGGCAGCCGCGCCGGATTGTCGACACGCAGGTTCTCGCCCTTGTTCGTGACCACCTCATACACCACCGTCGGGGCCGTGGTGATGAGATGCAAATGATATTCGCGCTCCAGGCGCTCCTGGATGATCTCCATGTGGAGCATGCCCAGAAAGCCGCAGCGAAAACCAAAGCCGAGCGCTTCCGACGTCTCCGGCTCGAAGTACAGCGACGCGTCATTTAGCTTCAGTTTATCGAGCGCCTCGCGAAATGCGTCGTAGTCACCCGCCTCGATCGGATAGAGGCCCGCGAACACGCGCGGCTTGATCTCCTTGAA
>JAJYHH010000024.1 GCA_021784845.1 Pseudomonadota bacterium
GCGACAAAGCCGTCAGAAGGCGCACGGCCTCACGCGGGTGTCCCGTCTTGGCAAGCGCCCGCGCCCGCCAGTAACGCCACTCCTTCTTGTGCCGGACCGGTGGCGGCAGATCGTTGATGAAGGCCAGAACCTGCGGCCAGGCGCGCTCGCGCAGCGCCGTCCGGATCCGCCAGCGGCGTACCGGCCCGTAGGCTGAGCGCGGCGAAACCTGCGCAAGCCAGGACAGCGCCTGCGGCAGATGATCATAGGCCGCAAGCAGCGCCACATGGCGCAGGACATGGTCCTGCTCAGGTTGCAGGTCGTGATGGTGCGCAAGAAGATTCTGCCACACCGTCATGGCCAGCACGGGATTTTGCTGCGCAAGCGCGATTACCCCCGACCTGACGATCCGGCGCGCGCGCCGGTCGCGCAGGGGATAATCGATGTGCCGGAGACCGGCATAAGGATGCGCCTGCATCGCCAGCCAGCGGCGCGCCCACAGGCGCCGATTGGGTGTCAGGGCGCCGGCAAGGTGCGTGACGACCGTGGTGTTATCAAGGTGCATGGCGTGCCGGACGCGCAACCAGGCCAGGGCCGGCGTCACCAGGCCCTGCTTGCGCAAGGCCTGCGCAAGCGGACGGCAGGACCGCGGCAGACTGTCGCCCGAGATCCACACCCTCTGGAATGTCGCCATGACGGGTTCATGCGCACGCGAGCGCGCCTCCAGCTCGTCGCAGTAAAGCGATACATTGCCGTCAAGCGCGGGGATATAGAAGGCGCGGAACGTCTTGTAGTGCTGATGATGCGCAAGCGACTCGAGCCAGGCGACACGCAGCCGTCCGGCTACCGGCAAGGCCCGTTCGCGATCGAGAAAACGGGCAACCGCCGCCGGTGTGTCATGCGGCAGGCGCCGCATGAGTTCATGGTAGCGCAGATAGGGGCGCAGAATGTACCCGCGTTCGGCGGCGTAGAGCCGCGCGAACTGGCGATAGCGGCCAGCAGACAGATAGGTCAGCGCGCGCAGATAGCGTGCCCGTTCCTCTGCAACCGGCGTCGCATGCGCAAGGCCGGACCAGGTCAACACAAAAACGGTGACAACAGCAGTGATGGCGCGCACGGGCTTACATCGGTATATGACTGGATTTACTATACTTGAGCCACAGGCGGCAATCAAAGGACTTATGATGCTCTTTGATAGTATCAATCCGGCAACCGACGAACGGCTGGCGCAGGTGCCGGCGACACCGCCTGCCAGGCAGGAAGCGATGCTGCAGCAGGCGGCAAGCGCCGCCCGTGCGTTCGCCGCGCGCGACATCACGGAACGCGCAGCGCTTCTTGGCAAGGTGGCGACGGTGCTCACGCAAAACCGTGACCTCTATGCCCGTCTCATCACCGAAGAGATGGGCAAGCCGATCACCGAGGCGCGCGCCGAAGTGGAGAAATGCGCCCTCACATGCCGGCACTATGCGGCGCATGGCCCACAGTATCTTGCCGACGAAGCGGTGGCTCTGGGTGGCCCCACCGGCCGCATCGCCTTCCTGCCGCTTGGCGTCGTTCTTGCCATCATGCCGTGGAATTTTCCCTTCTGGCAGGTGTTCCGCTTTCTGGCGGCGGCCCTGATCGCCGGCAACACGGCCATCCTGAAACACGCCGCCAACGTGCCACGCACGGCGCTTGCCATCGCCGATGTGCTGCGCTGCGCCGGCGCGGAAGACGGCATATTCCAGACGCTCCTCGTGCCGTCAGCCGCCATCGCTTCGGTCATCGAAGATCCGCGCATCGCCGCGGTCACGCTGACCGGATCGGCGGCCGCCGGACGCGCGGTCGCCGCGATCGCGGGGCGGGCACTGAAAAAGACCGTTCTCGAACTGGGCGGTTCGGACGCATTCATCGTCCGCCCGGACGCCGACCTCGATCGGGCTGCCGCCGCGGCCGTGGCGTCGCGCTACCAGAACGCCGGACAAAGCTGCATCGCCGCCAAGCGCATGATCCTGATCGGTGGCGCCGCCGAGCCCTTTCTCGAGCGCTTCATCGACCGCGCCGCGCGGCTGCGCAGCGGCGATCCGCTGGCCGAAGACACGGCGATCGGACCGCTTGCGCGCGCCGACCTGCGCGCCTTCCTGCACGGGCAGGTGACCGAGGCGCTCGCCGCCGGCGCCACGCCACGCCTTGGTTGTGCGTTGCCTGCCGGACCAGGGTGCTTTTATCCCCCTTCGGTCCTCGATGGCGTGCGGCCTGGCATGCGCGCCTACAGCGAGGAACTGTTTGGGCCGGTCGCCCTCATCCTGCGGGCGCGGGATGACGAAGAAGCGGTGCGCCTGGCCAATGACAGCCCCTATGGGCTTGGCGCCAGCATCTGGACACGGGACATTGCCATGGGCGAGCGCATGGCCCGCGCGCTCGAATGCGGCTCGACTTTCGTAAACGCGATGGTGCGCAGCGACCCGCGCCTGCCGTTTGGCGGCACCAAGGCGTCGGGTTATGGACGCGAACTGGCAGCCTGGGGCCCTCGCGAGTTCGTCAACGTCAAGAGTCTGTGGATCGAACCCTGAGGCGGCCACCTGGACCGCCTCGGGATCGCAAGCTCCTAGAAATTAAACAGCAGGCTGCCGCTGTAGAGCTGCGTGTCATTGTGCGGAATGCGGAATTCCTGCCACTCGGCGCGCAGAGACACATTTTGCATGAGTCTGTACTGAAGACCGCCGCCGTAGTCCGGATGAAACCCGTTCCACTTGCGCGTCACCGATGTCGGTGTGGTTGTGCGCGTATGGAA
>JAJYHH010000107.1:0-30693 GCA_021784845.1 Pseudomonadota bacterium
GCGCACCTGCGATGTGAGATTGCCGGCGAGCTGGTTTACGTTTTCGGTGAGGTCTTTCCATGTGCCGGCTACGCCTGGCACCCGCGCCTGACCGCCGAGCTTGCCTTCGATGCCCACTTCCTTGGCCACGCGTGTCACCTCGGCGGCGAACGAGCGCAGCTGGTCGACCATGGTGTTGACCCGTCGCCCGGCGCGCCCCATATCGCCCTTAAGAGGGTGTCCGTCGATTTCCGCAGGCATGACCTGTGTGAGATCGCCGGCCGCTACCGCACCTATGACGCGCGCAACCTCGGCAATCGTATGGACCAGATCTGCCACAACGGCATTCTGGGCGTGGATCATGGTCGCCCATGACCCCGTTGCCCCCTCGCTCCGCACCCTCTCGGCGGTTCGCCCCTCGCGACCGACAAGCTTTCCGGTACGCACAAATTCGGCGGTGATCTTCTGATGACGGCGGGCGAGATTATTGAACGCCCGGGCCACCTCCCGGGGCAAACCGGCGCCACGCAGAGGCAGGCGCACACTGAAATCCCCCTGGTAGAGACTCTCGAGTCCTGCCAGCACGCGCCGCCAGTCTTCATCCGGAAGCCCATCCGCACTCGGCGCAGAAGGTTTCCGGCGCACCTTGCCGTCTGCGGGCTGCGCGTGCCTCTTTAACGGGCGGACGGACGCCCGCCCGTTTCGTGTCTTTGCCACGATCGCCACACACATCTCCTCACTGAATGAGCTGCCACTACCAGAAACAGGTAGATACCAGCTCGCCAACACGCGCGAGCCGGCATGCGTACGACATGCATGACCCGGGTAAACCCGGTTCCGTTGCCGTTGTTCCGATGTGTGCGGGCCGACTTTTTGAGAGGAACATTGTGGATTTGTGCGGCACCGCCTCCGCCCTAATGTTATTGTAGCCGAACCAAAGCGCAGGGTGCAAAAAGGCGGATACGCGCCTGTGGCTGATGGTACCGATCTTGTTACAATGCATCTGCGAACAGACAGAACCCAAACCGGAGAACGAATGAACAAGGTAGAAATCGGCCAGCCCATCCCTGACCTGAGCGTGGAAGCCACCGATGATCAGGTGTTCCGGCTGCCGGAGCTCAAGGGCAAGAACGTCGTCCTCTATTTTTACCCCAAAGACAACACTCCGGGCTGCACGACCGAAGGTCAGGATTTTCGCGACCACTATGACGAGTTCGAAGCCCTCAATGCGGTCATACTCGGGGTTTCCCGGGATGACCTGAAGTCCCATGAAAGCTTCAAAAGCAAACAATGCTTCCCTTTTGATCTGATCGCCGATACCACAAGCGCGCTGTGCACGGCATTCGATGTCATCAAGGAAAAGAACCTCTATGGCAAGAAGTCCCTCGGTATCGAGCGCAGCACCTTCCTTTTTGACGAAAACGGCGTCCTGCGGCATGAATACCGCAAGGTGAAGGTCGAAAATCATGTCCTGACGATTCTGAAGGATCTACGCGCACTCAAAGGCTAAATGACCGCCCCGACCAAGTTGTTCGTGCTTGACACGAACGTTTTGATGCACGACCCGGCTGCGCTCTTCCGTTTCGAGGAGCATGACGTATACGTGCCGGTAGTCGTCCTCGAAGAACTTGATATGCACAAGAAGGGCGTTTCGGAGCTCGCCCGGAACGCCCGGCAGGCCAGTCGCTTCATCGACGAGACACTAAGGGGTGCGGCCGACCTGACCATGGGTGCACCCCTGCCTGGGACGGCACAACGTCCTGGTGGACGCCTCTTCATCCCGATCGACGAGGAGTCTCCACCGGCCGGATTCACGGCGGCGACAACGGACAACCGGTTGCTTGCCCTGACACAGACTTTGACCCGTACCCACAGGGGGCGGGAGGTCGTTCTCGTATCCCAGGACATCAATCTGCGAATCAAGGCCCGAACGATCGGCCTGAAGACGGAAGACTACACCAGCGAGAGAGTGCTCGAGGATGCCGACCTCCTCTACCGGGGGGTCGACAACCTGCCCGATGCGGCAGTCATAGAAGCGCCGACGGAACAGGGCATGCCCTACCTGATCCGGCCAGGCGGTCCCGTCTCCTGGTTTCCAAACGGCTTTCTCATTGGTACCGCTTTGCCGCCGCCCTTACACGCGCTGCGCATCCGGGAGTGCACCGACGATTATGTCACCGCCGATCCCCTGCAAGACTACACCCGTTTGCGCACATGGGGCATAAGCGCGCGCAATCTGGAGCAGAACCTCGCCTTGAACCTGCTGATGGATCCCGATGTCGATTTTGTTTCCTTGCTTGGACAGGCGGGCACGGGCAAGACCCTGCTGACACTGGCTGCGGCTCTTGAGCAGACCATCGAACAGAAGCGCTACAGCGAGATCATCGTCACGCGCGTCACCATCCCGGTTGGCGAAGACATCGGTTTCCTTCCCGGCACGGAGGAGGAAAAGATGAGCCCCTGGATGGGGGCGTTCGAGGACAACCTGGATGTCCTGAACAAAACCGAACTCGGGACACCGGCCCATTCGCAATGGGCGCGGGCGGCCGCGCATGATCTGGTGCGTTCGCGGCTGAAGATCAAATCGCTGAACTTCATGCGCGGGCGGACCTTTCAGCAGAAATTTCTCATCATCGATGAAGCGCAGAATCTAAGTGCCCATCAGATCAAGACATTGGTCACTCGCGCCGGACCGGGGACCAAGGTGGTATGTCTTGGCAATATCGCGCAGATCGACACCCCTTATCTCACGGAAACGACTTCGGGAATGACCTATGTCGTGGATCGCCTGAAAGCCTGGATGCACAGCGGCCACGTCACACTGCAACGCGGTGAACGCTCGCGCCTTGCCGACTACGCGGCGGCGACCCTTTAGGTCCCTGGAACACCAAGCCAGCCTGCTAGAGTCAAAAGAGTGACGAGCAGCACGGGTGGCGTCAACACCAGGCCGATTCGCCTCTGGGTCCCTTAGCGCACCGTCCGCCCTTTGCGCGCCAATACATGCAGCCACAGCGGGGTCGCCAGACTGCCAAGTCGGGTAACTTTTGGACCGATATCACAACCGAGCACATTGGCATAGAGCATGGCCTCGCGGTTTACCGCGCGCACACGGGCCCCGTGAATGGCCAGGGCACCAATCAACACCGTGGGCAGATTGTTCAGGACCGATGACAAAATGGCCGGGAGAAAGCCCGTGCCGTCGCCGCTACCAACCCCTGATGAGCAAGCGTCGTCAGAAAATCCACCAAAAGATGAGTGAGATCCGCATTGCGCAGACGGTACACGACCACGTACATCGCCAGGCTAAACAGCACGATCTGCCAGAGCGCTTCCTGTAGAACCGTCTGACGGGAATGATTGCACCCCCGACCACGCCCGCCACACCCTGGCCACCAGGGCCTGCGGGGTGGCAGCCGCCGGGCCCGTCGGGCAGGACACAAGGACGCGCAGCGCGGCGGCTCCGAAGTAGCTTACCAGCAAAAGGGTCACAACCGGCCAGCCCAAACGAAAGAGCAATGGATCCCGGATTGCGCTGCTTGGCACAGGCAGCCGCTACAGATCATAGTTATAAGGCAACACCCGACGAAAATAGACACCTAGGACGAGAAGCGTCATATCACCGCCGACGACCGATTCACGGGCACCATGACTTCGGCATAGCGATGGAAGGGCACACCGAAACAATCCGCTGGCACAATGTTGACCCGTCAATGACCGCCCTGAAGAAAACAGCGACCACAACACGCAATGCGCTACCCGGGCACTGGCGTTCCGCCATATGACCACTCGTGAGCGCCCGCCTCCGGTATACCGAAGGCTACGGGATAAGAAGCCGACACGAAATACAAGCCGTCCGGGGGCGCCGTGACGCCACCCAGATTGCGATCCCGGCCGTCTAGCACACTACGGGCCCAGTCCACAGGCCGCTCCCCCGCCCCGATTGCCATGAGCACACCGGCGATGTTGCGGACCATGTGATGCAAGAAGGCGTTGGCCCGAACTGTCAGGATGACGAAGGCGTCCCGTCTCTCAATCTGCAGGACCTGCACTTCGCGGACCGGTGACTTGGCCTGGCAGCCAACCGCCCGGTAGGCACTGAAATCATGGCGTCCGATAAGGGCGATGCCCGCCTCCTGCATGCGCGTTACGTCGAGGGGACGATGATCGAAGGATACACGACCGGCCCACACCGCGGGGCGCGTTGGGCGGTTCAAAATCACGTAACGATAGGTCCGGGCATGCGCACTGAAACGCGCATGAAAGGCGTCGCTGACCACACGCGCCCAGACCACGCTTACGTCCGCGGGCAGATGCGCGTTGCCCCCGCGCCGGAACGCATCCGCCGACCGGGGTTTTTCGCAATCGAAATGAATCACCTGGCCCAATGCGTGCACGCCCGTATCGGTGCGCCCGGCCGCCACGACCCGCACGGCCTCGTCGGCCACGCGGCTCAAGGCCTCTTCCACCGCTTCCTGCACGGTGCGCAAACGGACCTGCCTCTGCCATCCGGCAAAACCCGTACCGCTGTATTCAATGCCCAGGGCAAAGCGGGTCACGGCTGTGCGGCAATTGCGACGATCGCGCGCATACCGTCTGGCAGCAGCCGCCCTCGACCACCCCGCTTGCCTTGATAGCGTTTCCAGTCCTTGGGCGCAAGCACCTGTGTGCGTCGCGAACCGATCAGGGCGAGGCCCTGTCCCGCCGCCAGCGGGGCGATACTCAGGAGCGACTCCCCGTCATGGAGATCGAACAGCTTGACGCCCCGGCCGCGTGCCATAACCGGGAGCTCTTCAGCAGAAACCACCAGCAGACGTTCACTCGTTGCAAGCGCAAGCGACCCATCCGGTGCAACCAAACACGGCGCCAGCAATGACGCTTGCGCATCAAGCTTGACGATCACCTTGCCCGCCTTGTTGCGCGCCACCAGATCCGCCAATGCCACCCGGAAGCCATACCCATTACTGCTGACAAGCGCCGCCTGCTCCGTGTCCTCACCCATCAGCACCCCGGCAAAACCGATCCCCGGACCCGGCTCAAGGGTTTTTGACAAGGGCTCGCCAAATCCCCGTGCCGACGGCAGCCGTCCGGCGGGAATTGCGTAGCTACGGCCCTGGACATCGAGAAAAAGGGCATTTTGCGTACTGCGCCCGCGCGCGGCCTGAAGAAAACCGTCACCGGTCCGGTAAGGCAGACTCGCGCCATCAACCTCATGGCCGCGCCCCTGCCGTACCCAGCCATTCGTAGACAGAATCACTGTCACCGGCTCCACCGCAAGCTCGGCCACGTCGATGGCGCGCGCCACCGGCCGCGCGCACAGAGGAGATCTGCGTACATCCCCGAAGGCCTTTGCATCACGTATCAGTTCTGCGCGCACGAAGCGACGGAGCCTGGCGCTCGCGCCGAGAACGCGCTCGATCCCTGCGCGCTCCTCGCTCAGCTTCGCATGCTCGTCGCGCAGCTTGACCTCTTCGAGTTTTGCCAACTGCCGCAGACGGATCTCCAGAACAGCATCGGCCTGACGCTCACTTAAGCGGAATCGCGCCATAAGTGCATCCCGCGGCTCGTCCTCCGTGCGAATGATATGAATGATCTCGTCAAGCGACGCGAATATGGCCAGTAATCCCTCAAGAATATGCAGGCGGTCGCTGATTTTCTCCAACCGGAACTGCAGGCGGCGACGGACGGTCTCTATGCGAAATTCCAGCCATTCCCCAAGGAGCTCGCGCAACCCGTAGACACGGGGCTTGCCGTCACGGCCAATGACATTCAGATTGACACGATAACTACGCTCGAGATCCGTAGTGGCAAAGAGATGACTCATCAGGGCGTCGGCGTCGACGCGCGAGGATCGCGGCACGATCACGAGCCGGGTTGGGTTTTCGTGATCCGATTCGTCGCGCAGATCGTCTACCATCGGCAATTTCTTGTTACGCATCTGCTCGGCGATCTGCTCGAGGATGCGTGAGCCCGAGGCCTGATAGGGCAACGCCGTGACAACAATCAGCCCGTCTTCACGCTCCCAGCGGGCCCGGGCACGGATGGAACCCATGCCGGACCGGTAGCAGGCAAGAATATCGTCGCGCGAGGTGATGATCTCCGCGCCCGTTGGATAATCGGGGCCCTGCACGTGCTCAAGCAACTTTTCCAGAGGCGCCTTCGGATCATCGAGCAGCACAATACAGGCGGCCGCGACCTCGGCGGCATTGTGCGGCGGGATATCGGTGGCCATGCCCACCGCGATGCCGGTGGCGCCGTTTAGCAGAACGTGCGGCAGGCGCGCCGGCAACAGTTTGGGCTCATCAAGGGTTCCGTCGAAATTCGGCAGCCAATCCACCGTCCCCTGGCCGAGCTCTGAAAGCAGCAGATCGGCAAAGCGCGACAGACGCGCTTCGGTATAGCGCATGGCTGCAAACGATTTGGGATCATCCGGCGACCCCCAGTTTCCTTGCCCCTCGATCAGCGGATAGCGATAGCTGAAGGGCTGAGCCATGAGAACCATGGCCTCGTAGCAGGCCGTGTCTCCGTGGGGATGAAACTTGCCAAGCACGTCGCCCACGGTGCGCGCGGATTTTTTGAACTTGGCGCCGGCCGACAGGGCAAGCTCGCTCATCGCGTAGACGATGCGCCGCTGCACCGGCTTCAAGCCATCGGCGATGTGCGGCAGCGCACGGTCCAATATGACGTACATCGAGTAATCAAGGTAGGCCTTCTCGGTAAAGCCCATGAGCGGCATGCGCTCTATAACGAAATCCCCCCGCTCACTCATACCGTCGGCTCCGCCTTGTCACCCTGGCTCTCCAGCCATCTTCGCCGGTCCGCCGCCCGTTTTTTCGCAAGCAGCATATCGAGTGATGCATCCGTCCCATCCTCTTCATTCAGAGTCAGACAGACAAGACGGCGCGTCTCCGGACTCATGGTGGTCTCACGCAACTGCAGGGGGTTCATTTCGCCCAGCCCCTTGAAGCGCTGCACCGTGGGCCGGACCCGTGACTGCATGCCGGCAATCTTATCGAGGACGCCGTGCTTTTCATCCTCATCCAGCGCGTAATAGACCTCTTTCCCGACATCGATGCGATACAGTGGCGGCATGGCCACATAGACCCGGCCCGCAAGGACCAGCGGGCGGAAATGACGAACGAAAAGAGCACACAGAAGGGTAGCGATGTGCGCTCCGTCCGAGTCCGCATCGGCGAGAATGCAC
The DNA here is from genome assembly GCA_021784845.1 of Pseudomonadota bacterium. GTDB lineage: Bacteria > Pseudomonadota > Gammaproteobacteria > Acidiferrobacterales > Acidiferrobacteraceae > JAJYDN01. The sequence goes on from JAJYHH010000107.1 coordinate 7,181, forward strand.
ACCTTGCCGTACCGCAACCCGTCCAGATTCGGCGAACCCGGATCCACGCCAAGTGCCACGGCAATGTCATGCACTTCCTGCGACGCCAGCACATCGCTGGATTCCACTTCCCAGGTATTCAGAATCTTGCCGCGAAGCGGCATGATCGCCTGAAACTCGCGATCACGCGCCTGTTTGGCGGAACCTCCGGCCGAGTCTCCCTCGACGAGAAACAGCTCGGTGCGGGCCAGATCCTGGCTCGTGCAATCCGCAAGCTTACCCGGCAGGGCCGGCCCGTTGACGGCCTTTTTGCGCTCGACACGCTTGGCCCGCCGTTCCCGTTGCTGGGCGCAGTCGATGACAATGCGCGCGATCTCGGTGCCGTCGGCCACATGAGCGTTGAGCCACAATGCAAAGCCGTCCTTCGCGACGCCCGCGACAAACGCGGCCGTTGCGCGCGACGTCAGGCGCTCCTTGGTCTGGCCGGAAAACTGCGGCTCCTTCAGCTTGGCCGACAGGACGAACGCCACCCGCTCCCACACATCCTCGCTCGCGAGCTTGAGGCCGCGGGGCAACAGGTTGCGAAACTCGCAGAACTCCCGCATCGCCTCCGCAAGACCGAGCCGGAATCCATTGACATGCGTGCCTTCCTGAGGGGTCGGAATGAGATTCACATAACTCTCCCGCACAAGGAGCGGATCCTCCTCCGACTGCCACGCCACTGCCCACTCGACTTCCTCGTCGCCTCCGGTCATGTGCCCGACAAAGGGAGCCGGCGGCACAAAGGCGCGGTCCTGCAGCGCTTCTGCGAGATACTGGCCCAGACCGTCTTCGTAGAGCCATTCGCCATCATCGGCCGGATCCGCTTCGCTGTGGAAGATGACACGCAGCCCCGGACAGAGCACCGCCTTGGCTTTCAGCAACGGCTTTAGGCGGGCTACCTGAAACTTCGGGCTATCGAAATAGCGGGGCTCGGGCAGAAAGCGAACCGTGGTTCCGGTTTCCTTGCGCCCTGCGGTGCCGACGACGTGCAGGTCCTCGACTTTTTCTCCGTGGGCGAAAGCCATGTGATGGATCTGGCCGGCGCGCTTGACGTAGACGTCCAGACGCTTTGAAAGCGCATTGACCACGGACACGCCGACGCCATGGAGGCCACCGGAAAACGCGTAGTTCTTGTGCGAAAACTTGCCACCGGCGTGCAGGCGGGTGAGGATCAACTCGACCCCGCTGACGCCTTCCTCGGGGTGGAGATCGACAGGCATCCCGCGGCCGTCATCGGTCACGGACAAGGATTCGTCGGCGTGCAGCGTCACACTGATCGTTCGCGCATATCCCGCAATCGCCTCATCGACGCTGTTATCGATGACCTCCTGCGCAAGATGATTGGGCCGGTCGGTCTCGGTGTACATCCCCGGCCGTCGCCGGACGGGCTCGAGGCCGGTCAGGACCTCTATGTCGGAAGCGTCATACCTGGCCATCAGCGCAAATCGGCCACCAGTGAGGCCCGTACCGAATCGGCGACGACCGTATCATGACGATAATGCCGGTGGTCTATGCCCATGCGGATAGGCTGGCCGGCGCGGGCAGCCTTGATCATGCCGTCTGTCAAATCAAAGCGCAGAAAATGCACAGACGACGTCTTCTCCTCGTCTTCGCGGTCACCATCCTCATCGGCCACGGCGAAAACGCGCTCACCTCCGACCTCCGCCCACACTTTGCCCGCAATACCCTGGAGACGCGCAAGCGCAAGCTTGCGCTCCTCGCCATCTTCGTACTCGAGCATAAACGTGGCCTTCCAGTCACGGCCGTCCGGAATCAGCGGATTGTAGGCAGACAACTCCGCCTCGATCCCTTCCGCTTCGAATATCTTTTCGATACGGAGCATTTCCTGAATCTGATATTGGATCGTCAACCGGTCTTCGAAATAAAGACGGGCATGGTTGCCGATCTGCACCTGTCTGTCCTGCTTGTGGCGCATCACGCGCGCGCGGAACTCCGTGCGCCGGCGCGCATACTCTTCAAGAGACATCAGATCACTACGGACGAGCGCAGTCACGGTTCACCCCTTTTTGGCATGTTCCTTGGCGACGATGCTGCCATCCTTGAAAAGGTATTCGCGCAACTGCCCGTCAAATGCCCCGTCATGACGGCGGATCCACTCCAGGATCATAGCCGCATGCTCCTTTTCCTCGTCACGATTATGCGCGAGGATCGCTTTCAGTTCAGGGTTATTGCAGGCGTCGGCGCGCTGCTGGTACCAGTCGACCGCCTCAAGCTCTTCCATCAGCGACTCTATCGCCCGATGCATGTCCAAAGTCGAATCGGTCAGATCCTTGCGATCCTCGTGAAGGCCTTCATGCGCCATATCCGTTCTCCTTGTCTTTCGCTCTTGCTCTCTTGCGGTGCTTCAGATGCCGTACGCGCGTCTTAACAGGGCAAACGGCGTGAGCAGTCTGTCTTCGCCGTCAAGACCAGAGGCCAGATGATGACCGGCTATCGGACAGTCGCTCGTGAAATGGACGGACGCCGCGTCCGTGATCCGACGCACAACCGGCCGGCCGATCTTTACCGCATCCTCATAGTGTTCGCGCTTTACACCGTAGGTTCCGTCATGCCCGGAGCAGCGCTCAATCACATCAACCGTCGTTCCCGGCACCAGCATGAGCACGTCCCGGGTTTTCAGTCCGATGTTCTGCACCCGCAGATGACATGGTACATGATAACTGATTCTCCCGAGCGACGCCGGGAAGGTCGTATTCAGAAGCCCCGCCTTATGGCGGAGCATAAGGTATTCGAATGGGTCGAAAACCGCCTGCCTGACCTTGGCAACCATCGGGTCGTCGGGAAACAGAAGCGGCAGCTCGTTTTTGAACATCAACACACACGATGGCACCGGCGCGACGATGTCGTAACCGGCGTCGACCGCCTCCGCGAGGCGGGGAATATTGAACTCCTTCAGGCGCGCGATGCTCTCGAAATCACCAAGTTCGAGCTTTGGCATGCCACAGCAGCGCTCATCGTCAAGGGCGCGCACGGGGATCTTGTTGTGCTCAAAGACGGCGGCGAGATCGGGCGCCAGATTCGCATCATTGTAATTGGCGTAACAGGTTCCGAACACAACGACCTGTCCGCGGGTGCCCTCGGCGGCCACCGGCTTGATGCTTTGGTCCGCGGAGAAGGTTTTGCGAAACGATTTGCGGTGATAAGGAGGCACCACGGCGCGGTGGTCGACACCCAGCACGCTCTCTAGCATCTTGCGTGCGGCCGGCATGCGGTTCAAGGTGTTCACGAACTCTGTCACAACCGGAATACCGGCGAGCCGGCCAACCATATCGGTGCTGGTCAGCAGGCGATCGCGGCGGCGGGTCCGGCCACCCCGGAAATTGGCAGCCTTCGCGCGCAGCATCAGATGCGGGAAGTCGACGTTCCATGGATGCGGCGGCACGTACGGACATTTGGTCATGTAACAGAGATCACACAGATAGCATTGCTCGACCACCTTCTGGTAGTCCGCTACGGGAACGTCGCCAAGCTCCATGCTGGGCGAATTGTCAATAAGATCAAAAAGGGTCGGAAAGGCCTGGCACAGATTGAAACAGCGCCGACACCCGTGACAGATATCAAAAACCCGGTGCAACTCGGCCTCGATGACGGCCGTATCGTAGAACACAGGATCCTGCCAGGGAACGGGGTGGCGGATGGGCGCGGCGAGATTGCCCTCGCGCGGCTCGCCCTTGTTATCGTCTGTCACCATGTCCGGGCTCCTTCTGGGCAAAAAAAAGGACCGGCAGTGCGCCGGTCCGTATAGATTAGACGTTATTTGCCGAGAGCGTCGAGGGCCTTCTGGAAACGGTTGGCATGGGACCGCTCGGCCTTCGCCAGGGTCTCGAACCAGTCCGCAATTTCGCCAAAACCTTCAGCCCGAGCCGCTTTGGCCATGCCCGGGTACATGTCGGTGTATTCGTGCGTTTCCCCCGCGATCGCGGCCTTCAGGTTATCGGCGGTCGCGCCGATGGGCAGACCCGTCGCCGGATCCCCAACCTGCTCGAGATATTCCAGATGGCCGTGCGCATGGCCGGTCTCGCCTTCTGCGGTAGACCGGAAGACTGCGGAAACGTCATTGAATCCCTCGACATCGGCCTTGGCCGCGAAATAGAGGTAACGGCGGTTGGCCTGGGATTCGCCGGCGAACGCAGCCTTCAGATTCTCGTGAGTTTTGCTACCTTTGAGCTCCATGATGTCAGGACTCCTTTAGTGTCCGTTGATTTAGAATCAGTCTAATGTCAGAGCGGGAGCGCCGTCAAGTCGAAGACAAAAACTGGCTTCTCGCGCGAACTGATCTACTATGGGAGTGACTGCCATGAAACACAATGCACCAATGATCACCATCACGGCCTGAGCGTCCTTATGTCCAATGTGAACCCGATTGCGACCGGAGCTGCCCTTTCAGGGCTTGCCGCACGTCTTGTGCGCGACAAGCTCCTGAGCATGCAGGATGCCGAAAAGATCAATAATGAGTCGGTCACAAACAAGGTATCCTTCATTGTGCGTCTCGTTGAGAGCCGCAAGCTCGACGCGTTGACCATCGCCAGGGCTGCTTCGGAAGAGTTCGGGATCCCGCTGCTCGACATCAGTGCGTTCGACCCGGAATCCCTGCCTGTCAAGGCCGTCGACACCAAACTTATCACGCGCCACCGGGTTCTGCCGCTTTTCAAGAGAGGCACGCGCCTTTACGTGGCAGTCGCCGACCCGACCAATGTCGCAGCCCTCGACGAAATCAAATTCAACACGGGCCTCATTCCCGAGCCGATCCTGGTTGAAGAGAACAAGCTGAGCACACTGATCGACCGCAACCTCGACTCGCAGGGGGGCAACTCCCTGGCCGAAATGAGCGAGGTGCTCGACAACGTCGACGTCGGCGGCGGCGGCGAGGAAGTTCCGGCCGATGCCGAGGACAGCGACGATGTGAACGACAAACCGGTTGTCCGGTTCGTGAACAAAATCCTGCTCGATGCGATCAATCGTGGCGCGTCGGACATTCATATAGAGCCCTACGAGCGCCAGTACCGTGTGCGTTTCCGCACGGACGGCGTTCTCCAGGAAGTGGCGTCGCCGCCGCTTGCATTCTCCTCGCGAATCGCATCACGCGTGAAGATTCTCTCGAAACTGGATATTTCGGAACGCCGCATCCCGCAGGACGGCCGCATGAAGATCCGCGTATCGAAGACGCGGTCGATCGATTTTCGCGTGAGTACCTTGCCGACCCTGTTTGGCGAGAAAATCGTGCTGCGCATCCTCGACCCGACATCCGCGACACTCGGCGTCGACCGCCTCGGTTTCGAGGCCGAACAGAAAGAAGCCTACATGGAGGCCATCCACCGGCCCTACGGGATGGTGCTCGTCACCGGCCCGACGGGAAGCGGCAAAACGGTCACACTGTATACAGCCCTGAATATCCTGAACACGCCCGACCGCAACATTTCCACAGCCGAGGACCCGGTGGAAATCAATCTGATGGGCATAAATCAGGTCAACATCAACGAACGCGCCAAATTGACATTCGCCGCTGCTCTGCGCGCCTTCCTCCGTCAGGATCCAGACGTCATCATGGTGGGGGAGATTCGGGATCTGGAAACAGCGGAAATCGCCATCAAGGCGGCCCAGACCGGCCACATGGTGATCTCGACCCTGCACACGAATGACGCCCCGCAAACCCTCGGGCGCCTCGTCAACATGGGGGTGCCGCCTTTCAATATCGCCTCGGCAGTCAACCTTATCATCGCCCAGCGGCTGGCCCGTCGCCTCTGCCCCCATTGCCGGAAACCGATCGAACTGCCCAAGGCCGCCCTGCTCCAGGCTGGCTTTCAAGAAGAGGAGATCCCCAGCCTGCGCATTTATGGCCCGGGCGGATGCGATGCCTGCAACAACGGATACAAAGGGCGGGTGGGCATCTACCAGGTCATGCCGATGACCCCTGCCATTGGCCAGATCATCCTGCGCGGCGGCAACGCAACCGAGATTGCCCAACAGGCGAAAAAAGAGGGAATCCCGGACCTGCGACAGTCGGGCCTGCGGAAAGTCCGCGAAGGCATCACAAGCCTCGAGGAAATCGAGCGCGTCACCAACGAATGAGACCCGATCGCAAGTCAGCGGGCTGCGCAAAACCCGGCCGTCGCCTTATAATGCCCGCATGAGACTCCTTGCGCATCCCTTCGCCCTGTACATCCTTGTCCTGGGCCTGGGCGCCATCATCGGCAGCTTCCTTGGCATGCTGGTTTATCGTCTTCCGATCATGCTCAAACGCAGCTGGGAAGAAGATTGCCGGACCCTGACGGCCCATCGCGAAACAGACCGGCCACACCACGTCTTCAATCTGGCCCTGCCGCCCTCCCACTGTCCGCACTGCCAGGCGCGGCTTGGATGGATGGAGAACATTCCGCTGATCGGTTTCGTGGCGCTGCGCGGCCGCTGCCATCATTGCCACACCCCGATTTCGCCGCGTTATTTCCTGATCGAGCTCATCACGACCGTGGCCGCCGGCATGAGCCTGGCCCGCTTTGGCATCACCTTTACGGCATTGCTCGCGTTCACGGCCTCGGCCTGCCTGATCGCGCTTACCTTCATTGACTTGAAGGAGCAGCTGTTACCTGATGTGCTTACGCTTCCCCTGCTGTGGCTCGGTCTTCTCGTCAACATAGCCGGCCGCTTCGCAAGCCTGGAGGCCTCAGTCATCGGCGCAGCCACCGGTTATCTGTTTCTGTGGCTCGTCTACCACGCCTTCCGTCTCCTGACCGGCAAAGAAGGCATGGGGTATGGGGACTTCAAACTTTTTGCCGCGGCGGGGGCCTGGGTGGGATGGCAAGTACTCCCCTTGCTGCTGCTGCTCGCATCATTGGCGGGTGCCGTCACGGGTCTTGCCCTGATCGCCTTCGGGCGCCAGGGCCGCTCTACCCCCATGCCTTTTGGCCCCTATCTCGCGGGCGCCTTCTGGCTTGCGCTCTTTTACGGCCGCCCGCTTCTGGTCACCTACCTGCAGCTGGCGCATGGGGCCTAAGCGCACATGGCGGGTCGCCCTTACGGGCGGGGCAGGCACCGGCAAATCGACTACGGCACAGATGTTCGCCGAACGGGGCATACCCGTCAGCGACGCCGATGCGCTTGCCCATGAATTCATGGAGCCGGGTCAGGAAGCCAATGCCCGCATCCGCGCGCTGTTTGGCCCCGATATAGCCGACAGCGAAGGCCGCATCGACAGGCCCGCGCTGCGCCGCGTCGTCTTTGCCGACAAAGAGGCGCGCGGCGCGCTTGAGGCGATCCTCCACCCCCTCATCCGAAGCGCCCTCTGGACACGCTCCGAGGGAGTCAGCCCCTACGCGCTGCTTGTGATTCCGCTGCTCGCGGAAACGGGACGGCCCACATTCATTGATCGCATCGTGGTAGTGGACGCCGAGCCCGCGCTACAAAGAGCCCGTCTGAGCACGCGCGCGCTTTCTCCCGCCGCCATCGACCAGTTGCTGGCCATTCAGTCCGGCCGGGCGCAGCGGCTGGCCATGGCCGACGACATCCTCGTCAACAATGGTACTCAGGACGAACTGCGCGCCCGCGTGGCTGCGCTCGACGAACGCTATCGGCAAATCCTAAAATCCTAGACCCTCTTGATCGCTAGTCTGCCGGACCGGCGTGCGACACCGCGCTGCGTTCAAGTATCTCCAGAATGGGCTTTATAACGTCAATCGGCATAGGAAAGACAACAGTGGAATTGTTCTCGCGCGCAATCTCGCTCAACGTCTGCAGATAGCGCAACTGCATGCCCCCAGGCGCTGTGGCCAGAATATTGGCCGCATTTATCAGGGTCTGCGCGGCCTGGAATTCGGCCTGAGCGTGGATGACCTTGGCGCGACGGTCCCGTTCGGCCTCGGCCTGCTTGGCGATCGCCCTGATCATATCGTCCGTCAGCAGGATGTCGCGCACCTCGACATTGATCACCTGGATACCCCAGGCATCCACCTGCTTTTCAAGGACGGCCTGGATATTGACGTTCAGTTTGTTGCGCTCGGCCAGCATCTCGTCCAGCTCGTGGTTGCCGATGACGGAACGCAGTGTCGTCTGCGCGAGCTTGCTCGTTGCCGCATAGTAGTTCTCCACGTTGATGAACGCCTTGGCCGCATCAATAACGCGAAAATAGAGTACGGCATCGACTTTCACCGAGACGTTGTCCCGCGATATGGCCTCCTGGACCGGGACATCGTGGACCTGCGTGCGCAAATCCACGCGCACCATGCGTTGGACGATGGGTATCACCACGATCAGGCCAGGGCCTTTGACACCAGCGAAGCGGCCAAAGGTGAAGATGACGGCTCGCTGATATTCATAGATCACGTGCAGCGACCATGCGAGCACAAGGCCAAATGCCACCAGAAAAGCCAGAAGCGAAAAAGCGATCATGACAATCCCTCCTCCTGTCGGGGCGCACGCGCGCCCATCTGCCAGACGCAAGCGGCGCCACGGCGCTGACCGCCGGCCTTGGTTTCTTCCGCCGCGCCAGTTTTCATCTCAGAGCCCTGGCGCTTAGTTTTTCCCCGGCGGATCCACCGGAGCCATCAAGGCGTTACTGCGCAGCGCCACGCCCTGCCCGCCGAAGCTTTGGCTGCGCGCAAGATCATCCCCGGTCATACCGCCAAGTGCGTAGACCGGCAAGGCGACGGAAGCCGCAAGTTGCGCAAAACGGGGCCAGCCCAGGGGAACAGCGCCTGGGTGCGATGCGGTCGGCTGGATGGGTGAGAGCACGGCAAAATCACAGCCGACGGAAACGGCATGCGCAAGCTCTGCGGCATTGTGACAGCTTGCCCCGACCAGCAGGGAACGCGGCAGGGGACGCTCGCGCAGCGCCAGGAGCCGCCGCGAGGTCAGATGCACGCCATCAGCGCAGCCGGCGACACTGTCTGCAGGCGCATTGAGCAGGAGTTTCGCGCCATGCCGGCGACACAGATCGCGTACCCGGCACGCAAAGGCCTGCAATCGATCCGCCGGCCACGGCTCCCGCAACTGAACGAGCGCGGGCTGGCGTGCCAAAGCGGCTGCGAGCCGGACAAGAAATACATCCTCGCCGAGGTCGGCGGCGGTACTGATCAGATACAAGGGAGGCAGACACAAGCGCGCGACGACGGGCGCATCCGCCGGCAGGAAGGCCAGACAGGCTAGCTCGGAGACGGTGCACCAACGAATCTGCTGGCCCTCGCGCGCATCAGGCACACCCGCGAAGGCCGTCACCGCCCAGAATGAAAGCCGGATCCCCACGGGATCCTGAGCACGCCAGTGCGGCAGCGGCTCCGCGACGGTGGCTTCGATGCCAAGCTCTTCGCGCAACTCGCGCAACAGGGCTTCCCGCTCCCCTTCGCCTGTCTCGACTTTACCGCCAGGGAACTCCCAGAGACCGCTCCCCGCCTTCCCGGGCGGACGCTGGCTGACGAGATAACGGCCCTGCCCGTCGCGGACCAGCGCAGCCACCACGACCTGACGGCATTCAGGTCCGGTAAGCGCCATTGATGCGCACGTACTCGTACGACAGATCGCTGGTAAAAACGGTGGCGGATGCTCCACCCTGCCCCAGATCGACGCCAATCCGGATTTCCTCGCCGGCGAAGGCCTGGCGGCCCCATTCCTCACTGTAGCCGGGATCCACCGCGCCATCGCGAAAGACACAGACATCCCCCAGCATGACCGTGATGTCGCGCGTATCCAGAGCCGCGATCGGCGCCCGGCCGACGGCCATGAGAATACGGCCCCAATTGGGATCGCTGGCAAAAAGCGCGGTCTTTACGAGCGGCGACAGCGCGATGGTATTGGCGACCACCCGGCATTCTTCCACGGAACGCCCGCCCGTCACGCGCACGGTAACGAACTTGGTCGCCCCTTCACCATCACGCACGATCGCCTGGGCAAGCGTCATGCACACCTTCTCCAGTCCCTCCACAAAAGCGGTCCACGCAGGTCCGGTCCGTTCGAGCAAGACACCAGAGCGGCCGGTCGCGAGCAGGACCAGCGCATCGTTCGTCGAGGTATCGCCATCGACCGTGACAGCATTGAATGTGGTTGCGAGGACCTGCTCAAGAGCGGCCTGCAGGATCGGTGCCTGCGCAACGGCATCGGTTGCTACAAAGGCCAGCATCGTCGCCATGTTCGGATGGATCATGCCCGAACCCTTGGCGATGCCTGTTATGGTGATCTCGCGCCCACCGACCGGCACCGTAAGCGATGCGCCCTTGGCGACCGTGTCCGTGGTCATGATACCGGACGCCGCATCGCTCCAGCCTCCCGCAGCACCCGCCTCGAGGGCCGCGGGGATTCCCGCAACGATACGCTCGACCGGGAGGGGTTCGCCGATCACGCCTGTCGAAAACGGCAGAACCTCCTCGACGGCGCAGTTCAGACGCTCGGCAACCGACTGGCAACAGCGGCGCGCGTCTTCAAGCCCGCGCTCGCCGGTGGCCGCATTGGCATACCCGGTGTTGATGATCAAGGCGCGGGGGGCCGCCAGCCGCAGATGCGCCTTCGCCAGCAGGACAGGCGGGGCCGCAAACTGGTTCTGGGTGAAGACCGCGGCCGCGGTCGTTCCTTCATCACACTGAATAATGACGAGGTCACGGCGATCGGCCTTGCGGATTCCGGCCATGACCGCACCCAGACGAATACCCTGGATCGGCCGCATATGCGGCAAACCCTTGATCCCAACCGCCATACCGCGCTCCTTGGCTCTTACGCGAGCTTACCGTGGCACTGCTTGTATTTCTTGCCCGATCCACAGGGACAGGGGTCGTTGCGGCCCACCTTCGGAGCGCCGCGGACGACCGTCTGGGTCGCCAGGCTCTCCCCGCCTCCCTCGGCCATGATGTTCGGATGCTCGTAAATGGCTGACCCCGGCAGGCGCCGCTGTTCGTCGAAGAGCTCGATGTCGGCCTCATCCTGCACTTGCACCTGCACGATCGTCGTAATCACTTCCCGCTTGATCCGGTCCAGCATATCGGAAAACAGCTCAAAGGCTTCCCGCTTGAATTCCTGCTGGGGACTCTTTTGCGCATAGCCGCGCAGATGAATGCCCTGGCGCAGGTGGTCCATTGCCGCCAGATGATCCTTCCACTGCATATCCAGGACCTGCAACATGACCGCTTTCTCGAGGTGGCGCATGGTCTCGGCTCCCAGTGTCGCGGTCTTTGCGGCATAACTTTTTTCCGCCTCCTCCTGGATGCGCACGCGCAGAGCGTCCTCGTCGAGCGCCGGATCATCCTTCAGCCACCGATCAATAGGCAGCGTAAGCATGAGTTCCCGCGAGAGTGTCCCCATCAGACCCGGCACATCCCACTGCTCCTCGAAGCTGTCAGGCGGCACATGCTCGCTGATCAGCTCCGAGACGACATCCTTGTGGATGGCCGCGATACTGGCGCTCACGTCCTCGACCACAAGCAGCCTGTTGCGCTGATCGTAAATGACCTTGCGCTGGTCGTTTGCGACATCATCGTATTCAAGAAGCTGCTTGCGCATATCGAAATTGTGCGCTTCGACCTTGCGTTGCGCATTTTCGATGGCTTTCGTCACCCACGGATGCTCGATCGCGTCCCCCTCCTCCATGCCCAGGCGCTCCATGAGCCCGGCCACGCGGTCGGAACCGAATATGCGCATGAGATTGTCTTCGAGCGACAGATAAAAGCGCGTCATGCCCGGATCACCCTGGCGCCCCGACCGTCCGCGCAACTGATTGTCGATGCGGCGCGACTCGTGACGCTCGGTGCCTATCACCCGCAGGCCGCCTGCGGCGATCACGCGATCATGCCGCTCCTGCCAGCGCACCCGGATCTGTTCGCGCTGCGCATCGGTCTGCGCGCCGGCGAGATCCATCTCAGGGCTGCCGCCGAGAACAATGTCTGTACCGCGGCCTGCCATATTTGTGGCGATCGTCACCGCCCCCTCCCGTCCGGCTTCGGCGATGATGTGCGCTTCGCGCTCATGCTGCTTGGCATTCAGCACCTCGTGCGGGATTTTCTCCCCCTTGAGAAGCGCCGACAGGTGTTCGGAGTTTTCAATGGAGGCCGTTCCCACCAGAACAGGCTGTCCCCGTTTGTGGGCCTCCTGGATCTCGGCGATGATTGCTGCGTGTTTTTCCGCCGTCGTCCGGTAGACCTTGTCACCCGCATCCTCGCGAATGGCAGGCCTGTGAGTGGGAATGATGGCCACTTCGAGATTGTAGATTTCCGCGAACTCGGCAGCCTCCGTATCCGCCGTACCGGTCATGCCCGCAAGCTTTTCGTAGAGGCGGAAGTAATTCTGGAAGGTGATGGAGGCCAGGGTCTGGTTTTCGTTCTGGATCGTTACCTTCTCCTTCGCCTCGATCGCCTGATGCAGACCATCTCCCCACCGACGTCCCGGCATCATCCGGCCGGTGAACTCGTCGACAATGACGATCTGCCCGTCGGATATGATGTAGTCAACCTCACGGTGAAAGAGCACATGCGCGCGCAATGCCGCATTGAGATGGTGGAGGAGACTGATGTTACCGACATCATAGAGGCCGCTGTCTTCGGCCAGCAGGCCGGCCTGAGCGAGCAGACGCTCCGCCGTTTCATGCCCTGTCTCGGTGAGATAAACCTGCTTGGCCTTTTCATCGACCGTAAAATCGCCACCGCCTTCCTCGCCCTCCTGGCGCTTCAGTTTAGGAACGATAGCGTCGATGCGGGCATAAAGGTCGGTATTCTCTTCGGTCGGCCCGGAGATGATCAGGGGTGTACGCGCTTCATCGATGAGGATCGAATCGACTTCATCTACAATTGCGAAATGCAGCGGACGCTGTACGCGCTCATCGGCACTGAATGCCATATTGTCGCGCAGATAGTCAAAACCAAATTCGTTGTTGGTGCCGTACGTTATGTCGGCGGCATACGCCTCGCGTCTTGCCGGCCCATCAAGGGTCGACACGACGACACCCACGGTGAGCCCGAGAAAGCGGTAGACGCGGCCCATCCAGTCCGCGTCGCGGCGCGCCAGATAGTCGTTTACCGTCACCACGTGCACACCCTTTCCGGACAGCGCATTCAGATAGGCAGCGAGCGTGGCTACGAGAGTCTTGCCTTCGCCGGTGCGCATCTCCGCGATCTTTCCGTCATGGAGAGCCATCCCGCCGATCAGCTGGACATCGAAATGCCGCATCCCCAGCGTGCGCCTGGCCGCCTCGCGGACGGTCGCGAAGGCCTCCGGCAGAAGGTCATCCACGGGCGCTCCGCGCCTGATCCGTTCCCGGAAGTCGATGGTCTTGGCGGCGAGCGCCTCGTCGGAGAGCGGCGTGATCTGCCCTTCGAGGGAGTTGACGAATGCGAGCTTCTGCCGCATGCGGCGGATGAGGCGGTCGTTGCGGCTACCGAAGAATTTGCTTAAGACATTTACGGCCATGTTTTTCTGCGCACTGTAGTAAAGGCGCATTATGGCGGAAAAGCGGACCTACTTGAACACTTGAACAGCTAATGCCGGTCGGCGAGATGAAGAAAACCGATGGGATTGATAGGCACGCCCCGCATGGTGACCTCGAAATGCAGGTGCGGGCCGGTGGAATAGCCAGTGTCGCCCACCCTCCCGATCAGCGTTCCCTTATGGACGATCTCGCCAGTGTGCACATAGGCTTTGCTGAGGTGAGCATACATGGTGACCTCCCCATGGCCGTCGGAAACTTTGACCAGGCGGCCAAAACCCCCGTCCGTCTGGGCAAAGATCACGATTCCTGCGGCCATGGCGCGCACCGGTGTCCCTACGGGCGCAGCAATGTCGACTCCCGGATGGAAGCCGGGCCGACCCGTAAAGGGATCCGGCCGCGGCCCGAATGGTGAAGAAATCCAACCCCCCCGTACCGGCCATCCACCAGGCGTGGTCATACGGCGCACCGCGCGCGCGGCCAAGACCTGGGTCAGCGCTGCCAATTCCACCTGCCGCTCGCCCAGCTGGTCCCGCAGTTCGGTCACGAGCGCCCGCAGGGCCGCCACATGGATGTTGGTATTCAGCGGGCCCGCCGGCGCCCCCAGTCCATCGACGACAGGCGCCACCGCATGCAGGCTAAGGGGGGCAGCCGGCAGCCCGGCGAGCTGGCGTAGACGGTCACCCATGGCGTCGAGCTGGCTTGCCTGCGCAGTGAGCCCGCCAACCTGCCGGGCGAGCTGTGCCATGGTGTCGCGACTGCTCCTCTGCAGTTCTTGAACCTCTGCGGCCTGCCGCTGCATGGTCGCGCCCTGCCCCGCGTGGTCGCCGCGCCGGACATGCCACGCATGCAGCCAGAAAAGCAGGCTGCCCAGGACCACGGGGGCAGCCAGCAACATGCTCACCATGGCGATGACCCGCTCGATCGAAACGGTGATCGGGCGCGCAATGCCGTCGCGCATGATGATGATATTCATGTCGATCTCTCACCAGTCGTGCGAGCTTCCTGCCGCAACTGGGCCGCCAGCTGATGCAGGGCGCTCATCAGACCAGAGGCGGCATGGGGCCGCACCTTGGCCTCGCTCCCTGAGGCGACCGGAGTCGCCGGCGCAGGCATACGGAAGGCAACCGGAGCCAATCCCATGGTACCAATGAGGCGGTCACGCAGACCCGACAAGCGCGCGGCATTGCCCGCCAGCGCGCCCAGTTCCCCATTCAGGGCATTAAGGCCCGCCTGGGTACGCGTGGAAATCATGGCCACCTGGCGCGCAAGGGCCCGGTAGCTGGAAGCGGAGCTTGTGGGTGCGTCTACCGTTGCCAACCGGTTCCACACCTGGTAGGTGACAACCGTCAGCATGAGCGGCACGACGAGCGCAACGACGCCAAAGCCTACCTGCCATCGGCGTCCCGTCAGGAGAAACTGCTTCTTCCAGGGACGCCGGCGCCCGACAATCAGGACCGTTGTACGGATGGGATCAGATCCTTTCATAGGCGCAAGACCCCCTGCAGGTCAGACCGCCGATACGGCATGGGTAAACGATACCGCCGTGCGATCCGATTCCGCAAAGGACACAAGTTCCCAGGCGTCGGCATCGGCCACCAGAGTCCGCAGCAGCCGGTTATTCAGGGCGTGCCCTGACTTGTGGGCGCTGAAGGATCCGATCAGGGGGTGACCCAGTAAATAAAGATCTCCGATGGCGTCGAGGATTTTATGCTTGACGAACTCGTCCTCATAGCGAAGGCCATCTTCATTCAGCACCCGGAAATCGTCCATCACGATGGCGTTGTCGAGGCCGCCTCCCCGCGCCAGGCCATTGGCGCGCAAGGCCTCCAGTTCCTTCATGAACCCGAAGGTCCGGGCCCGGCTGATTTCCTTGACAAAGGAAGTCGTGGAGAAATCAATGCTCGCGACCTGGGTCGAATTGCGGAAAATGGGATGATCGAAAGCAATGGAGAAGGCGACCTTGAACCCGTCCCAAGGCTCGAATCGTACCCATTTCCCGCCTTCTTCGATCTCGATCGTCTTGCGGATGCGCATGAAGCGCTTCGGCGCGTTTTGCTCGTCGATGCCTGCGGACTGGATCAAAAACACGAATGGACCTGCGCTGCCATCCATGATCGGCACTTCCGGCGCAGTCAGGTCGACATAGGCGTTGTCGATGCCAAGGCCTGCGAAGGCCGACATCAGGTGCTCCACCGTCGAGATGCGGGCCCCGTTATGCTCCAGCGTCGTCGACAACCGCGTGTCGCTGACATTTTCCGGGCAGGCGCGCACCTCGATCAGGTTCGGCGTGTCCACGCGGCGAAAGATGATGCCACTGTCAACCGGTGCCGGTCGCAATGTCAAATAAACCTTGTCCCCCGTGTGCAATCCAACGCCAGTCGCCCTTATGACATTCTTCAGTGTTCTTTGTTTGATCATGGGTACTTCCGAGCAATAAACCTACACTAGGCCTGCCTGCCAACCCCGCCGGACCTTCCCTGTGCGGCATCACCAAGCGATCAGCGTCATAGTAAACTCTAATGACAAACGGCCACCCTGTCCAGAACAACGGCCGCCCCTGTCACCGACGGCGACCTTCGGCCGACAAACGGGACTAGTCCGCCTGCCGTCGCAGGAAGGCGGGAATATCCAGATAATCCGCCCCCGCAGTCTCCGCCGGTCGCGCCCGATCCCGCCGGTTGCGGATAATGGTGGGCGTGTCCAGCTGATCGTAATCCGGAGCCATACCACCACCCTTGACCGCCACCTTCAAAACCGCGGCCCGCTTCTGTCCCTGGCCCAGACCCGTCGCGACCACCGTGACGCGCATCTCGTCATTCATGTCCGGATCGATTGCCGTACCGATCACCACGGTCGCGTCTTCAGAGGCAAACTCTTTGATCGTATCGCCAACCGCCGCAAACTCACCAATGGACATATTAGCTCCCGCCGTCACATTGACAAGCATGCCCCGCGCACCGGCGATATCGATATCCTCGAGCAGCGGGCTCGAAATGGCCGCCCGAGCCGCTTCCTGCGCGCGTTCGGGCCCACGGGCCACCGCCGATCCCATCATCGCCATGCCCATCTCTGACATGACAGTCCGCACGTCCGCGAAATCAACGTTGATGTGACCAGGCCGCGTAATCAGCTCGGCAATCCCCTGCACCGCGCCCTGCAGGACTTGATTGGCTCGCCCGAATGCGTCGAGGAGCGTCATGTCACGACCCACGACCGCCAATAACTTCTCATTGGGTATCGTGATGATCGAATCGACGTACTCGCTCAGGTCCCGAATCCCCTGCTCGGCGATCGCCATGCGCTTGCGCCCCTCGAAGGGAAAGGGTTTCGTGATCACCGCAACCGTCAGAATGCCCTGGTCCTTGGCGATCTGCGCGACAACCGGGGCGGCCCCCGTGCCCGTACCGCCACCCATTCCGGCGGTGATGAATACCATGTCGGCACCAGCAAGGGCTTCGGCTATTCGGTCCCGGTCCTCCACCGCGGCCTGACGGCCAACGGCCGGGTCGGCGCCCGCTCCGAGGCCCTTGGTCAGGTTCGATCCGAGCTGCAGAACGATGTTCGCCGATGACTTCCTGATGGCCTGCGCATCGGTATTGGCGACGATGAATTCCACACCCTCGATATTCGAGCGCATCATGTAGTCGATGGCATTACCCCCGCCGCCGCCCACCCCGATGACTTTTATGACGGCCTGCTGGCCGCCCGCATCCACTATTTCAAACATATGCTTGTCTCCTATTGGCAGAATGCACGCCCGTTATATAACCACCCCACACTCCACTGCTCTTAGAAATTCCCCTGAAACCAGCTCTTCATCCGGCCCCAAATATCCTGCAGGCGGCTCGGCATGGCCCGGCCGGCGGGCTCGAATTTGGCATTGGCCACCTGCCTGTTCCCGAAAAGGACAAGCCCGACACCCGTCGCGAAGATCGGGTTGTGTACGACGCCACTCAGCCCCCCTACGTACTGTGGGGCTCCCAGCCGTACGGGTGTATGGAAGACCTCTTCTGCAAGATCCACCATGCCTTCCATTTTGGCGCTTCCCCCCGTGAGAACGATGCCCGAGCCAAGCAGATCGGCGAATCCGCTCTTGCGCAGGTTCTCGCCTATCAGTTCGTAAAGTTCCGTAATGCGGGGCTCGACCACCTCGGCGAGGGTACGGCGCGACAGTTTGCGGGGAGCTCTCTCGCCAACACTCGGCACTTCGACGACCCCGTCCTCCACCAGCTGACCGTACGCACAACCGTACTTTTTCTTGATGTCTTCGGCATGCTGCGTCGGAGTGCGCAATGCCACCGCGATGTCGTTTGTCACCTGATCACCGGCGATGGGAATCACAGCCGTATGCCGGATGGCGCCCTGGGTAAACACGGAGATGTCGGTTGTGCCGCCGCCGATATCGACAAGACAGACACCGAGTTCCTTCTCGTCTTCCGTCAGAACCGACATGCTGGAGGCGAGTTGCTCCAGGATAATGTCATCCACCTCAAGACCGCAGCGGCGCACGCATTTGATGATATTCTGGGCGGCGCTGACGGCACCGGTAATGATGTGGACCTTCGCCTCGAGACGCACACCGGACATGCCGATGGGCTCGCGCACACCTTCCTGACGGTCGATTATGTATTCCTGCGGGAGGATGTGGAGGATCTTCTGATCGGCGGGAATGGGCAGCGCGCGCGCCGCCTCGAGAACCCGCGCCACGTCACTGTCGGCGACTTCCTTGTTCTTGATGGCCACGATGCCATGCGAATTGAGCGAATTGATGTGGCTCCCGGCAATGCCAGCATAGACGGAATGAATCTGGCAGCCGGCCATCAGTTCAGCCTCTTCGACCGCCCGCTGTATCGACTGGACTGTCGATTCGATATTGACTACGACGCCCTTCTTCAGGCCCCGGGAAGGCTGGTGACCGACGCCGATGATCTCGATCTCGCCGCTGTCGGATATCTCGCCGACGATCGCCAGAACCTTGGATGTGCCGATATCCAGCCCTACCACCAGGCGTGAATCGTTCCTTCTAACCATGTGTGCCCCCAGGGCCTTTGCGCCACCGGACCGCAAAGCCATTCGTGTAGCGAAGATCGATGCGGCGCATGTGTGAAATCTGCGCCGCCAGCTGGGGATAGACCCGCACCAGACGCACCAGACGCGCGTCGGGCCGGCGCCCCAGCACGATCGTTACGCCATCCCCAAGTTGCGCGCGCCACGACTGACGGGCGGACAGCCAGAGCCTTGTTATAGTCAGGGACAGCGGCGCCAGAATGGCGCTGAACTGCTGATAACGGGTCCACATCTGGGCTTCGCCCCCCTGCGGCCCGTCGAAAATTGGCAGGCCTTGAGGCCTCCCGACGCCGTCTAGATGAATCTGCGCACCCTGTGCGTTCACGAACCCGCCACCGTTCCACTGCGCAACGAGCCTCTGGTCGCGCAGACCGATATCGAGAGTGCGCGGGAAGCGGCGCGTGACGCTAACATGCGCCACCCACGGCACGGCGCGCACGGCTGCCGCCACCGCCGCCAGATCAAGAGCGTAGAAGTTCGCGTGCATGAAGGGTGCAATCACAGCGACCAGACGATCCCGTGGGACTCGCGGGAAGTGTCCGACAAAACGCACCCTGCGCACAGGGAAGTGTCCAGGCGACAACAGGCGATGCACGGCCGCGCCACCACCGATGAGTGCCAGGACAGCGGCGACAAGGACGCGCGTGCGCCGTGGCCGCAGGCGGTCGAACCAGCCGGTGGCGCCGCGTGCACCGGTGCGGCGGGGACGGATGTCGCCACTGACGGCGCTCATCACGCATCCCCCGCGTGATCGAGGATGGCCAGCACCAGATCCTCGAAAGACAGTCCGGCCGCCCGCGCCGCCATGGGTACGAGACTATGGTCGGTCATGCCTGGCGCCGTATTGAGTTCCAGGACATAGAATCGTCCATCCGCATCGCGCATCAGATCCACGCGCCCCCAGCCTCGCGCACCAAGCGCCTGGAAGGCCCGCAAAGCGAGGGTCTGCACCTCCCGCTCCTCGTCCGGCGCAAGTCCTGCGGGACAGTGGTAGCGCGTCGTATTGAGAACGTACTTCGCCTCGTAGTCATAGAAATCCTGTGGCGTTTCGAGGCGGATAACCGGCAAGGCCCGCCCACCAAGGATAGCGCAGGTGTATTCGGCGCCTGTCACGCAGCGCTCGGCGAGCACGCGCCCATAATCGGCGGCCAGTTGGTAGGCCCGGGCCAGATCACGGGCGTCTCGCACCTTGGTGATGCCGATGCTCGAACCCTCAGCCACCGGCTTGACGATCAACGGATAACCGAGCCGCCCGGCCGCCGTGGCCATTCCGTCTGGAGAGTCGATCAGCGCATACTCCGGGGTCGGTACGCCACTTGCCACCCAGACCGCCTTGCTCAGCGCCTTGTCCATGGCGATGGCTGACGCCGTGATGCCACTTCCCGTATAGGGCAGACCCAACACCTCCAGGAAACCCTGGATGGCCCCGTCCTCCCCAAGACGGCCGTGCAGCATGAGAAACACGGTTTTGAAGTTTCCGGCGACGAGGCGAGTGGCGATGTCTGGCTGGACGTCGATTGCGTGCACGTCGACACCGCGGGACTTGAGCGCCTGGACGACGGCAGCCCCGCTCTTTAGCGAAATCTCGCGCTCGGATGATGGCCCGCCATACAAAACAGCCACGCGGCCGTAATCCTTCATGGCGCCTCCCCGAGAAACCGGACTTCCGGTTCGAGAAAAACGCCCACCCGCTCCTTCACGGCCGCCTGCACGCGCGTAATGAGCGTTTCTATCTGCATGGCGGTGGCGCCCCCTTCATTGATGATAAAATTCGCGTGCCGCTCCGACACCACGGCCGCCCCCTCGCGCAACCCCTTCAATCCCGCCTGCTCTATGAGTTGCCAGGCGTGTTGCCCCGGGGGATTTCGAAACACGGAACCCGCATTGGCGGTCTGCATGGGTTGCGTTGCGTTGCGCGACTTGAGCAGCGCACGGATGCGCGCCTGCCCATCGACGTCTGGTGCGGACGTCAGGCGAAAGGTCGCACCAACGAACCATTCGTTGGGAGACGGCCCATGGACATGCCGGTAACGCACGATGAATTCCTCCTTGTTGCGCTTGCGCATAGCCCCGTTGCGATCGAGCACATCGACAGCGTCGATAAATCCCCATGTCTCGCTGCCTGCCGCACCGGCGTTCATGGCCAGCGCGCCGCCGACAGTGCCCGGTATGCCCGCGAGAAACTCGAGGCCCTGCAAACCATTGCGCGCACAAAACCGCGCGAGCTTGGCCACCGGCACACCGGCGCCCGCATGCACCCGGTTCTCATCACGGGCGATATCTCCCAGACCCCCCGCCGTGACGATCACCGCGCCCTTCACGCCCCCATCGCGCACCAGGACGTTGCTCCCCAGACCCAGCCACGTGATGGGACATCCCTGTTCACGCTGCAGAAAACCGACGAGCTCATCTGTATCGCGCGGCAGGAACAGAAGTTCCGCCGGGCCACCAACGCGCCATGTCGTATGCGGCGCAAGGGGCGCGCCGGCCTGCTCGCGCAGTTGGGACCGCCGGCTTGTTGCCATCATGGCTTCCTCCCGCACAGCGACGGCAGGCCGAGCGCGATCTGACCGATATTGCCAGCGCCCAGAGTCAGGACCAGATCGCTGGCTTGCACGATCCCGCTCAGCACGCTGCCGAGCGTGTTCACATCCTCGACAAACACCGGATGACGTCCGCGCGCGCGGATCGAGCGACACAAAGCACGACCGTCCGCCCCACTGATAGGGGCTTCGCCCGCGGCATAGACCTCGGTAATGAACAGGTTGTCAATCTCCGACAGGACCGCGCTGAAATCGTCGAGCAGGTCATGCGTGCGACTGTAGCGATGCGGCTGAAAGGCAACGACCAGCCGGCGTTCTGGCCAGCCTTCGCGCGCCGCGCGGATGGTCGCCTGGATTTCCCGCGGATGATGCGCGTAGTCATCGACAAACAGTACGTCCGTGCCATCCGATGCTTCCATGGCGTTTATCTGGAACCGACGCCCGATGCCCGCAAACGCTTCCAGTCCCGCGGCAATGTCCGCCCGTCGCGCGCCCAGTTCCCGGGCGACAGCAATGGCCGCCAGCGCGTTCAGCACGTTGTGGTGCCCGGGCTGCCGCAGTGTCACCTCCAGCCAGTTCTCGTCGCCATCCCAGGCCACGCTAAACCGCATCTGTTGGCCCTTTTGCGTAATGTTGTGTGCGCGCAGCTGGGCCTCCTCACTGATGCCGTAGGTCAGGACCGGCTTGTGAATTTCGGCCACCATACCGCGAATGACGGGATCATCAATACAAACAATGGCCAGTCCGTAGAAGGGCAGGTTTTGGAGGAACGCAAGGAACGCCTGCTTGAGCCGCGCGAAGTCGCCGCCGTAGGTGCCCATGTGGTCTGCGTCGATATTGGTCACGATCGCGATCAGGGGCTGGAGATGAAGAAATGATGCATCGCTTTCGTCGGCTTCAGCGACCAGATAGCGACCATGACCAAGGCGCGCATGACTGCCGACACTGTTTAGCCGGCCACCGATGACAAATGTGGGATCCAGGCCAGCCTGCGCCAGCACGCTTGCGACGAGGCTCGTGGTGGTCGTCTTGCCATGCGTGCCCGCCACCGCGATGCCTTGCTGCAGCCGCATCAGTTCGCCCAGCATCTCGGCACGCGGGATGACCGGAATCTTGGCCGCCCGTGCCGCAAGAACTTCGGGGTTTTCCGGCGAAATGGCCGAGGACACGACGACCACGTCCTGATTGTCGACGTAGTTCTGGTCGTGACCGATATGGACACGGATGCCAAGCCCCGCCAGACGTTTCGTGTTGGCGCTTTCGTGGGCGTCTGAACCCGACACATCGAACTTGAGATTGTGCAGCACCTCGGCGATCCCGCACATGCCGGCCCCGCCGATGCCCACGAAATGGATTCTGTGCACCTTATGCATGCATCACCTCAAGACAAGCCTGCATGATCCGTTCCGTGGCATCAGGAATCGCACACGCGCGGCTGCCTGTGGCCATGTTCTGGGCCACTTCAGGGCTATGCACGAATCCGGTGAGGATTTCCGCCACGCGGGCAGCGGTGAATTCATCTTGCGGCACATAGAGCGCCGCGCCCCGTTCCGCCAGAAAACGGGCGTTGGCCGTTTGGTGATCATCGGCGGCATGCGGATAGGGAACCAGAACTGCGGCGACACCGACGGCACAGATCTCGCTTATGGTCATGGCGCCTGCCCGGCAGATGACAACATCGGCCCATGCGTAGGCGGCCGCCATGTCATCGAAAAAGGGCACGATCTCTCCCTCCACACCATGGCGCCGGTAATCGGCGCGCGTCGCGTCGGCATGCCGCGCCCCGGACTGGTGCCGCACAACAGGCCGCTCGGCACCTGGCATGAGCGCAAGCGCCGCCGGCACGGTTTCATTGAGCGCGGTGGCGCCCTGACTCCCGCCGATGACCAGCAGGCGCAGGGGCGGCGCGTGGTCGCGTAAACGCTCTTGTGGTGCGGGCAGGCGCAGGATATCGGCACGGACGGGGTTGCCGATGTGGATCGCGCCCGGCACGTTCTTGAAGGCACCCGGAAAGCCGGTGAGCACACGGTCTGCGATCAGAGCGAGCCAGCGATTGGTAAGACCCGCATACGCGTTCTGCTCGTGGATGACCAGAGGCGTGTGTGTCAGCCAGGCCGCGATGCCGCCTGGACCGGATACAAATCCGCCAAGAGCCAGAGCCACATCCGGCTTGTAGCGGCGAAAGATGCGCAAAGTCCGCACAAGCGCCAGCATCAGGCGAACCGGTAACAGCACACGGTCGCCCATCGAGCCGCGCCGCAGCCCGCGTATGCGTATCCATTCCAGGGGAAATCCCGCGGCGGGAACGACGCGCGCCTCGAGGCCCCGTTCCGTTCCGACCCAGATCACGCCGACCTGCGTGGCCCGCAAAGCCTCCGCGACCGCCAGCGCAGGAAACACGTGGCCTCCCGTACCGCCTGCAAAGATCATCACGCTCTTCATGGTCGGGAAGCCCCCTGGGCCCGCGT
>JAJYHH010000107.1:31314-54066 GCA_021784845.1 Pseudomonadota bacterium
CAACAGGACCCCCGTAACCATGAGCAGGACCGCAACGGTCATGATGCCGTGCGTGAATTCGCTCAACCTATCCCGCCGGCGGACAAGATAACCGGCCAGATACAGCACCAGCAGAAGCTTGAAGAACTCCGATGGCTGGATATGCCCCACGCCGAGGGTCAGCCAGCGCGCCGATCCGTTGACGCGCACACCGATATGCGGAATGAGCACGAGCACCAGCGCGCCCATGCCGGCCAGCAACAAATAGGGTGATAGCCGCTGCCACGCGCTCATCGGAATCTGCACGACAAGCGACAGCGTGATCAGGCTGACAATGATGTTTACGCAATCGTGCACAAAATAGTAGGCGCTGTAACCCTCCCTGTGCGCGGCGACGAACGCCGAGGCGGAATACACCATGACAAGCCCGATGCCAAGCAAAAGCACGACATCGTACAGGAGGATTCTGTCGAGTGGCGGCAGCCGGCGATGGACCATGTGCGCGGCGATCTCAGCCATGGGGCACCTCCACGGGCTGCAGAATCTGCCGGCGGACGGCGTCCGCGAAGACCTCACCGCGATGCTTGTAGTTGCGGAACATGTCGAAACTGGCGCAGGCGGGAGACAGCAACACCGCATCACCCGGCTGCGCCAGCGAACGGGCGAGGAGTACGGCCTGATCCAGATCGGTAGCGCGAACCAGCGGGCAGCAACCTTCGAGCGCTGCCTCCAGTTTGCCGGCATCACGCCCGATCAATACGACGGCCCGCGCCTTGCTGCTCACAGCAGGACGCAGGCTGCTGAAATCCGCGCCTTTCCCGTCACCCCCGGCAATCAGAACGGCCATCCCGGCCATGCCCGTCAGTGCCGCTACGGTCGCCCCGACATTGGTACCCTTGGAATCGTCGATCCAGGATATTTCGTCGCGCACGCCCACGAGGGTGGTGCGGTGCGCCAGCCCGCGGAATGCGGTGACGGCGGGAATCATTGCGGCCGTGTCGCGGCTTACGGCTGTCGCCAAGGCAAAGGCGGCGAGAACGTTGGCGATATTGTGGGTACCGGGAATACCAATGGCATCGACCGGCATGATGCGCTGGCGTCCCTGGCACACCCACGCCCGCCCTGCGTCGGCTGTCAGACCAAAGTCATGCCCGGTCGGACGGTCGAGCCCGAAACTCACGACCTCGCGCCCGGCACGCGCCATCGCGGCGACCCAGGAATCCTCGCGGTTTATGACCATGCGGCCAGAGCCCGAGAAGATGCGCGCCTTGGCATGCGCATATTCGGTCAGGTCGGCATAACGATCCATGTGGTCCGGTGTGATGTTGAGCACGGTGGCGGCCAGAGCATTCAGGCTCATGGTGGTTTCGAGCTGGAAGCTCGACAATTCCAGCACATAGACGTCGGGCACGGGTTCGGCAAGCACGGTCAAAACCGGCACGCCGATGTTGCCGGCCACCCGGACGCGGCGGCCGGATGCCTGCAGCATGTCGCCGACAAGTGTCGTGACGGTGCTTTTGCCATTGGCGCCCGTTATGGCAACGACCGGTGCCTGACAGGCGCGGGCGAAAAGCTCGATGTCGCCGACCACGGGAATACCCATGGCCATGGCGGCCTGGATAGCGGGCTCCTTAACCGGCACACCCGGACTTGCGACCAGAAGATCGGCCTCGGCAAGCAGCGCCTCGGGGAAGGAGCCGCAAACCAGCCGGACATCGGGATGGGCGACCTCCAGCCGGTCCGCGCAGGACGGCTTTTCGCGGCTGTCGCAGACGGTCACATGGTACCCGCGCCCCTGCAGGTAGGGGACACAGGACAGGCCTGTTTCGCCCAGGCCGAGCACGATGGCGTGCCGCCTCATAACCGGACTCCCAGGGTCGACAGGCCCAGAACGACGAGCAGGAGACTCACGACCCAGAAACGGACGATGACGCGCGATTCGGGCCACCCCTTCAGTTCGAAGTGATGATGCAGGGGCGCCATGCGGAAAATGCGCCGTCCTGTCAGCTTGAAGGACGCGACCTGCAGCATGACCGACACGGTTTCCGCCACAAATACGCCACCCATGACGAACAGCAGGATTTCCTGGCGGATCATCACGGCGACGATACCGAGCGCGCCACCAAGCGCGAGCGCGCCGACGTCCCCCATAAAGACCTGCGCGGGGTAGGCGTTGAACCACAGGAAGCCGAGCGCGGCCCCAGCCATGGCACAGCAAAAGACCAGCAGCTCGCCGGCTCCTGGAACGAAGGGCACGGACACCGCCGTCGCCCATTGCGGGGAGCCGCCGAGGTAGGCAAGCAGCCCCAATGCGCAGGCAACCAGGGCAGTGGGCACCGCCGCCAGGCCATCGAGCCCATCCGTCAGATTGACGGCATTGCTGGCCCCGGTGATCACCAGACAACCGAGGATCGTAAAGCCAAAGAGACCAAGTGATGCAACGGGGCCTGCGATCATGGGCACATGAAAGCTGGTCTGCACGCTGCCTTGCGCCGTCAGAAACACAGCGAGTGTCGCCACCGCCGAACAGCCGATCTGCCAGGCGAACTTGGCGCGGGCACCAATTCCCCGTGGATTCTTGTGCAGCAGCTTGATGTAGTCGTCGGCAAGGCCGATGGCACCGAAGGCAAGGAGCGTGATCACTGCGATCCGGACTTGCACATCGGTCAGACGCGCCCACAGCAGCGTGGAGATCGTGGCGGCACAAAGCATGAGCACGCCACCCATGGTTGGGGTACCAGCCTTCTGGTAGTGGCTTTGCGGCCCTTCTTTGCGAACGGTCTGTCCGATCAGGCGTTCTGTGAGGCGGCGGATCATGAAGGGGCCGGCCAGCAGGCCGATCCCGAACGCGGTAAACGCCGCGAGGATCGCGCGTAACACGAGATGCGCAGAGAAGGACCCGCCCACACCAAAGAGCTCAGATAACCATGGGAGCATCTACTATCCCCTCCTCGCGCAACGCCGAGACCACCCGTTCCATACCCATCTTGCGCGACCCCTTGATCAGCACCACGCAGTCCGGATGCGCCGCCTGCTGCAGGTGGTGGATCAATGACCCAAAATCCTCATGGTGCCGGCCCCGATGACCGGCAGCGGCACTCGCATGCGCCGCCAGCGCTCCGATCGTCCAGATGTGTTCGAGACCGGCAGCAACTGCCTCGGTGCCCAACTCCTCATGCAGCCTGGCCGCCTGCGGCCCCAGTTCCGCCATGTCTCCCAGAACAAAGAACCGTTCGCCAGACACATTCGCCAGGACATCGATCGCGGCCCGGGCGGAATCCGGATTGGCGTTGTAGGTGTCATCGATCAGTTGCATGCCATGCAAGCCCGCCTGCGACTCGAGACGGCCATGCACGGGCCGCATCGCCTCGAGTCCGGCGATGATCGCCGGGGGCGGCACATCGCAGGCCAATGCGACTGCGGCGGCCGCCGTCGCATTGGCCACGTTGTGGCGACCCAGCACCGACAACGTCATCGCCAGCGGGCTCCCGTCGAAGGGGCCGGTCACGCTCATGTTGCTGCCGCTTGCCGTAAGCGCAAAACGCGCCGAAACGTCCGCAGGCGCCTCGAGACCATAGGTGATCACGCGCCCACCCCAGGCGCGTCGCCATGCCTGGGCATATGGCTGGTCGGCATTGATGACCGCCACCCCGCCCGCCCGCAGCGCATGGTAAATCTGCCCCTTCTCCACGGCCACAGCGCCTGTGGTACCCAACCCCTCGAGATGGGCATGGCCTGCGTTCGTCACAACCGCCACATCGGGCCCCGCGATGGCAGACAGGGCCGCGATTTCACCCGGTCTATTCATGCCGATCTCGATTACGGCGTAACGGTGCTCCGGGCGCAGCCGCAACAGCGTAAGGGGCATGCCGATGTCGTTGTTCAGATTGCCCGCGGTCGCAATCGTCAAGCCTGCCCGGGCAAGAATCAGGGCGCTCATCTCCTTGACGGTGGTCTTGCCATTGCTACCCGTTACCGCCACGACGCGGGCGGTGCACTTGTTGCGCCAATAGGCCGCAAGACGGCCCAAAGCCGCGCGCGTGTCGTCAACAACAACAGCCGGCGGCTCCGCGGGGGCCGGCGCCCGCATGACCAGGGCGCCGGCCGCACCCCGGTCTTTCGCAAGGGCCAGAAAGGCGTGACCATCAAAGCGTTCACCGGCAAGCGCGACAAACAGGGCGCCTTTCACCTCTGCGCGCGTGTCTGTTACCACGCTGGTGCAAACGGCATCCGGGCCGACCAGGCGGCCGCCGACGGCACGGGCAATCTCCTGCAGCGTTATCATGCAGCCCCCGCCAAACTCTGCACAGTCCACCGGTCGCTGTATGGCACACACGCGTCGCCGAACTGCTGATAATCTTCGTGTCCCTTGCCGGCCACCAGAACGACATCCTGCGCGTCAGCGTGTTCGATCGCGTGGACAATCGCTTCCCTGCGATCAGCGATGACCGTAACACGCTCCCGTTGCGCCCCATCGATACCGGCCAGGATGTCGGTCACGATGCGCGCCGGATCCTCATGGCGGGGATTGTCGTGGGTCACAATCACATGATCCGCCAGACGGCTGGCGCAGGCTCCCATCAGCGGCCTCTTGCCCTGATCGCGATCACCGCCGCACCCAAAGACACACCAGATCGCCGCCGCCGTGTGCCGCCGCACGGCCTTCAGAGCCTGCTCGAGCGCGTCGGGCGTATGCGCATAATCGATCACCACGAGGGGCCGCGCGGGACCGATCACGAAACGCTCCATACGCCCCGCGACGGGCCCTACCGTGGCCAGCGCGGCGATCGCGTCCGACACGCACCAGCCCATGGCCAGCAGGGCGCACAGCACCGCAGCCAGATTCCGTGCGTTGAAATCGCCAAACAGCGGACTGTCGAGCCGGACGTCGCCCTCGGGAGTGGTCAGGTGCAGACACAAACCGTGGGGCAACGCCTCGATCGCCCGAATGTGGACCGTGCCGCGACTCACACCGTACCACCAGATCGTGGTGGAAGGTTGCAAAGTGGCGGCAAGGGTTGCGGAAAACGGATCGTCGGCGTTCAGTACCGCAAAGCGCAGGCCTGGCATCGCAAAAAGTCTCGCTTTGGCGGCTCCGTATTGGGCCATATCGTGGTGATAGTCGAGGTGATCACGCGTGAGATTGGTGAAAATGGCGCCCGCAAACCGCACACCACCGACGCGCTCCTGATCCAGGGCATGCGATGACACTTCACTCACCACCGCGCCCATGCCCTGCTCGCGGAAACGGGCCAGCCAGCGGTGCATGGTCACGGCATCAGGCGTCGTTCGGGAACTGGGCGTCAGGGCGTCGGGAAGCCCGTTGCCGAGCGTGCCCATGACACCGCACGGCACGCGCGTGCCAAGCGCTCTTGCCAGCGCATGCGCCACCGTGGTTTTTCCGTTGGTGCCGGTCACGCCGATCACCTGAAGCTGATGTGACGGCTCTCCATAAAAGCGCGCGGCCATCGGACCGACCAATGACCTGAGCCGGGGACAGACGAACACGGGTACCGAACCGATCGTGTCAGGGACGCCCGTCTCGCTCACGACGCACGCGGCGCCGCGCGCCACGGCATCGGCAACGAAAGCCCGGCCATCATGGGCATGGCCCGCAAGGGCGATGAACAGTCCGCCGCGATCCACGCAACGGCTGTCCAGACCGATCCCCGAGATCGGCCGGTCGAGGTGCGCTGGCACCTCGATCCACTCTTTCAGGAGTGCCGACAACGCCATGGTGTTAGCCATTGCCGGTCCCCCCGGCGCTGGCCACAAGTGTCTCCGGATTGTCCGGTGGGATGTTTAAAAGGCGCAGGGCGCCTGTCATCACTTCCCGAAAAACAGGTGCCGCGCACTGGGCGCCATAGTAGCCATGGCGGGTCGGATCGCGGATCACCACCACCGCGACCAGGCGCGGATCGGTTGCGGGCGCAAAGCCCGCAAAGGAAGCGACATACTGATGACGGTGGTAGCCGTCGGCATCGGCGATGTGGGCGGTGCCGGTCTTGCCGGCGACGCGATAATTCACGATATCTGCGTTGGCGCCAGTACCCACGGGACTCGCCGCCATCTCGAGCATGCGCCGCATCTCCAGGACCACACGCCGCGAAAAGACCCTTCGACCCTTGACGGGCCTTGTCCGGCGAACGATGGAAATGGGTTCCAGAATGCCGCCGTTGGCGAGCGCCGTATAGGCCCTTGCAAGCTGCATGGGTGTCACAGAGATTCCGTAACCAAAGGACAGTGTCGCCTTCTGGATTGGCTCCCATGTATTGGGTGGCGCAAGGAAGCCCGGTGATTCTCCAGGCAATCCGCTGTGCGTTGACCGACCAAAGCCAAGGCTAAGGAAGTTCTGATACATGGCGCGCCGCGTCAACGTGGTGAGCGCGATCTTCGAGGCGCCCACATTGCTCGATTCGGCGATGACATGGTTCACGTCGATCAGTCCGAAGTTGCCGACGTCGCTGATCTTGTCCGGGCCCACCCAATAATGACCCGGCGCCGTGTTGACGAGCGTGTGGGGCGTGATGCGTCCCGTCTGCAGGTCGAGAGCCACCGTGAAGGGCTTCAGGGAAGAGCCCGGCTCAATTACGTCGGTAACCGCACGGTCGCGATAGTATACGCTGTCGAGATCCGTGCGGGTATTGGGGTTGAAGCTCGGGACATTGGCCAGGGCCAGAATGGCGCCCGTATAGGGATTGAGCACAATGACCGAACCGCTGCGCGCGTGATGGTACCGGATTGCCTTCTTCAGGGCGTGATAGGCGAGATACTGAATGCGCTGGTCGAGCGTCAGCACCAGATTTTTCCCCGGGCGAGGGCGCGTGTGTCCATAATGGATGGCAATCGGCTCTCCCAGGCCGTCACGGATCACGGTGGCATGACCAGGCCGTGGACTGAGCCAGGCATTGTAGGCGAGCTCGACGCCGTCCTGACCCTGATCATCGATGTTGGTAAAGCCGATGACCGTCGCATCGGCCGAACCCGTGGGGTAGTAGCGCCGATACTCCCGTTGGGACGCAACACCGGATATGCGCAGATCAAGCACTTTCTGGGCGAACCGCGGATCCGCTTCACGTCGCAAATACATGAACTGCTCGTGCCGCTGCGCATGCAACGCGTGTTCGAACCGGGCGAGCGTCCAGCCAATCGCGTGCGCAAGCACGGGCCACTGCGCCTTCTCCTTCAACAGCAGCTGCGGATTGCCCCACAGCGAATCCACGGGTGTACTGATCGCCAGCGGCCGACCATACCGGTCGAGAATCATGCCCCGGTGACCCTGCTCCTGGATCGCCTGGATGGCCTGGCGGCGCGCCTCCCGTGACAGGAAAGACGCGTCGAGAATCTGCAGGTAGAACGCACGGACAACCATCAGGGCCAGCACCGCCAAAAGTGCCCACTGCACCACCTGCCGCCGTCCGTTGCCGGGAGCGGGCGGGATTTCGGGGGAAAGTCGCCAGAAGGTCATGGCACGGACGCCGCGTGTGTGTACAGCAAAACGATGCCGCGGGGATCGGGCATGGTCATGTCGAGACGCTGGCGGGCGATCCGCCGCACGCGCTGCTGCTCGGTCAGCGTGCCCTGTTCCAGAAGCAGCCGCCCCCACTCGACCTGCAGGGCATCATGGCGGACAACCAGATGCTGCTCATGGGTAAAGAGCAGCAAATAATGGGTACGCACGTCAACAACGGCGAACGCGGAGACGAACAAGACGGCAAGCAAAGTCAGCAGCAGCCTGTCACTCATGCGCGCCCCCGAGGCATTCCGCCACCCTGAGAACAGCGCTGCGCGCGCGGGGATTGCGCGCGATCTCGTCGGCGGTCGGCCGTTGCGCGCGCCCGACAAGACGCAGACGCGGATGAACCGTGTGCGCCAGAACCGGCAGGCGCGGCGGATGGGGATCTCCTCGCGCCTCCTCCTGAAAGAAGCGTTTGACGCACCGGTCTTCCAGCGAATGAAAGCTGATGACGACCAGACGACCTCCGGGGCGCAACAGGCGCAGAGCCACCGGCAAGGCGGCCGCGAGCTCGCCGAGCTCGTCATTGACATGGATGCGGATCGCCTGGAAGCTGCGCGTGGCCGGATGCTGACCCGGTTCCGTGCGCGGTACGGTGTGCACAATAAGATCGGCCAGGGCCCGGGTGGTCGTGATGGGGGCTTCATGGCGCGCCCGGACAATAGCCCGCGCGATGCGCTTTGCAAAGCGCTCTTCGCCCAGATCACGCAGGACCTGCGCAATCTCCGTCTCGTCGGCACGCTCAAGCCACGCACTCGCGGGCTCACCGCGGTCGCGCTCCATGCGCATGTCGAGCGGCCCTAGCGCGCGGAAGCTGAAACCCCGCTCTGGTTCGTCGAGTTGAGGGGAGGACACGCCGAGGTCGAACAGGACGCCGTCGACATGACCGGTCCAGCCCGCGTTTGCCTGAATGTTCTCCATCATGGAGAATCGCCCCTTGACCGCCGTCACGCGCGAATCCGCGCCAATTCCCTTCAAGGCTGCGGCAATCGCGCTCTCATCGCGGTCTATGACCAGCAGTCGCCCACGCGGTGACAGTCTGGCCAGAATCGCCGCGCTGTGACCGCCCCGACCAAAGGTGGCATCGATGTAGCGTCCGTCTGGCGTGATGGCGAGGGCCTCGATCGCCTCGGCCAGAAGGACCGGCGCATGGTCGCCGGTCACAGCGAGAGAGACTGGAGTTCAGGCGGCAACTCCTCTTTTTCGGCCGCCAACAGCCATTCGCTGCGCCGCGCATCCCAGGTCGCCGCATCCCACACTTCGAACTTGTTTCCCTGCCCGATCAATACGATGTCCTTATCCAGTGATGCAAAAGCGCGCAAGGGAGCAGGCAGCAAGATGCGGCCCGCTCCGTCCATGTCGCACTCCGTGGCGTGCCCGATGAGCAGGCGCTGAAGCCGCCGCGTCTGCGCATTGAAACTCGGCAAACGGTTCAGTTTGGCTTCAATCTCCTCCCAGGCCGGTAACGGGTACAGCAAAAGGCAGTGGTCCGGATCGACGGTCACGACCATATGACCCTCGCATTGCGCCAATAGCCCTTCCCTGTACCGCGTCGGGATCGCTGCGCGCCCCTTGCTGTCAAGGCTGAGACTGTTAACGCCACGAAACATGGCCATACGGGATCCACTCCCACAAAAACCCACATTTACCCACTTGATGACACTATAGAGAGCAAGAAAAAGCGGTGTCAAGCAAAAGGCCTGAAAAATCGGCACGATAACCGGGAGAATGACGACGCAGGGATACTATGCTGACGAAAGGTGGGAATCGGCCGGTAAGCCGGGTTCTGTCGTGGGCAGTCATTCCTCTGGGACGCCTGTCACCAGGCGCCTCTAGCAACCTACCCGGGGACGATGCGGGCCGCATCATGGTCCCCCTATTCGGTCTTGCTCCAGGTGGGGTTTACCCTGCCACCGATGTTGCCATCGGCGCGGTGCGCTCTTACCGCACCATTTCACCCTTACCCCTTGCGGGGCGGTATATTTTCTGTGGCACTTTCCGTAGGCTCGCGCCTCCCAGGCGTTACCTGGCACCTTGCCCTGTGGAGCCCGGACTTTCCTCCACCTTAAGATGTCTTAAAGCAGCGACTGCCTAGCCGATTCCCGTGGGCAGTATACGCTTTTCCGCACGGATGCGGGACCGCACGCGAAAATCTCACGCGGGCGCCAACGCGGCCTGCTTCTCGACAAGCTGCCGCTGCAAGGACTCGAACGAGGCGACAAAGGCCTCGACGCCGCTCGTGCTTAGCTGATCAAGGATGCCTGTCAGATCAATTCCCTCACGCCGCAGGTTGTCGAGGATGTTTTGCGCCTGTGGCAGTTCCACTTCGAGCAGCGCGCGGGGATGGTGAACCATCAGCGCGTCCAGTGTGGCAGGCGGCACCGTGTTGATCGTATCTGGCGCGAGCAGGCGATCGATGTACCAGACAGGACCGTAGGCGGGATCTTTGGCGCCCGTGCTTGCCCAAAGGGGCCACTGCGGCCGGGCGCCGCGCGCGCGCAGACGCGCAAACCCCTTGCTGCGAAACGTATCTTTGTAGCGCTGGTAGATGCGCTGTGCATTGGCCGATCCCGCCCGGCCCAGAAGACTCTGCAGACGCTTGGCCTCGGCAGTGGGCGCGGCCTGAATCCGCGCCTTCAGCAGCGCATCCACGGCGGTGTCCACGCGACTGACGAACACACTGGCGACAGACGCGACGCGGTCGATCGGCTGCCCATCCCGCAGGCGATCATCGAGGGCGGCAAGATAGGCATTGGCCACCTCGTCATACCGGGCTGGACTGAAAAGCAGTGTGGCATTGACATTGATCCCGGCACGCACAGTCTGCCGGATGGCCTCCAGCCCCTGTGTGGTACCGGGAATCTTGATCATGACATTGGGGCGCGCAACTTCGCGCCAGAGCAGACCCGCCTCCGCAATCGTCGCGTCGGTATCGTAGGCCATGCGGGGGTCCACCTCGATGCTGACATAACCGTCCTCGCCGAGACTGCGATCGTAGACCGGCCGGAGAATGTCGGCTGCCTGCCGCACATCGGCGACCATCAGGGTGCGCACCCAAGTGGCCGGATCTGCACCCGCCTGGCCGAGCCGCCGCAGTTCCTCATCGTAGTGAGAACTCTCGCGGACTGCCTTCTCGAAGATCGTCGGGTTGGTCGTGACACCGCGGATGCCTTCCGCAACGAGCATTTTTAGGCGCCCACTGCTCAACAGATCGCGGCTTATGCTGTCGTACCAGATTTTCTGACCCAGCGCCGCTATGCGCTCGACTGTATTCATGGCTCTCTCCATGTCGCACACCGTGTCGGTAGCGCGGCTTCTTCGTGGCGCATCCGCGCCGGCCCCAGCCGGTATGCCCGTGCGCGGGCGGCTCCCCGATTGAGCGGCACCAGCCCTTCCTTGCGCCTCCCGGGCCTTTTTGTCCCGCCCGGCGCCGCCAAAACGGCGGTCCCCACCGACAAGCGCGACCCCACCCTTATCTTTTCATGATCCACCGGGGCACACAACGTGCGTCCGCTGCCGGGACGAAACCAAAGACATCGGGTTGGACGCGCCAGACGCCACGGGCACGTCCCACCAAGCCCTGGATGCGCGGAAAAAGTGTGGGGGGAGAGCTGAAAATGACCAGGGCGCCCTGAGGCGCCCTGGTCTGTCGCGATACTACCGACTACTTCTTGCGTTTGGACGAATCGTCGTGCACGTCCTTCCAGTACTCTTTCTTCAGCCAGTACGCGATCAGCGAGAAGGCCGCGAGCAAACCGAGCACATACGGTCCAAGCTTGTGCCGGACGAACACGGATGGGTCGCTTGCGTACCGCAGGAAAGCCACGATATCGGCCACACGCTGGTGGAACACCGCTGGCGTCACGCGGCCCGGCTGCATGACCTTGCCGTCTTTCGCGACGATCCCGCTCCATGGTTGCAGCACGTTGGGCATGGCGACCTTGGGGAACACGTGGTTGTTCCATCCAGACGGCCGGTTGGGGTCCCAATAGAAGGACTGCAGGTAGGTGTAGATAAAGCGCGCACCCAGTGCCCGCACCATATGGCTCAGATCCGGCGGCGGCAGACCGAACCATTTCTTGGCCTCGGCCTGCGTCATCGCCGGTTGCATGCCCATGCGGTAGTTGGCGCCGTTTGGCAACATCACATCCTTGACGATGCTTGCCTTGGGCATGCCAAGGTCGCTCGCCAGCCTCTCATACCGCAGTGACCCCACCGCGTGGCAGGCGCTGCAGTGTTCCGCAAAGAGCTTGGCGCCGGCAATCACGGCAGGCTTGTTGAAATAACCGGCGGGAGGCGACATGAGGGTGTCGGCGTTCGCCTGCACCGTCACGCCGGCCACACCGGCGACCAAAACAGCTAGGATACCCCATTTTTTGATTAGGCTCATGACGTCACCCGTTCCGGCACTTTACGGGTCGGCTCCCACCGACTAATGAATGGCAACAGCAGATAGAAGCCGACATAGATCGCGGCTCCTCCGCGCTCAAGCAGGAAGTACTTGGGCAACGGCGGCTGTTCCCCCACCCAGGCAAGCGTGAAGAATGTGACGGCCATCAGCAGGATCATGGCGCGATAGACAGGCCGGTAGCGGCTCGACTTCACCGGCGACCGATCCAGCCATGGCAGGAAGAAAGGCAAAACCACGGCCAGGATCATGAGGAAAATACCCCCGTCCTTGTTCGGGATCGCGCGAAGCATCGCGTAGAACGGCGCAAGATACCAAGGCGGCGTCACATCCGGCAGGCTGACCATCGGATTGGCCGGCGAGAAAGTGGTCCGCTCCAGGAACACGCCGTGCATGGTCGGTGCGTAGAAAATGACGGCCGCAAAGATCATGAGCCACACCCCGACACCAAAAATATCCTTGACGGTGTAGTAAGGGTGGAACGGAATGCCGTCGACCGGATGGCCATCGGGACCCTTATTCTCCTTGATCTCGATCCCATCAGGGTTGTTCGATCCAACCTGATGCAGCGCGAGGATATGGATGAAGATGGCCGCGGCGATGATCCAGAACCAGAGCACCGCATGAAGAGCCAGGAAGCGCTCAAGCGTTGCGGTCCCGACACCGGAGCCACCGCGCGCAAGGACCGCCAGCGCAGGACCGACGGCCGGCAGGGCCTGAATGATCGAGGTGATGACCTGACCCGCCCAGTACGACAGGTTGCCAAACGGCAACACATACCCCAGGAAGGCCTCGCCCATCATCAGGATGTAGATGACGTACCCCACGATCCACAGAAGCTCCCGCGGCTTGCGATAAGAACCGTAGAGCATACCCCGGCCGATGTGCAGGTAGAGCAGCACGAAGATCAGCGAAACGCCGTCTACGTGCATGTACCGGATCAGCCAGCCCCAGCGCGTGTCGTACATGATGCCCTGCACGGAATTGAAGGCATCCGCGCTTGTTGGCACATAGTGCGCCATGAGCAGAAAGCCCGTGATGAACTGCATGACGATCATCAGCAGCAGCAACGAGCCGGTGTAGTACAGCAAATTGAAATTTTTCGGAGCAAAATACTCCGTCAAGTGCTCTCGCATGAGCTCGCGAAGCGGGAACCGCTTGTTGAGCCAGTCACCAAAATTAGCCATGTAACCCCCCTACCTTGCCGTGACGACTAGCACAAATGTGCTTCCGGATACATCTTCGTGATGGTCACGGTCTTTCCGTCCTTCGCGTAGTGATACTCCGGGACCGCCATGTTGTGCGGAGCCGGAGAACCCTTGATGACGCGACCGGAAAGGTCGTACATGGACCCGTGACAGGGACAATGAAATCCACCAAGCCACCACGGCGTGACGCTCGCCTTCTTTGGCCGGTAATGAGGAATACAGCACAGATGCGTGCAGATACGGACCATCACCAGCCACTCGGGCTTGCGCGCACGGTATTCGTTCTTGCAATACGGCGGCTGCTGGGGAACGCTGCAGTCCGCATCCTTCAACAGACCCTTGGCTGCGGTTTCTTTCAGGGTCGCCAGCATCGCCGGAGTCCGGTTGACGACGACAACCGGCTTTTTCTGCCAGGGTACCGTCACCTGCATGCCAGGTTCAATGGGTTCGAGATTGACCGTCGTCGACGCCGCGGCGGTATCAGCCGCCGTGGGTTCGAGACTGTCGACCATAACCCCCGCCACCGCAGCGACGGCGGCGGCTCCCACCACCGAAGTCGTCGCCACCAAAAAGCGGCGGCGGCGCCAATCCGGTTCACCTTGCGAATCGTCCAATGTCACCATATATACCTCGCTTGCGTTCAACCGCCATCCATGGCGCTTGTTAAGATAATCGAAGCCGGAACCACGAATCCGGCGATCACATGCCTGGCTGCGCGCGTATCACCTGCCCTCTCTGGCCACTGTCTGCGCACATGAGCGCAACGTATGGCGCCGTGAGCTCCTCTGGCAGTGGCCATGATGACAGGGGCGCGCCGGGATGCGTCCGCAGCCGCATGGCCGTTCTAACCGGACCAGGGTCGATCACGTTCACGCGAACAGGCGTCTGGCTCAGTTCCTGTGCGAGCATCAACGCCATGTTGTGCATTCCCGCTTTGCTCACACCGTAGGCCCCCCAGTATCCCTTGGGCTTCGTCATGCACTCGTCACCCGTGAAGACAATGGA
The DNA here is from genome assembly GCA_021784845.1 of Pseudomonadota bacterium. Taxonomy (GTDB): domain Bacteria; phylum Pseudomonadota; class Gammaproteobacteria; order Acidiferrobacterales; family Acidiferrobacteraceae; genus JAJYDN01. The sequence goes on from JAJYHH010000107.1 coordinate 45,431, forward strand.
GGCGTCCGCGGCTTCGCCCAGAAGCGGCAGACACGCCTGCGTCAGCAGAAACGGCCCGGTGAGGTTGGCGCGCAGGGTTCGCTCCCACACATCAAACGGGTGGGATTCGAGGGGGGTCAGGATTTCCAGGATAGCCGCATTGTGCAGCAGACCCTCGAGATGACCGATCTCCTCACGCAGCGTGTTGGCCAGATCCCGGTATTCCTTGGGTGTCGCCCCTGCAAGATCGAGCGGATAGATGGCCGGCTGAACCCCTCCCGCCGCGACGATTTCGTCGTAGACCCCCTCGAGTTTTGAGGGGGTTCGGCCGAGCAGGATGACTTCGGCACCGTGTGCGGCGAAGCTTTTGGCAACAGCGCGCCCCAAGCCGTCACCCGCCCCCGTCACCAGTATCGCCCTGCCCGCAAGGCGGCCCGCTTCAGACACGACCATGTATCCCCGCCGTCACAATGTGCGAATGAAAGCAGCCAGTTCCTGCATGTCCTTGGCCGACAGCTTGCCGGCGACCGTCTGCATGATCTGCAGCGGATCGTTCGTCCGTTGTTTGGCCTTGAAATACTGCAGCTGCGACACCACATACGCCTGGTGCTGACCGGCCAGACGCGGGAACAACGGCTCGACGCCCAGACCCGAGGATCCATGACACGCCGCACAGGCAGGCAATTGCGTGGATGCTATGCCGCCGAGATACAGTGCGCGGCCTGCGGCGACCAGCTTGGGATTCTGCGGCGCGCCGGGCGCGCCCTTCTGGCTGGCGAAATAGTCGGCGATCTCCGTGATCTTGTTGGCCGGGATGGCCGCCGCCATACCCCACATGATGCTCTTGGCCTGTGGGTCGGCGCGTGTGTGGTTCCGGAAGTCGTTGATCTGCTTGATCAGATAGGGAGCCCCCTGACCCGCGAGATCAGGAAACGTCGGAACAAACGAAACACCGGTGGGACCATGGCACGCCGAACAGGTGGTTGTTACCAGAGCCGGCACATGGGCCGGTGCGGCTGCCTGCGTGGTGGCGGCACCGGCACTTCCCGCCAAAACGGTTAACCCCAACGCCGCGGCGATCGCGCTTCGCTTTATCATTCCGTCCACCTCCATACGAACGTGCCTCTCGTGGCACCCAAGTTGACTTCGCCCTTTGCGATACGCACGCCCGGCCGCATCGCACCCATTCACGCGCATTAATAATTTATTATATTCGCCTTGCCGAACGCTTTGCGGGTCCGCATAGATTTACGCATACGGATGTGTTAATCTGGTTGCGTCGCCGCGTCTGCGCCCATCGGGATAGTATCTTTTTCTCATTCTAGATCTCATTAGACTCTTCCGAACCGTGTGGCTCGGGCGTTTGCACGGCGCCTTTCAGCGTGAGCGCCTGGGCATACAGCCCCTTGCGGGATACGCCGGTGATGTGACTGGCCAGTGATACCGCCTGACGCAAGGGTAGCTCTCCCAGCAGCAGAGTCAACACGCGCAACGCTTCTTCATCCCGCCCCCGCCCCTGCACCGCCCCGCTCACGACGACAACGCACTCACCACGTACGCCCGCGGCAGCCCATTCGCGCAGCGATCCGAGCGTCTCAAGACGCCCTTCCTCGAACCGTTTGGTGATCTCCCGGACCACGGCCGCCTCACGCTCCGCACCAAACACATCCACCATGTCGGTCAGACACGCCGACAGCCGATGGGGTGACTCATAGAAAACGAGCGTGCGGGTCTCGCCTGCCAGTGTCGCGAGATGCGCGCGCCGTGCCGGCGCCTGGGCCGGCAAAAACCCTTCGAAGACGAATCGGTCGGTCGGAATTCCGGCCACCGACAGCGCCGCAGTCAGAGCGCTCGGGCCGGGAATGGCATACACGGGAATCCGGGCCTGCCGGGCGGCCCGCACCAGCCGATAACCGGGATCACTGATCAGCGGTGTCCCCGCGTCACTGATCAGGGCGAGGTCTTCACCCGCCGTCAGGCGGGCCAACAGACCCTCCAGGCGCTCGCGTTCATTGAAATCATGGAGCGAGACAAGGGGCGTGGGGATGCCAAATTGCTCACAGAGCCTGCGTGAATGACGCGTATCCTCGGCGCAAATGAGCGCCACGGACCGCAATGTGTCGATGGCGCGCACCGACAGATCACCCAGATTGCCAAGCGGCGTGGCGACGACATACAGATTGCCGGTCATGTCATCGGCTGCTCATAGACATTTGCATCCCCGTTTTGGATACTTGCACCATGATCCCACGTCCCTGGCAACTCCAAAAGACGGCACTCATCGCGGCCCTGATCGCTGTCGCCCTTTCTGGCTGCGCGCGCCTCCAGCAAACCCCGGTACCCCCGCCCATGAACGCCCGGGATGCAGACAAGGCGTTGCGTCACGAACATTACATGGAAGCGGCGCAGGCGTACCAGCGACTTGCGCAGCAGGCGCATGGCCAGACACGGGCGGATCTCGCCTTGAAGGCAGCCGACGCGTTCGTGCGCTCAGGTGATCTGGATGCCGCCGGCGCGGAGCTAAAAAAGATCAAGACGCCGCTTGCCCCTTCTTTGGCGGCGCGCCGGGCCGTACTGCAGGCCGAGATCGCCGCCGCAAGCGATCAACCGGCGCGCGCATTCGCCGACGCCGACGCCGCGTCGTCCCTCCCCCATCTCAAACCGCGCCTGCTTGCACGCATCCATCGCATCAAGGCCCAGGCCGCCCTGCGTCTTGGCCATACGCAGGTGGCCGTGCGGGAATTGATCGAGCGCGAAAGCCTGCTGGTGTCGCCGCGTCGCCTCGCCGCCAACGAGCACGCCCTCTGGCATGCACTGGCGCTGATGTCCAACCGCCGCCTGCGCGTCCTGCGCAGTCAGGGAGCCACTTCGGGTCTGCGCGCATGGGCCGACCTGGCCCTGCGCGTGCGGCGGTATCCGCCCCAGTCGCGACGCCTGCGCCAGACCATCAGCGCCTGGCAGGTACGCCATCCCCAATATCCGCTCGGCAGACCGTTCCTGAAGATGCTCGGTGGATCTCGCCCAAGGCCAACGGCGCTGCGTTCGATCGCGGTCCTGCTGCCCCTCTCGTCCCCCTTCGCGGTGGCCGCACAAGCCGTGGAAGCGGGGTTTGTCGATATGTCGGAAGTGCGGCCCCTCCCGGGCAATCCACACATCATCATCTATGATATCGGCAGCAATGGGGCGGACGCGAACCATTACTACAAGGAAGCGATCGCGCGCGGCGCCGAGTTCGTGGTCGGACCGCTCGGAACGGCAGCGGTCGACGATGTCACCGAGCACACCCATTTCCGCGTACCGACCCTGCTGCTCGGGCTTGCGCCTGGGGCATTTGCCCATGACAACAGTGCCGTGCCGATCTACCAGTTCAGTCTGGCCCGGACGCTCGAGGCCCATCAGGCGGCCAACCGCGCCTACCTGGATAATCATCGCCGCGCCGCCATCCTGTACCCCGACACTGCGTGGGGCAAGAGCATGAAGCATGCTTTTGCCAAACGCTGGCGCCATCTGGGTGGCCTCGTCACCGCCGAAACCAGCTACACACCCGGCCTGACCAATTACGCGGTGCCGGTACAGAACCTGCTGAACATCACCCAAAGTCATGAGCGGGATGCGCGCCTGCAGCGCATCCTCGGAATGCCACTCGCCTTCACTGCCCGGCGGCGCCAGGATGTGGGGTTCGTGTTTCTTGTCGCCGATGCGCCCGATGGCCGCCTGATCAAACCGCAGCTGAACTACAACCACGCCGACACGCTGCCCGTCTACTCGACCTCGACAATTTTCACCGGTCGCGCGGATCCGGTCTATGACCGGGATCTCGATGGCATCAAGTTTGGCGACATGCCGTGGATGCTCGTTGCCAACGGGAGGACCGGGCGCCTGCGCAAGATTCTGCCGCATGCCAGACAGTACGAGTTCACGCCCCTTGCCCGCCTGTATGCCTTTGGAGCCGATGCCTACGGCCTCATTGGCCAGTTGAGCCGCCTGAGCCTTGGTGGCGGGGGCCGCTACGACGGCCTCACCGGCCAATTGAGCCTGAAACGCAGCGGCGTCATCCATCGCCAGCTTGTCTGGGCGCGCTTTGCGCACGGTGTGCCGCAACTCACGGATACCTTCCTGTCGTACCGCGGACTGTTCGCCAAAAAACCGCCAGCAATCGCAATACCCGGCGCGGCATCACCGATGCCAACCTATCCGGCCATACCCATCGCATCGCCTTGAGGGACGCACCCCATGTCTGACAGACCCGCACCCGACGCGCTCACCGCGCGGGTCTTGCGCAATTTCGAAGAGGGCATCCGCACCAAGGAGTCCTGCAAGGACATCCTTGCGCCGCTTGTGGCGCGCGGTGCGCAGATCATGATCGACGCGCTGCTGGCAGACCGCAAGATCCTCGCCTGCGGAAACGGTGGATCCGCAGCCGACGCCCAGCACTTTTCCTCCGAACTCCTGAACCGCTTCGAAACGGAGCGTCCGGGGCTGCCGGCCATCGCGCTGACGACTGATGCGTCCACTGTGACGTCGATCGCCAACGATCATCACTTCGAGGATATTTTCTCCCGACAGGTGCGGGCGCTCGGTCATGCAGGAGATGTCCTTCTTGCCATTTCCACCTCAGGCAACTCGGCCAATGTCATCCGCGCCATCGAGGCGGCACATGAACGCCATATGCCATGCGTGGTCTTGAACGGACGCGAAGGCGGAGAAATGTCCGCGCTTGTCACCGACGACGATGTGGACATTCTCGTCAAGGGCCCGTCGACTGCACGCATCCAGGAACTGCACATCGCCATAATCCATAGTCTGTGCGACCTGATCGATTGCCAGCTCCTCGGACAGGAATAGGGTGTGCGTCCTCTCGCGACCATCCTGCTGCTCTTTGCAACGAGCCTCGGTCTTGCAGGTTGCGCCCCCCTCATCGCAGGGGGCGCGGCAACAGGAACCAGCGTTGCCAATGACAGGCGATCGGCCGGAACGGTCCTTGATGACACACTGATCAAACTGAAGGCGGAAGCTGCGATCGCGGCGCACCACTCCCTGAAGCGCAGCACGCACATCGACCCAACCTGTATCGATGGCGTCGTGCTGCTGACGGGAGAAGCCCGTACGCGCGGCGATCTGGACCGCATTCTGACCATCGTGCGGACCCTGTCGGGGGTGCGCAAGGTCATAAACCAGATCCGGATCGCCACACCCAGCACGTTTGCCGCGCGGCTGGATGACTCCTGGATTACTTTGCGGGTGAAGGCGGCCCTGCTGGGGCACGGCCTGAACGCCAACCGCATCAAGGTGGTCACGGCCGATCGCGTGGTCTATCTCATGGGACTCGTCAAGCCGGCCACCGCGGCGGCAGCGGCGGGCGCGGCAAGCCGCATTCCCCGTGTACGCAGCGTCGTGGAGCTCTTTCAGTACACATGACCATTCAGGATAAATTCTGCCCGACTGACGACCTGGCCGCGCGCGTCGCCCGTCTGCCGCGACCCGTGGTTTTCACCAATGGATGCTTCGATATCCTGCACCGGGGTCATGTGACCTACCTCGAGGAAGCGCGCAGCCTGGGCGCCTCGCTTGTCGTGGGCGTCAACAGCGACGCGTCCGTGCGGCGGCTGGCCAAGGGGCCGGAGCGGCCGATCAACTGCCTGGAAGACCGCATGGCGGTGCTTGCCGCACTGGAGAGCGTTTCACTTGTTGTATCATTCGAGGAAGACACGCCGCTTGCGCTGATTCTGGCCGCGCGACCAGACGTGCTCGTCAAGGGCGGCGACTGGCCGCTGCAGACCATCGTCGGGGCGACAGAAGTGCTCGCATCCGGAGGCACCGTGCATTCCATACCGTTTCGCTTCGACCGTTCGACCACCCGGATCGTCGAGACGATCCGCGCCTCATGATCTCCGCCGATATTGTCGCCGGCCTCATGCATGTCGTCGGTGCAGTCAATGTGAAAACCGATCCCGCCGACTGCTTCGTCTACGGCTACGACAATTCGCGCAAGAACAGCCCGCCGGACGCAGTCGTGTTTGCCACGACCGAAGAACAGATCCAGAACGTGGTGCGCATCTGCCGCGCGCACCACATACCGCTTGTGGCGCGCGGCCGGGGAACGGGGACGGCCGGTGCCGCCATCCCGTCGCGGGGCGGCGTCGTGCTGGCGCTCGAGCGCATGAACAAGATCCTTTCTGTCGATCCCGCCAACCGCATCCTGCGAGCCCAGCCGGGCGCGACCAACCAGGCGGTACAGGAGGCGGCGGGCGCCCATGGGTTCTTCTGGCCGCCTGATCCAACAAGCGCCGCTTATTGCAGCATCGGCGGCAATCTGGCCGTCAATTCGGGCGGCCCGCGCGCCGTCAAATACGGGACGGTCCGCGAAAATACACTGGGATTGCGGGCGATCACCGGCGCAGGCGATCTGATTTCCACGGGCGTCAGCACCACCAAAGGCGTCGTCGGCTATGACCTCACGCGCCTCATTATCGGTTCGGAGGGGACTTTGGCGATCATCACGGAGGCGACTTTAAAGCTCACGCCGCTCGCGGATGCGCGGCAAACCCTGTGCGCCGTCTACACGGACATGCATGGTGCGGCCCAGGCGGTATCGCGCATCATGGCGCAGCCCATCACTCCCTGTGCCCTTGAATTCCTGGATGGGGCGGCGCTGGCCATGATCCGCGGCTACAGCCAGGCCTTGCCCGCGAATGCGGGTGGACTGCTCCTGATCGAAGTGGATGGGCCGCTCACGGCGATGCCGGAAGCCACCGCACATCTCTCCGACGCCGCCAGGGGGCCGGGACTTTTGACGCTCACGATCGCACAAACCGCGGAAGAAGCGGCACGGCTCTGGGCCGTTCGCAAGGCCCTCTCCCCGGCGCTTCGCGAGCTTGCGCCAAACAAGCTGAACGAGGACGTGGTGGTGCCGGTATCGCGCATCCCCGAGCTGATCGAGGGACTGCAGGCCCTGAGCGTGCGATTTGGCATTCCGATCGTGAACTTCGGGCACGCCGGCAACGGCAACATCCACGTCAATCTCCTCTACGACTCCCAGAATGCCGAACAGGAGCGCAAGGCGCGCCCCTGTCTCAGCGCGGTCTTTGACCTCGTGCTCGCGCTAAACGGGACTTTGTCGGGCGAACATGGCGTGGGACAGGAAAAACGGGATTACGTTGATCGCGAAATCGCGCCCGCCGCGCTCGCGCTTATGCGCGCCATAAAGAAAGACTTCGATCCGGACGGCATCCTGAATCCGGACAAACTGTTTCCCCCGGCCACATAAACCCCAAGACATTGCAGAGGGGCGGTTCGTTGACTATCTTCATACCCTGAGCGGTGCGCAGGCGCGCACCAACGTAATCCAGGGAGTCACGATGCATCGTCTTCTCACAGCCGCCGGCGTTTCGGTTGCATTGGGCGCGCTGGTCCCGGCACATGCTGCAAATTTTGGCGCACTCTCGACAGCGAGCAATTCCCAGTTTGCCCATCTCGCCTCGGATCTTGGCAACGCCTTCAGCTATCACGACATGATGCCGGCCGCGCCGCTTGGTATCACCGGTTTCGATGTCGGTGTCACCGGATCGGACACACGCTTTGCTCACCCGGGCGCATGGCAGGGCGCGACCGGATCCAGCGCAAGTCAGCTGCCTGCCGTCGGACTCCAGATCCAAAAGGGCCTGCCGGCCAATTTCGATGTCGGACTGGTGTATGACGCAGCGCCCGGCACGCCGGCGCGGGTGATCGGCGGCGACCTGAGCTATGCCATCAGCGGGGGTGGTCTCATGGCCCCGGCACTCACCATCCGCGGCACCTATACGCGCCTGATCGGCGTCAGCCAGTTCCAGCTAAACACACGTTCCGTCGAGCTCAGCCTGTCCAAGGGTTTTGCTTTCGTGACACCCTATGTGGGCGTCGGCCGCGTTCGCACCGAAGCGAACGCCGACGGTCTGCCGCTCACACCGGTTCGACTCTACAACAACAAGATCTATCTGGGTGTTGACGTGAATCTCGGCTTGTTCAACTTCGATGTCGAAGCCGACCGCATGGCCGGCTCGACCTATTATGGTTTGAACATGGGGTGGCGCCTGTAATCATCGGGCGCCCTCAGGATCAGCCGGGCTTTTCGTAAGCACCCAGGCTGACCGGCCCCATCGTGGGCCGGCGCACACCTGTCATGTCATGCCGCACCGCCGCCAACGGCACGCCCGCGTCGAGCGCCGGACTCCTTTGCTTCAGGATCAGGGTTGCCTGATTGGCGTAGAGCGGGTTTGCCACCAGCGAATAGGTGTCGAAACCGGCCGCCTGCCAGGCTGCGAAGGACGCGCCGTAGAGCCCCCGCTCATCCCATTGAAACGTAACGCCGCCCGGATCGAAGTACATATTGTGATCAATGTGCAAAGTGGTGTCGTCTGTCATCGCGCCTGGCTGGATGAGGACCATGGGGCGCGTTGAGAAATTTTCGATGATGTTGTCGCGCACAAACACATTCGTGCCGCCCTGTCCGCTTACCGACTCATTTGTGATCAGGATCGCGCCCTTGCGGTCGATCGCCGTGTTATAGCAGGAATTGTTGTAGATGTAGGCGTTGTAGGAGGAAGACTCGGCCAGGCACGCGCTCTGGTCGTTGGTGATGACGTTGTTCTTGATGATGCTGTTGTAGGACTCGTAGGTCT
>JAJYHH010000117.1 GCA_021784845.1 Pseudomonadota bacterium
TCTGACAGTTCCGTGATCGTGGCGACTCCAAGAGACTCGCCATACATGTCGAAACCCTGTCTCTGGAACACACGATACATATGCCCGTCTCCGGTCTGAATCATGCCGCCGTTGCGCGCCCGGCGGCTGTCAAAGACGATTGGGTTCAAGGGGTGCGCCACCCACTTGTCTGCATCAAACGAATCGGCATGAAAGAGATGGAGTTCGGACGAGCGCTCGACGCCACCGGCCGTGTCGATAGAAGTCAACATCCACCATTTGCCATCATGCGCGAAAATGTTCGTATCGACAGCCCGGACATCCCGCATAAGAACTTTGTGCAAACGCCACTTGAGCGGAAAGCCCGCGCATCGGTAGATGCGGATATCTCCCGCAGCCTGCGTTTCAGGGCACATGAAAAGCGCACCGCAGGCCTCGAACAGATAGGGGTACGACAGATGAAAGGGCTCATCAAGAGCAACACCCAGTTCTTTGTGTCCGGACCGGTCTATTTGGAATGCCGTTATCACCCCTTTTGCCGTGCGAAAATCATAATCCTCGACAAAACAGACACTTGTTCCCTCCTTGTGCACCACAAAGGGATCCGCCAGAAACCGGTGCGGAGGATTCTCGATGGCCACCGATTTCCACAGCGCGGCCGCCCGCCAGTCATCGACGAACTGGTAGGCGACACCCCATCGCCATGTCCAGCCCATCAATCGATTGACCATCTTTGCCGATGCGCGCGATACCGTCCCCGCCAGATAGCGCGACTGATGCCGCAGCGCGGGACGCGTATAGAGCGGATAGGCGTAGGGGAGCTTGCGGTGGGCTTGGGGTAACCGCCCGCTCCGGCCCAGGTCCTCCAGCACTTTGTGCATGAAGACATGCGCCTTTCGGTAGAGCCGGACGAGATTCAGGACGTAGAAAGGCGACGTCGAAATTGCGCCTTTCAGGAGGACATCGCCTCCGTCGAGCTCGTCTAGCAGGCGCTGGATGACAAACCCCGTAGAGGGCTCACGGTTGTAGACCTCCCAGAACGCTGGTGGCCCACCACGGTTCACATCGTTGTTGGCGTGATGAAAGGACACGATGCCGTGCGGACAGACAGACAGGATCTCCCCGCGCAGAATGGCTCCACATCCGCGCACCAGCACGTCGAGGCGCGCTGCGCGGATGTGCATGAGATCTTCCGCGTCATACCGGTATACGAGACCGCCTGGAGAGACATTCGGGTGGACCACGAGCTTCGGCACGGCAAAGCCGTCGAGATCGTGGGTCCGAAAATGCGCCTCGTAGCGCGGCTGGCGCCTGACCGACGCCCTTTCGAGTCGACTGAGGGCCCCAAAGAGCACGGTCTCGACCAAATGCACGAGACCCCGGCGTCGCACATGACCCACCAATTTGGCGATAGCGCCTCGCTTTTCCTGCGCCACCCGCTGAACGATCAGCAACTCAATCGCGTAATAGGCCGAACCCCGACCCCGCTCGATCAGGTCGCGCACCCATTCCGATTGGGGACCCTCATCGACGATATATCCCACGCGCAGCTTGGCCATCGGCTCTCCTGTCCGGTCTCGCTTCTGGCCGGCCAGAAGGCGCGGCCACAGCCCCGATCGCCAGGCGTTCTGCACCGACCGATCAGGCTGGCAGTTTCTTGTGCCGCGTCATTGTGCCAAGCTGTTCCGTGGTACCCAATCCGTCTTTCAGACGAGCCATGCCGCGCGCTTGCCCCGCGGCCGGATGATCCATTGTCTGGGTGGTTCTAGGTTTGTGTCGGGGAAAACGGCGGCCGGTGAAAATGGGTTCCTTTGCATCGGGGACAAGGGGGGATGCGTCCTGGCTTGTGAAACTGCAAAAGTTCACCACACCGATCACAGACGATCGTCCCCAGACCGACCCACTCGCCGGTGTGGTAGCCTGCCGCTTCGGCCTGCAGATGAATCTTGTAGAGTTCGACCTGGGTCTGGTTGGCGGCCTCCGAAAACGCGCTCCATAGCGCTTTCTCAATCAGCGACACATCAAATCCCAGCCAGTCCTTCAGTTCGCTACCGCCCTCCTGCAGATACTGGGCCGCATGCGCCAGATCCCGCCGGACCGACCCTTCGAGCTCCGCCCATTCCGGCTCGCTTACCTTGTTGACCGCCATCTCGCCGCGCATGCCGCTTATGAGGTGGTACAGGCCCGTGCCCGTGTCACGCGCCTTGCGCAAGGCCTTCTGCAGGAGTTCCCGATAGGCCTCGCCCATGGTTTCCAGTTCCTCGGATGACTCTTTGCCTTTCATGGATACCGCCTCCCCTTCGTTCGCGACATGTACCGACTATTGTGGCGGATTCCTGGATACGCGCAACCGTGCGCGCGCCTGGCATGCCGCCCCGCTTTTTTGCAGCAGACAGGCACGCACGGGGCCGTCTGCGCCCCACATGATGCGAAAAGCCCCTTTGAAACCAAAGGTCCGGGCGCGATCCCTGCCCACCGGACAAGACAGGGCAACAGGCCACCCGGTGCCCAAGCGACCGCAGATCCCAACGCACAAAAGCCGCCGTGGCCCTGGTGCCACGGCGGCTTTGACGAAAATACCCCGGACCGCGTTCCGCCCGCTTACGCGGCCTTGGCAGCCTCTTTGGTGGTTGTCGCCACCCCACCGGTCGCCGCATGCATCGCCGGTGCCGTCCTCATCCCGGAGGGCATGGTGATTGCCGTGCGTTGATACAAACCGTGAAACATCCACATGGTCAGGCCGATCATCACAACGAAAAGCGGTATGAACAAAACCATGGCCACCGTGTGCCAGACCTGTGCCTTCGACCAGTTCATATGCAAAAGCCAGTAGGCCTGAATGAGAATCGCGATCAATGCCAGCAGACTCGTCCAGCCGACGAGACTCTGCGCTGACAGCGACCCCTTCTCCGTAAGCCACAGCGCCGCCGTCATGATCCCGATCGTAATCACGAAACTTGCGACATAACCGGGCAGGCTCGCCTGGTGTACCTCCGGATGATGCAGAGGATTCTCGACAGCATGCGTCATATGATCTTCCCTTGCAGATAAACGAACACAAAGAGCAATACCCAGATCACCGCCTGAAAATGCCAGAAGATGCGCAAATTGATCAGCCTGTAGACCACGTTGCTCGTAAACCCGTCCCGGCCCATCTGCATCAGCATCACCAGCATCCACAGTGCGCCCACGATGATGTGCAGCGCGTGGTAGATGATGAGGGTGAATACGATGGACAAAAACCCGTTCAGCTGAGGCACGATACCCTGACTGAACAGACGCTCCAGATCACTGCCGACCATGGCCAGAAAGACCAGCCCCAGGATCATGGCAACGGCGGTACCGATCGCCACGCCTCCCCGGCTCCCCTTCTTCAGCGCCACCATCGCATATCCATACGCGAGAACGCTCGTAAAGAGCACGATCGTGTCGCGGTAGGCGGCCTGCGCATCAAAAACCGATGCCAGCATCGATTTGCTGGTCAAGCCGGCATTGTGTGCCAGTACCCCGAAGGCCGCAAACAGCGCGGCATACACCATGGCATCGGTCAGCATGTACAGCCAGAACCCGAAGGTTCTGGTGCCCAGCATGTCATGCCCGGCGGCGTCGCCTTTTTCCCACAGCACCGTTGAACCGGGCTGCGCACGCGTATTGGTCGATGCACTCATGAATATCCTGCTCCACTTCTCAGATCTCAGTTGACCCCGGCCGCGGGCCGGGGCGTCTGTCACTTCGGGCGCCGTCTCATCCCCGCGCGGGAGCCGGCAGGGCGTCCTGCGCGCCACCCTCGACGCCGGCGACCGTCTTCGCCGGAATCACTTCGTCCGTATCACGCGCAAACGAGCGCAGGATGATCACAAGGACCACCGCACCCAGACCGGCTGCGGCTAGCCACCAGATACGCCAGACCAGCGCAAAGCACAGAACGAACGCAAGACCTCCCAGAAGCACCGGCACGCCGGTGTTGCGCGGCATATGAATGTCTTCGAACGACTCGTTGCCAAGGCTTGCCATACCGTGTTCCTTTCGCCAGGCCCATTCGTCACGCGCATGCACGTGCGGGATGTACGCAAAGTTGTAGGCTGGTACCGGCGAATGTGTCATCCACTCCAGGTTCCGGGTCGTGCCCCACGGGTCGGCGCCCACACGGTTTTTCACGCGATCGCGCAGACTGACATAGAGGTGCGCCACGAAAAAGCCAAGCGCCATTACGTAGAACGCCATGCCGACGAGCATGACACGCAGGTAGGGCGCCCACTGGGTCACGGGGATGTAGTCGAGGCGGCGCGTCATACCGGCGAAACCCAGTATGAACATCGGCACGAACACCCACGCGGTGCCAAGCACCATGAACCAGAAGAACCATTTGCCCCAACGCTGCTCGAGCTTGAATCCAAACACCTTCGGGAACCAGTACTCGACTCCACCAAAGATGCTCGCTGCAATAAGCAGCACCATCATATGGAAATGGGCGACCACGAAAACGCCGTTGTGCCACATGTAGTCGCTCGTGGCAAACGCATTCATCATGCCCGTCATGCCGCCGACCAGCAGCAGGAACAGCGCCAAAAGCGCCCACAGCATGGGCAGCTCGAAACGCACGCGCCCACGGTACATGGTAAAGATCCAGTTAAAGACCTTTACGCCCGTAGGGATGCCGACCAGCATGGTCGTCACACTATAGAAGCTGTTTACGCTGGGCTCGGCTGCCATCGTGAAGAAGTGGTGCAGCCACACACCCCAGGACACGCCGCCGATCGCAAACGAGGCGACCACCATAGTGGCGTAGCCAAAGAGCGTCTTTTCCGAGAAGGTCGGTATGATCTCCGACATCATGCCGAATGCCGGCAGGATCAGGAAGTACACTTCCGGGTGGCCCCAGACCCAGAACAGATCATTGTAGAGCATGAGGTTGCCGCCCTGTCCGGCGGTATAGAAATGCGTACCGAAATAGCGATCAAGGCCGATCAGAGCAAGGCTCACCATCAGGACCGGGAACGATGTCAAAGCGATCAGATTGGTACTGAGCGACGCCCAGGTAAAGATCGGCATGCGCATCCAGGTCATCCCCGGGGCACGCATTTTCACAATGGTTGCAATCAGATTGATGCTACCCATGGTTGTGCCGACGGCGCTCAGCTGAAACGCCCACATCCAGTAGTCGACACCAACGCCGGGGCTGTACGGCAACTCGAAAAGCGGGAGGAACCCATACCAGCCCCCATGGGCGAAGTTGCCCACGAACAGCGACAGCATGACAAGCGCGCCGGCGGCGGCCGTCAGCCAGAAACCAAGGGCATTCAGATAGGGGTACGCCATGTCGCGCGCACCGATCTGCAGCGGCACCACGATGTTCATGATGCCGACCAGCAAGGGGGTCGCCGCGAAAACGACCATGATCAGTCCGTGCGCCGTATACACCTGCCCGATGTGAAAGGGCGTCAGGTAACCATGCAGGGCGCCGAGATAGCCGGGCGAATGGGGACCCACCGCGATTGCCTGCTGGGTTCTGATCATGAGGGCATCAGCAAATCCCCGGAACAGCATCACGAGGCCAAGGAGGCAGTACATGACGCCGATCTTCTTGTGGTCGACCGTGGTAAACCACTCCCGCCACAGATAGGGTCCCGCGCGGAAATATACAACCGCGCCGACAATCGCCAGGGCGGCGATCATGGCAAAAGTAAACGTACCAAGCAGAATCGGGTTCTGGTAGGGGATCGCCTGCAGGGAGAGGCGCCCCCACACGGGATTCCACGGGCCTTGCAAATGCACGAACATAATCAATATTCTCCTGCTTTGACGTTCGCCTGTTGTTTCTTCATGTATCGCACCATGTTCTCTGTCATGGCCATGGGCGTCCGCCATACTTTCCCTGACATCACTTCCTCGACCACATGATCCAGAAGACCGCTCTGCACATGACCGAACACCATCCGGTGGTGATAGACAGCCAGATACGGCTTTGCAAAACGGTTGAAGCCGGCGTAGGTCAAGGCCTGTGGGGCGGCCTGCGTCTTCTTCACCCACCTGGCAAACTGTGCCCGGGTTACGGCCTTCGTCTCGAAGTTCATCCACGAAAGGCCGGCGCCGCTATAGTCCGCCGAATAGCCGACATAACGTCCGACCCTGTCGGCCACCAGGGTCTGCTTCGTGCGCATGCCCGGCATGACGTCGATCATGCCGACAAGCTGGGGAATGATGAAATCATTGACCACCGATGTGGAGGTCAGGCGGAAACGGACAGGCACGCCAGCGGGGATGACCAGGCGATCCACCGACGCGATCTTCTGCCCGGGATAAATGAACAACCAGCGCCAGTCGGTAGCGATGACGTCGACATCAAGCGGTTTCCCGGAGGCCGAGCCCTTGCTGGAGATGGCGCCCGGATTGTAGGGATTGACCTCGTAGATGGCCTTGATCGACAGATAGGAGAGGACGCCCACGGTGATCAGGGGAATACCCCAGACCACTGCCTCGATAAGATAGGAATGACTCCACTCCGGACGATAGTCGCCCCTCCCGCCCTTGCGATAGCGCCACATGGCAAAGATGGCAAGCAGCGCCGTCGGAATGATGATGAGCAGCATGATGCCCACGTCAAGCCTGAAATAGTGGTACGTGACCCGCGAGATCACGCCTTGTGGCTCCAGCAGAAACAGACCGCTCTTTGCGCAGCCGCCGAGCGTCAGCAGCAACGGTGCACACAGGGCTTTCAGAGCCCCCTTAATGCCTCTCTTGGACATGCTATGTAATCCCGTGACCAGACGTGGTGTTGCCGTCACCCGGCGCGGGCTCAAACCCTGCAATCGTCTCGGGCAACGTCCCTAACCTATAACTTATGAAGAACTTTTTCCGAATGTCCAGGCCGCCGACCCGTACGGAGCCGGCCCTGCCCGGATCGATGCGGTTCCGACCTGCTCAATGCGCGCATGAGGGTAACAGTCCCACCCGCTGATGGCCTTTGACTTGGATCAAATCTAAGGGATTTTCTGCGCCCACAAAGGCCACGCCACAGAACCCCGGTCGCAGCAATACACCCATCGCGGCCCAGGGCACCTGGGGCCCCTGCGCCCATCGCCTGCACGCTCGCGGGGGCGCATCAGGGTGGCCTTTCCAGCCCGCGGATTTTGGTCTTGGGCGCAACCCGGCTGCGTCCGCTATACTCGGAATGGATCTCGACCACCATGGAGCCTTAGTCGCGCAATGAGCAATGTCCACCAGACCGCCTACACCAAAAATCAGGAACTGGCCTTCGCGCTCCTGCGCCTGCTGTTTGGGGCAATCTGTCTGATCAATACCGTTCTCGAAGCCAACGGTCCCTACGTGACCGGATTTCTCGACAGTATCCTGAAGAGAGCGAAAGGCCAGCCGGCCGTCCTTCATCAGTATATCCACGCCATGGGGGCGGTGGTTTCCACGCTTGGCCCCGACAACGTCGCGGTGGCCATGGTCGTGATCAACGGCCTGCTCGCCCTGTCGCTCCTGACCGGCGTTGCCCTGCGCCCGTTGGCGCGCCTTGGCATCCTCTACAATCTGATCCTCTGGTCTACGGTCGGCGGATTCGGGGGGCCCTACACGGCCGGCGCAACGGATCCCGGCACGGCCATTGTCTACGCGCTGGTCTTTCTGACCATTCTCTCGGTACCCTGTGACCGGCGCCTGACATGGGCCAAACCCACGCAGTCGACCGTCGGGCCGCACGCCATCGAACCCGTCCGCATCCTGTTTGGGCTTCTATGGGCCTTCGATGCGTTCTGGAAATGGCAGCCGGCCTTCCTGCACCACAGCCTCTCCTATCTCCAGGCTTCCCAGGCAGGCCAGCCGGAATGGATCGTGAACTACATAGGTATCGCCCTCAAGGTGTTCGGTGCCGTGGGCCAACTGCCGTTTGGCATTTTTGCAGCGGCGGCAGAGACCGTTCTCGCCTTGAGTCTGCTTCTCAAGCGCGGCCAGGACTGGCTTTTGCCCATCGGTCTCCTGTATTCCTTCGGCGTGTGGACCACCGCGGAGGGCTGGGGCGGCCCCTACGTACTCGGCAGCACCGGCAATCGGGGTGACGTCCTGGGGACGGCCGACATCTACATGGTGGTCTACCTCTTCCTCATGGTCGCCTACATGATGCGCCAGCCACGAGAGACCCGCTGACCCCGGCGTTGACGGTACATCGCCCGGCGCGAAACGGCACGGGCCGCGGCGATGCCCGACACGGCGATCCGTATGATGCGTCCTCCTGGAGGCGGGCGCATCATACGGCCTGCCCGGACACCCCGTCCTTCTTGGTCTTCCGCTTACCGCCTTCTTGAGCTAGTCTCACACAAGCCCCCAAACAGAACGCCTCCGCCAGGCAGGCAGCCCGCAGGCTGCTGTCTTCCCGCGGTGGCGACCGAGGAAGACGGACATGTCCGGAACCTACCACATCATCGACGTCCGACCGGTCATACCGGCGCGCCTGCACAGGCTCCCGGAGCTTGCGGGCAATCTGCTCTACAGCTGGAATCATCAGATCCGTTCGTTATTCATCCGGCTGGATAAGCGCCTCTGGCGCACCTGCGGGCACAGCCCCAAGCTGCTGCTGCAGCGTATATCCCAGGCGCGGCTCGATGAGGTCGCTTCAGACCCCGTTTATCTCGAGGAATACCAGCACGCCCTGTCGGTGTTCGACAGTTACCGTGCCGACCGCCGCCACCGCACGCCCTCGTGGCTGAACCCTGCTGACGGCATTGCCTATTTCTGTGCCGAGTTCGGTCTCCATGAAAGCCTGCCCATCTATTCGGGCGGCCTCGGTATTCTGGCCGGCGATCACTGCAAGGCGGCAAGCGATCTGGGTTTGCCCTTTACGGCCGTCGGACTCCTGTATCGCCAGGGCTACTTCAGCCAGACCATCGATCAGCACGGTAACCAGGTGGTGCGCGATACGCGCAGCGATTTCGACGATCTGCCGATCAGCGCCGCGCGTGATGCGGATGGCAACCCCCTGTTCGTATCCATGCGCATGCAGGAACGCAATCTGCGCCTCAAGGTCTGGCTGGCCGAGGTTGGCAATATCCGCCTGTATCTCTTAGACAGCGACATCGAGGACAACGAACCCACCGATCGCACCATCACCCATCAGCTCTATGGCGGCGACCGGCACACGCGCATCCAGCAGGAGATGGTGCTCGGCATAGGGGGTGTGCGCGCCCTGCGCGCTGCAGGCATTGCACCGGTCGCCTGGCACATCAACGAAGGCCATTCAGCCTTTCAGCTTCTTGAGCGCACGCGCGAACTGGTGCAAGGCGGCATGGATTTCGACGGCGCCTTCGAACTGACAGCGGCCGGCACGGTCTTTACGACGCATACGCCGGTGGCGGCCGGACACGACATCTTCGATCACGCCCTGCTCGAGGCCTATCTCGGCAGCTACATCGCCGAGCTCGGTATCCCGCTCGCCCGTTTCGCAGGCCTCGGCAACAGTCCGGCCAATCCCGGCGGATTCAACATGACGGCACTTGCGTTGCGCGGTTCCCGGCAACAAAACGGGGTCAGCCGCATCCACGGTGCGGTGGCATCGGCCATGGAAGGCTACGTCTGGTCTGAAATCCCTCCTGACGAAAACCCTTTGCGCTATGTTACCAACGGCGTGCACGTGCCGACCTTCCTTGCCAGGGAATGGTCTGAACTCCTCGACATGCGCCTTGGCAGCGGCTGGCGCAATGAACTTGTGAACGAGGCGTACTGGACACGCATAGACGCCATTCCGGATCACTCGTACTGGAGCCTGCGCCGCGGCCTGAAAGCGGAGATGCTGGTGGCCGTCCGCGCGCGCCTGGCTCATCAGTATCGCCGCTATGGAGTCACCGAATCGGCCATCACACGGGCCTGCCGCTATCTGAACGATGAGCAGTGCAATCCGCTCGTGCTCGGTTTTGCACGGCGTTTCGCCACCTACAAGCGGGCCACGCTCATCTTCTCGGATCCGGCGCGCCTTGCGCGGCTGTTGTCCGATCCCGCACGCCCCACCGTGCTCCTTTTTGCCGGAAAGGCCCACCCCCACGATCTGCCAGGCCAGGAATTTCTGCGCGCCATCCATGCGTTTTCGCAACAGCCGGAATTTGAAGGACGCGTCATTCTCCTCGAGGATTACGATCTGTCGCTTGCGCGCAAACTCGTAAGCGGCGTCGACGTGTGGCTGAATACGCCGCAGTATCCGCTGGAGGCAAGCGGCACATCCGGTCAGAAGGCGGCACTAAACGGCGTCCTGAATCTGAGCGTTCTGGACGGCTGGTGGGGTGAAGGATTTCATGGCGACAACGGCTGGGCCATAGCGCCCTGCACAAGTCCCGATGCGGCCGAACGCGACCGCACGGAGGCGCAGGAACTTCTGGATATCTTCGAGCGGGAAATCCAGCCTCTCTATTTCGCGAGAGACGGCCAGGGTCATTCTCCCGGCTGGATTCGCCTCTCGAAAAACGCGATGAAGCGGGCGATCCCCGCATTCAATGCAGAGCGCATGGTGCTTGAATATCTGGAGGATTTCTACCGGCCGGCCATGCAACTGGCGCGTACCTTGGGCGCAGAGCATGGCATGCGGGCCCGCCTGCTTGGCGACTGGAAACAGCGCGTGACCGCCGCCTGGCCCCACGTGCGCGGCCGGGTAGTCGGCGACACCCCCCGCATCACCACAGCCGGCCAGCCCCTGAAGATGAACGTCGTGCTTGACCTGAACCGCCTCGCACCGGAGGACGTTGTCGTCGAATGCGTAATCTACAGCGGCGATGATGCGACTTGCGACAAGATCCCGCACCAGACGCTGGTGCTGACGCCAGAAATGGGCGAGGGCCAGGGACACCTCTACGGCCTTGTCTTCACGCCGGATTTCTCCGGACGCCATTACTACAGGCTGCGCATGTACCCGTATCACCCGGATCTCGCACACCCCTTTGAACTCGGGCTCATGACGTGGCTTTAGTCCGTCACCGGTGCCTCGCGGCCATAGATCTGCACCATGTGGCGCAACCGCCCCACGAGATCACCTGGCATATCGCCCCAGGCCAGCCGGTAGGCCCAGTTGCCACGCACGCTGCCAGGCGTATTCATGCGCTGCGTCGAATTCAGCGCCAGCAGATCCTGCATGGGCACCACCGCCAGATCGGCGACGGACGCCATCGCCGCGCGCACCAGGGCCCACGGCATGGGCTCCTGCCCCCCCAGATATTCGTGTATCCGCTGCTTCATTTCGGCTGAAAGGCCCGCAAACCACCCGACCGTCGTGTCATTGTCGTGCGTGCCCGTGTACACGACGGCATTGCGCACATGGTTGTGGGGCAGATAGGGATTGCGCGCATCGTCGCCAAAGGCAAACTGCAGCACCTTCATGCCGGCAAACCCGTGCCGGTCACGCAGCTGCGTCACACCATCGGTTATGACACCCAGATCTTCGGCGACAACGGGCAGATGACCCCATAGTCTCTCCAGACTGTCGAGCAAGGCCTGTCCGGGCACCTTGCTCCAGTGACCGGCCGCCGCCGTCGGCGCGTCGACCGGGATCTCCCAGCAGGCCTCAAGCCCCCGGAAGTGATCGATGCGCAACAGATCAAACAAGGCGAGCTGGGTCTTTAGGCGCTCCCGCCACCAGAGAAATCCCTGCTTCTCCATGACGTCCCATCGATACATGGGATTACCCCATCGCTGTCCATCTGCCGAAAAGTAATCCGGCGGGACCCCGGCCACCACCTCCGGGTGGCCGTGCGCGTCCAGGCGAAACAGCTCCCGGTGCGCCCAGACATCGGCGCTGTCGTGACCCGCGAAGAAGGGCATATCCCCGAAAAGCAGCACACCCTTGCTGCCGGCATAGTGGCGCAGGTCCGTCCACTGATAGAAGAACAGCCACTGCCAGAAGCGCTGGCGGCGGAAGTCCGCGCTCGCGCGCACCGGCGCAAGCGCCTGTTCCTCATGATCGCGCAGCGACTGTGGCCATTCCCACCACGGCCTTCCTCCTTCCCGCTCCTTCAGTGTCTGATAAAGGGCATAATCATCCAGCCAGCCGCCCTGCTCCGCCAGAAAGATCTCGAACTCCTCGGGCAGACCACGCTCCTCGCAGAACGCAAAGGCCGCCTCGAGACGCTCCGCCCCCTGCTGTCTGGCCAGTGCCGCCGGCAGGCAGGCAGGCAAGGGTTCGTCACTTACCCAGGAAGGGTCGCCGGCATGCGCCGATGCCAGATCATAAGGTGAACCCCCGTGAGACGGGCCGATCGGCAGCATCTGCCAGACCGATAAACCCGCCGTCTGCAGAAAGTCCACGAAACGCCGCGCGGATCGCTGCATCCCGGGATTCTGGTCATCGCGCGGCAGAGAGGTCAGATGCAGGAGGACGCCGGCCCGGCGGTGCCCTCCGAGAATGCCTTTGTGTCTGCGGTTCACGCGGCCCCTCCTTGAGACTCGTCGCGCGCAGCGCGCATGGTGCCGCCGCGCACGGGTTCGCCATGTCCAACCCCCAGCACCTGCCCCAGACAGGCCGGCGGCTCTCCACCGATCAGTGTGTACAGTTGGCGCAGATGCGCCCGGTACAGCGCGTCGAAGGTCGCCACGGACTCCGGCGGATTGTAATCACCATACCACCAGAACCAATCCGACCCTTCGCAGATCATAAGCTGCCGGTCGATGGCCGCCCGCTCTGCTGGCGTCAGCGTCTGGTGTCCGAGCGCCCCGTCGACTGCCTGCTTTGCGCCCACGAGCATCTCCCAGGCGCGATTCTTGTCTGCCGATCCGATCCACGTCGCAAACGTGCCGTACACCCAGCTGCCCGCTACCAGCCGCGGCAGCCGCCCGACCGCCGTGCCGCGATCGAGCACATCGCCAAACGTACCAAGCGACAGGATCGGATGGGCTCCCAGTCTTTCATAGAGAGCATGCAGGAAATAGAAGCCATTGTGCGCATAGTATTCCCACGCATTTTCCCCATCGAGAATGACGGGAATCACCATATCGCCCGTCTGGTTCGCGGCGCGCACACGGCCTTCGATGGCGCCCACGAGATCGCTTACCGCATCCTCGGCGCGCCATTCGGCGTACCGGAAACCAATGCGATCCGACAGATCATCGTCCCGGAAAAAACACCGGACACGCGTGTCGTCTATCTGAAACGGCCCCAACCCGGCAGCCTCGCTGGATCCCCCCTCTCCCAGGCTATGGACCAGCACCGTTTGACCGCTTGCCGTCCATTCCACCCCCAGTTCATCGAGAAGACCCAACGCCGCGCGACTGACGCCACCCTCCGACAGCCAGCAGCCCCGCG
>JAJYHH010000018.1 GCA_021784845.1 Pseudomonadota bacterium
GGATTATGAGTCCCCTGCTCTAACCAACTGAGCTACAGGCCCTGCGGCTGTCACATGTCGAGAAAGCTGCGCAGATGCTCGGAACGGCTCGGGTGGCGCAGCTTGCGCAAGGCCTTCGCTTCAATTTGCCGGATGCGCTCGCGCGTCACATCGAACTGTTTGCCGACCTCCTCGAGGGTGTGGTCGGTGTTCATGCCGATGCCAAAGCGCATGCGCAAAACCTTGGCTTCACGTGGCGTCAAGGTCTCCAGAATGTCGAGGGTCGCCGTCTTCAGGCCCGCCACGGTAGCGGCGTCCGTCGGCGCCATGATGCTCGTATCCTCGACAAAATCCCCCAGATGCGAATCTTCGTCATCGCCAATGGGTGTCTCCATGGAGATCGGCTCCTTGGCAATTTTCAGCACCTTGCGCACCTTGTCTTCCGGCATGTCCATGCGCGTAGCGAGCTCCTCGGGAGTGGCCTCGCGCCCCATCTCCTGCAGCATCTGCCGCGAAATGCGGTTCAGCTTGTTGATGGTCTCGATCATGTGCACCGGGATGCGGATGGTGCGCGCCTGATCGGCGATAGACCGCGTGATCGCCTGCCGAATCCACCATGTGGCGTACGTGGAAAACTTGTAGCCCCGACGGTATTCGAATTTGTCGACCGCCTTCATCAGACCGATGTTGCCCTCCTGGATGAGATCCAGGAACTGCAACCCGCGGTTGGTGTATTTCTTCGCGATCGAAATCACGAGACGCAAATTGGCCTCAACCATCTCTTTCTTGGCGCGACGGGCCTTGGCCTCGCCGATTGACATGCGGCGATTGACTTCCTTCAGATCGGCCACAGGCAGACCGGCGCGGATCTCGATCTGCGCCAATCTCTCCTGAGCCTGAGTGATGGCCTCCAGGTGATGCTCGATCGCCTCGGCGTTGCCCTCGAGACCCTTGCCGATCTTTTTGATCCAGCGGATGTTGGTCTCGTTGCCCGGGAAGCCCTTCAGGAAGGCCTTGCGTGGCATGCGCGCCTTGCCAACGCACACATCCATGATGATCTTTTCCTGCTCGCGCGCCTCTTCCACCAGCGCCCGCACCTGCTCAACAAGCCGGTTGATCTGCTTGGAGACGAATTTGATCTCCATGAATTCGGCGGCGAGCTTCTCCTGCGCCTTCTTCACCTCGGGGCTCTTGAAGCCCTTCTTCTCGATCGCCTTTACCATGGTGGCGTACAGCTTGCCAATGCGCTCAAACCGCGCGAGCGCCTCTTCACGGTCGGGCCCCGAATCTTCTTCGGCGTCGACACTGCCGCCCTCTTCTTCGTCATCCTCTTCGTCACCGACCGAGGCGGCCACTTCCGTCACCACGTCCTCGGGCGGCTGCTCGACGCCCTTGGCGTCGACAAAATCCACCACCAGCTCGCCCAGGCGCATCTGCTCCTGCCCGACCAGCTCCATCATGCGCAGCACTTCCGCAATCGTGGCTGGACAGGTGGCGATCGCTTCCGTGCTCTGCCGAATACCATCTTCGATGCGCTTGGCGAGATCGATCTCGCCTTCGCGCGTCAGAAGCTCGACTGTGCCCATCTCCCGCATGTACATGCGCACGGGATCCGTCGTGCGGCCGAACTCGCCCTCAACCGCAGAAGCGAGCACCTGCTCGGCCTCCTCGACCACTTCCTCGTCATCGGGCGTTACCGGATCGGTCTTCATGAGCAGGGTGTCCGGATCGGGCGCCTGATCGTAGACCTCGATCCCCATGTCATTGATCATGTTGATCACAGTCTCGATCTGGTCGGCATCATGCACATCCTCCGGGAGGTGGTCATTGATGTCGCGGTACGTCAAAAAGCCCTGTTCCTTACCCTGAATGATGAGCTTTTTCAACTGAAGTCGTTGCGTTTCCTGGTCCATTAAAGTTAACCTTTAAGGGGGTCGAGCCCGAAGTAATTGTTAAGTATACACTACGACAGCGGTGCACGCTTCCCATTCACTGGGAGATGTCGGGTGCACCCGTCCGCCGATGAACGGCGAGTCGATCCAGTTCCTCCTGTTCACTCGCCGACAAATTTCCTTTTTTTATCAAAAACCTATAACGTTTCTGTGCGGATTCTCTCTGCGTCTGCTCCGACAGACGGTCCATGATTTCCCGCAATTGCAGCGCCTGATCGGCGACAAGCGCCGGGTATTCCCAGGCCGCAAGCCGCAAAAGCGCCTGGTGGTGTTCGGTTCCGCCGAACCGCTCGACGACGGCGGCCGTGGACAGTCCTGGAGTCTCCTTCAGGATTGCGACCAGCGCCACCAGCACATCCATGCCCGGCCGGTCGCAGGCCGGTAATTCGCCTATCTCCCCAATGAGGGCGGGTGCCTGCAAAAGCAAGGCGATCGCCTGGCGAACCAGCGAAGGCGAGCCTTTCGGGGAAAAGCCCCCCCGGGGCCCGCGACCCGGCCGCGCCGGCGAGGGAGGAGGAGGAGGCACCAAGGCCCGCACCCGGTCACCGGCAAGCCCTGTCAGCTCGGCAAGCCGCGTCATCATGATCTCATGCAATGCCCCCTGTGGCAGCTTAGACAGAAAGGGCTTGGCAAGTTCAAAAAGCCGCGCCCGGCCGTCGTCCCGCGTGAGATCGACCTGCCGCGAGAGGGTATCGAAGAAAAACTGGCGCAATTCCACGGCCCGGTGCAGCCTCTGCCGGAAGCCTTCGGGCCCCTCGCGCCGGACGAGCGTATCCGGATCCTCGCCCTCTGGCAGAAAGAGGAACGTGACCTGACGCCCGTCGCGCAAAACGGACAGCGCCTGTTCGAGCGCGCGCCAGGCCGCATCACGGCCGGCACGGTCGCCGTCGAAACAAAAGACCACTTCCGGACACAGGCGAAACAGCCGCTCCAGATGCTCTCGCGTGGTGGCGGTACCCAGAGTTGCCACGGCGTGGGTTATGCCGTGCTGGGCGAGCGCAATGACATCCATATACCCTTCAACGACCACCGCGCGCTTTTCCGTCTCGATGGTCTTGACCGCCTGCGGCAGACCGTAGAGCTCGCGCCCTTTGTGGAACAGGACGGTTTCCGGGGAATTCAGATACTTCGGTTCACCGCGGTCGAGCACGCGGCCACCAAAGCCAATGACCCGGCCCTGCAAGTCTTCGATCGGAAACATGACGCGGTCGCGGAACCGGTCATAGTACCCGCCCTGGTCGCGCGCAATCACGAGACCGGCCTGTTCCAGCGTCTTGCCGTCGTACTGCGACAGGGCGCCCAGGAGACCATCCCAGACCGCCGGCGCGTAACCGAGATGGAACGTCTTGGCGATGGCCCCGGTCACACCGCGCCCTTTCAGGTAGTCATGGGCGCGCGCGGCGGTGGGGTGATGGCGCAAAGCCTCCTGAAAATACCGGCTTGCGTCGACAAGCACCGGGCGCAGATCGGGTCCCGCCGGGCGCAGCGGCGCCCCGTCTTCCGGCATGTCGAGACCGGCCCGGCGCGCAAGCTCCGTCACCGCCTCGACAAAACCCAGGCGCTCGTATTCCATCAGAAAGGTGATCGCCGTGCCGTGGGCGCCGCAACCGAAACAGTGGTAGAACTGCTTGTCCGCGCTGACCGTGAACGAGGGCGTGCGCTCTTCATGAAAGGGGCAGCACGCTTTGTGGTCCTTGCCGGCCTTGCGCAAGGGAACACGGGTGCCAACGAGCTCGACGATGTCCGTGCGCGCAAGCACCGCATCAATGAAGGGCGAAGGTATCCGGCCCGCCATACCGCCTCCCCCTGCCGGGACTGAAGGCTCCGACCTTAAGCGAGACGCTCCCTGACGCGTCCGCTCACGGCTGCCATGTCTGCACGACCCTGCAGCCTGGGCTTCAGGTAAGCCACGACCTTGCCCATATCCTTGATCGAGACCGCCTGCGTGTCACGGATGGCCGCGTCAATGAGGGCCTCGACTTCTTCGGGCGCAAGGGGGGTGGGCAGATAGCTTGTGAAAACAGCCAGGGATGCCCGCTCCTTGACCACCAGATCCGTCCGGCCCGCCCCCTCGAACTGGGCCATGGACTCCTGGCCCTGCCGGATGAGCTTCTCGATTACCTGCAGAATGCCCGTGTCATCCAGCGTGACCCGCTCGTCGACTTCCCGCCGCTGGATGGCCGCACGCAACAGGCGTATGGCCTCAAGCCGCGGCGCGTCTTTGGCGCGCATGGCCGCCTTCATGTCGTCGGCGATCTGCTGCCCGAGGCTCACGACCGGCCCCTAGAAGGGACGGCTGGTGCGCATCGCAACCCGCGCGATCTTCTTCAATTCGCGCTTGCGGGCTGCCGCCGCCTTGCGTTTGCGAACGGCCGTGGGCTTTTCGTAGAATTCCCGGCGACGCACTTCCGCAAATACTCCGGCTTTCTCGCAAGACCGGCGAAAACGCCGAAGAGCGACCTCAAAGGGTTCATGCTCCTTGACCCGCACAGATGGCATAGACGCTGTACACCTCAGATTTAGGTTGTAAAGGGAAATCGGAAACGGCCGATTGTAGAGGATGGCGGCGCGTTTGTACATCCTGCCCCCGGGTTGCGGGCCGGCACAAAGACCGGGACAATCCCGGGCGTGCGTATCCTCGGCATCGAAACCTCTTGCGATGACACCGGTGTCGCGGTCTACGACCGCCACGATGGTCTGCTCGCTCACGCCCTCTACAGCCAGCTCGACCACCAGGCCTTCGGCGGCGTGGTACCCGAACTCGCCTCGCGCGACCACATCCGGAAACTGTTGCCGCTCGTCACAGACGTCCTGCGCCAGGCGAACCTTGAACGCCACGCGCTCGGCGGGGTCGCCTATACGGCGGGTCCCGGGCTTGCCGGCGCGCTGCTCGTCGGGGCCTCCTTTGCGCGCGCGCTCGCCTTCGGGCTCGGTATTCCCGCGCTTGGCATCCACCACCTCGAAGGCCATCTGCTCGCCCCGCATCTGGAAGCGGATCCTCCGCCCTTCCCGTTTCTTGCGCTGCTCGTCTCCGGCGGCCACACCCTGCTTGCGGATGTGGCCGGCGTCGGCCGTTACCGCATCCTGGGTGAATCACGCGACGACGCCGCCGGCGAAGCCTTCGACAAGACCGCCAAGGCCCTCGGACTGGGTTATCCGGGCGGCCCGGCGCTAGCGCAGGCCGCCGCGCAAGGCCGGGAATGCGGCATCGTGCTGCCCCGCCCCCTCACGGAGCGTCCGGGGCTCGAATTCAGCTTCAGCGGCCTCAAAACCGCCGTGCTGCGCGTGATCGGTGAAGAACCACTCACGCCGTCGCGGCAGGCCGATATCGCCTACGCCTTCCAGGAAGCGGTGGTCGACACGCTGGCGGCCAAATGCGAACAGGCGCTCAGGATGACGGGGCACACACGCCTTGTGGTCGCAGGGGGTGTCGGCGCCAACCAGCGCCTGCGTATGCGCCTGGCGGAAACGGCCGCGGCCCGGGGCGCGCGCCTTTACTATCCGCGCGCCGCCTTCTGCACCGACAACGGCGCCATGATCGCCTATGCAGGCAGCGTGCGGTTCGCCGCCGGCGCGCGCGACACAGCCGATCTTGGCGTGCGGCCGCGCTGGCCGCTCAGCGAGCTGGACCCGCCTTAGCGCCGATCTTCGACTCCGTGCCGTTTAAGAGGTTGTGGATGTTGCTGCGGTGACGCCACAGGAGCAGGACGCTCATGACAAGAGCGGCGAGCCCGTAGGGCAGGCGCTCGCCAGGTGCTGCCAGCACAACCACGAACGGCGCCGCAATCGCCGCGGTCAGGGCGGCCAGAGACGAATAGCGGAAGATCGCTGCAACGAAAAGCCAGATGCCAAGGAGGGCAAGCCCGGCAACCGGGCTTATGGCAAGCAGGACACCGAGGGCGGTCGCAACCCCCTTCCCGCCCCGGAAACCGAAGAAGACGGGATACAGGTGACCAATGAAGGCGCAGACGGCGACGAAGGCAATGACCACAGGACCCGCACCCAGGCCGCGCGCGAGCACCACAGGCAAAACTCCTTTGAGGACATCACCCAATAAGGTGATAATGGCCGCCTTCTTGCCACCGAGGCGCAGCACGTTGGTTGCGCCGGGGTTGCGGGAACCGGCGGCGCGGGGATCAGGAAGGCCGAGGGCGCGACTGACCATCACAGCCGTCGACAGCGACCCCATGAGATAGGCAAGAACCGGCAAAACAAAGGCCAGAAACGACATATGCGGAATGGTGTTCCCCCTGACGGCTTGGACATCGTGTATTTACACGATCTCAAGCTGAATTGCATCATCGGCATCTGGGAGTGGGAACATCACACGCGCCAGACGATCCTGCTCGATCTCGATCTGGCCGTCGATATCCACAAAGCGGCGCAACGGGACCATATCGACGACACGGTCAATTACAAGGCGGTTGCCAAGCGCCTCAAGGCCTACGTCGAAAACACGCCCTTCAAGCTTGTGGAAACGCTTGCGGAACGGGTGGCAACCCTGATTCTGCAGGAATTCCCGGTACAGTGGCTCCGTCTGAAGGTCAACAAGCAAGGGGCCATCGACGGCGCAAGCGCCGTCGGCGTGATCATCGAGCGCTCCAGCACGGTATCCGCCTCCTGACCCGCCGCACGGTCAGATGACCACGGAACGACCGCCATCGACTGCGAGAATCTGGCCCGTGACATAGCCGGCATCGAGCAGCAGATAGGCCGCCGCCGACGCGATGTCGCCGGGGGACCCGATGCGTTTTTGCGGGATACGGGCCACGATCTCTGCCTTCAGGGGGTCGGCCAGCTCGCGGTCTGGCCACAGAATGGTGCCAGGGGAGACCCCGTTGACGCGCACATGCGGCGCGAACTCGCGGGCCAGCGCCCTCGTCATCATGGCCAGCCCCGCCTTGGCGACAC
Source organism: Pseudomonadota bacterium (assembly GCA_021784845.1). GTDB lineage: Bacteria > Pseudomonadota > Gammaproteobacteria > Acidiferrobacterales > Acidiferrobacteraceae > JAJYDN01. Next base: position 6,843 of record JAJYHH010000018.1, read on the forward strand.
TGTAGATGGGATAGCCCTTTAGGGGGCGTTCGCTGTGAATGTCGATGATGTTGATGATGGCACCCTGGCGAGCCCTGAGTTCGGCGCAGGCGGCCTGGGCGAGGAAAAACGGCGCCCTCAGGTTGGTACCGATCAGATCATCCCAGTCGGCAAGCGAGGCCGCCTCCATGATCGTAGGATAAAAGCTCGATGCGTTGTTGATGACGTAGTCGAGCCGCCCGAACGCGGCGATCGCCTGCGCGACCAGATACGCGGGCGCGGCCGGATCGAGCAGGTCGGCCGCCACCACCGCAGCCGACTGGGCGCGCTCGCCCTCGAGCGCGTCGCGCAAAGCCTGCGCCTCCGCTCTTGAACGGCTGTAATGAATGACCACCGCGAGTCCGCGCGCGTGCAGGAGCCGGGCGATGGCCGCACCCAGGCGATGCGCCGCCCCCGTCACCAGCACCACTTTCTGGACGACCCCCTGCATGCCGGACACCCCTTGTGTCAAAATACGACCACAATAGCCGCTGGTTCCGCGAAACTCTATATGCCAGAAACCGCCACACCGGCCTGGGCGACACTCGATACCGCCGAAAAAGCCACACTTGAGCGCCAGGTGCACAGACTGCGCGCGCGCATCGCACAGGCGGGCGGTGCGCTGTCCTTCGCGGAATTCATGGAAGGCGCGCTCTATGACCCCGAGATCGGTTATTACAGCCACAGGACCGTATTCGGCGCAGCCGGTGACTTCATCACCGCCCCGGCTTTGTCGCCGCTCTTTGGGCAGTGCCTGGCCCGCCAGTGCGCCCAGATCCTGCGACAAACCCCCGGGCCGATCATCGAGGTGGGCGGCGGCGGCGGCCGTCTTGCCGTGGATATCCTGCAGGCCCTCGATGCGCTGGGGATTTCACCGATGCGCTATGTGCTGATCGAGCGCAGCGCGCGGCGCCGCGAGGAGGCACGGATCCTCATGGCCCGCGAGATTCCAGAGCATGCGGATCGCATCGTCATCACCGACGCATGGCCCGCTATGGACGCATCGGTCATCCTGGCCAATGAATTGCTCGATGCCCTGCCGGTCACGCGCTTTCGGGTCCATCAGGGGCAGGCCCACCCACTGCTCGTCTGCGCCGAAAGCGATGCATTCGGCTGGCGGGAAGGACCGGCCGATGCGCAGATGACGGAGGCGCTCGAAACCCGCGGCTGGCCCGAAGGCTACACGTCGGAAATCTCCTGGGCGGCGAGGAAGTGGATCGGCGAGGCCGCCACCCGTCTGAACGCAGGCGGATTGCTGCTTGTGATCGACTACGGCTTCCCGGCGCCCGAGTTCTACCACCCGCAGCGGCACGAGGGCACGCTCATGTGCCATTTCCGCCACCATGCCCACGGCGACCCGCTGGTGCTCATGGGCCTGCAGGACATCACCACGCACGTCGATTTCACGGCGCTCGCCGAAAGCGGGCAGGCCGCCGGACTGGCGGTCGCCGGCTACACGAGTCAGGCGGCGTTTTTGCTCTCGCTCGGCCTTGCACCACGCGCGCAGGGCCCGGGGCGCGCGCACATGGAGGAGGCAAACGCCATCAAACGCCTGACGCTGCCCCACGAAATGGGGGAACTGTTCAAGGTGATGGCGTTCACGCGCGGCGACACCGCGCCGCTTGCCGGCTTTCACCTGCTCGATCGCAGCCGGGCGCTTGCCCGCCGCTGAACGGATCTCATCTGTCGCGCAGGCGCAAATAGATCTGCGGCAAACGCGATGGCAGTTCGTTTAGCTGATCGATGACGAGGTAGTGGCCGCGTCCGAAAATGCGCTCGAGATAAGCCCCTCCACCCGGGTCCAGGGTTACACAGAACGCGTGGATGCCACGGTCGGCCGCTTCCTTGATGGCCATGCGCGTATCCTCGTGGAGATAACGCTCATCTCCCCCGTCATCGTAGTCGGCGGGCCGGCCATCGGAGAGGATGAGCAACAGCCGCCGGCCCGTGCCGGCCCGCCCAAGATGCATGCAGGCGTGGCGAATGGCCGCTCCCATGCGCGTCGCCAGCCGACCCGACAGGCCGCCCAGGACGGCGCGCTGGTGTGCGGTCAGACGCTCGTCGAATGGTTTGATCGGGTAGTAGCTGACGGCGTCACGATACTTGGAGGCGAAACCGGCAATCGCATAGGGGTCGCCGATCTCCTCCAGCGTGACGGCAAACAACAAAAGCGCCGCCTTCAGGCGATCAACCACCCGGCCGTTGCCGTCGGCCGATTGCTGCATGATCGATGTCGACAGATCGGCGAGCAGCAACACCCCCGTATCCCGCGCAAGCGGACGCCGCTGGCGGTACACGCTGGCGGGGGGCTGCATGCCGCTATGCCGATCCGCCACATAGGCAACAGCCGCATCGAGATCGAGGTCTTCACCCTCGAGCTGGCGACGCAAGGGGATCGGCCGCTGCGGTTTCTCCGCCTGGACGGCGCGACGCAGGCGACGCAGCAACCCGGCGTGCTGCAGCAACAGATCCTGTGCGCATCCGGCATCGGTCTCCGTAAGCGCGCGCTCCTGCACATGCGCCCAGTCGCGGCGATAGGCCTTCTCGCGGTAGTCCCATTCCGGGTAGGCAGCCCCTGCCGGTTGCCCCGGCCGGTGCTGGCGCAGCCGGCGGGAGCTGGCCGCCGGCTGCGGCCGGCCGACGCCGACGCGCCCACCCGATCCACTTGTATCCTCGGGCGGGATCTCCAGGTCAGGGTCCTCGCCACCGCTCGCTTCCCGCTCGGTTTTTGCCGCCGGCGCCTGGGTGGCCGGCGCCCCCTGCCCGTCCTGCACCTCTTCCGGCGCTTCGCGACCCAGAATACCCGCCCGCGGGTAGACCGGCCGCTGGGTGTTCGGCGAACGCCCGGGGAGATAGGCGTCCAGACGCTCGGCAGAACCCACGGCGGGCCATGTGTTCGTCTCATACCACACGCGGGCGAGCCGGAATGCGGTCAGGATGTCGGCGTCGGCGGCGATGAGTTCGCTCCACGGGGATATCAGCGGGCGGCGGCCAACGAGCATCTCCAGACTCTCCACCGCCGCCTCGAAATAAGGGCGCACACGGCCGGCGGGGGCCTGCCCGGCGAGCGCGAGCAGACGCGGCACATGGTTTGGCAGGCGTGCCTGGATACGGGCGTCGATGCGGAAATCTTCGAGCAGATCGAAAAGCAGCTGAAAGCGCGCCATGTCATCACCGAAGGCGGCAAAAAGCGGCCGCCAGGTGACATTCTGGTTATCATCGAGTGGCGGGTGCGTCATGCCCATTTCGCGAAAAAGCGCATGCACCCGCCCCGTTTCGTAGCTGCCGAAGGCCAGATGGCCGGCATGGTGCAAGAGGGCGGCAAGCGCCTCTTCGGCATCGGGAAAAGCGGCCGGCACGAACAGGGTCAGGCCATCCGTTTCCACGAAAGGACGCGCGCCCAGGCGCAGGCCAAGCGGCCGCAGTGGCGGACTGGCACCAAAGACTGCGTGCACGAACAGACCCAGAAACCGCTCCTGCTCCTGGGTACGCAAACCGGGCAAAGCGGCAAGCAGCGCCTCCTCGCTGTCTTTCCCCTCGAGACGAAAGAACGACTCCCCGCGCAACCGGCCGGCCCGCAGGATGTCGGCGCCGCGCGTGGCCCACGGCGCCACGGCTGCGGCACCAAACGCCGCGCGCACATCGAGCGCGCCCGGCAAGGCCAGACCCGCCGGCAATCCCCGCGCAACCTGCAAGGCGCGCAGCGGCTCGATGATTTCGCGCAGGCCGGCCAGTCCCCGCGCGTCGGCAAGCCGGGCCGGCGGGAGAGAAAAATAGACCTCCGCGCTCTCCAGATGGGCACGCGCCAGGCCAAGCCCCGCTTCGCCCCACTCGAGGGCGCCACCGGCACCAAAAACGGCATGGGCCTCGGCAAACTGCGCGAGATAGGCGGTAAGCGCCTTCCAGGATCCGCGCAAACCGAGAAAACCACGCGCCTGCCCGGTCCAGCTTTCCACCTCGCCGGTCGCGCCGGCGAGCCCGGGGCTTGCGCGCAAAAACGCCTTGCCGGCATCCCGATCGAATAAAAACAGATCGCGCCCCGTGGCCGCCCACGCCGCCGTGGTCGCCACGCCGAACGGCTCGATCGACGGCATGGCCGTCTTCAGGTCGCGAGTGGCGACGAAACTCAGTTCCTCGAGTTCATTCAGGACCAGAGCGATCGTGATTTCCGGTGTTTCCATCATGCACTGAAATGGGCCTTGATGATCTCCCGTAGCGCGTGGGCGAGATCGAGATCGTCCGTGATGGGGCTGACCAGCGCTGCCTCGCCGGCTTCAAGCGGGCTTAGGCCCGCCATGATAAGCGAACCGGCGTAGACGAGCGAACGCGTGGAGCTCGCCTCGTCGAGACCGTGATCCTTCAGGGCGCGGGCCTGCGTGGCGATCGCCACCAGCCGCCGCGCGACGTCGTCTTCGAGGTCCCCCACTTCCGTGCGCACGATGCGCGCCTCGGTATCGGCGTCCGGATACTGGAAGCTTATGGCGACGAAACGCTGTTTGGTCGACGGCTTCAGATCCTTCAGGACCGTCTGATAGCCGGGGTTGTAGGAAATCACCAGCAGAAAGTCCTCGTGCGCCTCGATCTCGAGACCGCGCTTCTCAAGCGGCAACCGCCGCCTGTGATCGGTCAGCGGATGAATGATCACAGTGGAGTCGGTCCGCGCCTCGACGATTTCGTCGAGATAGCAGATGGCGCCGGCCTTGACCGCCCGCGTAAGCGGGCCGTCCTGCCAGACGGTGGATTCCCCTTCGAGCAGAAAGCGTCCAACCAGATCGGCGCTGGTCAGATCCTCGTGACACGACACCGACACCAGGGGCCGGCCCAGCCGATGCGCCATATGCTCGAGGAAGCGCGTCTTGCCGCAACCGGTCGGCCCTTTCAGCATCACGGGCAGACGCTTGCGCCACGCCGCTTCGAAAACACGGATCTCGTTGCCTTGCGGCTCGTAATACGGGCCGCGGGCCTCGGGCTGCTGGACGATATCGCGTTCCACGCCGCGCAGGCGGTCAATCAGATTTTTCATGGATACTCCCGTTGAAGGACTGCGAAAATCCGGTCTGAACGTGGCTCACCGGCCAACGGGGCCGGGACGCGCAAGTGCTGCGACCGCCATCACCCGCGCCTGGCGCACCCGCCGGGCAATCGCCCGGCCCTGCAACCCCCGCTTTGCGAAAGCGGCACCGGAAACCGCCGCACAGGCGGCCTGCGCCGCCTGCAGGAAATCCGCCTGCGGGTAAGGCGTCTGATCGCACCCGAGGCGGCCGCGCGCATCCGCCATGCAGGCAAGCAGAAATTCCTGCCAGCGCCGCGGCCGCCGGATGGCGTCCAGGGCTTCGATCAAGCGCACGATAGTCAGCGGTTTCAGTTCCATCGCCCGGTGGACGGTCAGATGGTACCGGGTCACGGCAAGGGCCAGCGCACGCCATTCGGCAGGCGCGCGCAGGCGGTCGCACAAGGCGGCGACGAGCGGCACGCCACGCATCTCATGGGCGCGGTGCGACGGCCATTGGTCAGGGGGCGTCTGCCCTTTGCCCAAGTCATGCACCAGAGCCGCAAAGCGCACCCGCGGCTCCGGTGACAGCGCGCACGCCGCCATCAGCGTCATGCGGGTGTGCACGCCGGTGTCGATCTCGGGATGGTAACGCGCCACCTGCGGTATGCCAAACAGGCGATCGATCTCCGGAAACTGCACACGCAACGCCCCCGTCTGGCGCAATACGTCAAGAAAGAGTTCCGGGTGCGGCTCGCAAAGCGCCCGCTCGAGCTCGACGAAGACCCGCTCGGCAACGAGGTGGGCCGCCTCGCCGGCTTCGACCATCTCCCGCATGAGCTGCATGGTGGGCGGCGCCACCTGGAAGCCAAAACGCGCCGCAAAACGGGCCACGCGCAGGATGCGCACGGGATCTTCGCGAAATGCAGGGCTTACGTGGCGCAGAATCCCCGACCGCAAATCGGCAAGACCCCCGTACGGGTCGATCAGCGTGCCGTCGGCGGCGCGGGCCATGGCATTGATGGTCAGGTCGCGCCGCGCGAGATCCTCTTCAAGGCGGACCGTCGGCTCGGCGTGGACGACAAAGCCCCTGTACCCTGGCGCCACCTTGCGTTCGGTGCGCGCAAGCGCGTATTCGCAGTGCGTGCGCGGATGCAGGAAGACCGGAAAATCGGCCCCCACCTGCCGGAACCCCAGACGCAGCATCTCTTGCGGGGTCGCCCCCACCACCACATAATCCCGGTCAGTCACCGGGCGGCCGAGCAGTTCATCCCGGACCGCGCCGCCGACGAGATAAGTCTCCATAGACGTCCTGGGGA
>JAJYHH010000095.1:0-4806 GCA_021784845.1 Pseudomonadota bacterium
GCGATCACGCGGGACAGAGCCCGTGGCGCCTGCACGATGGCCATTCCACCGTGACGGCCAAATGCGTCCTTGCCCTCGAGCGGCACGATGAAGTTCAGACTCTTGTTCAGAATGCGCGGAAAGGGGTGGGCGGGATCAAGGCCCAGCGGACTCAGGATGGGCGCGAGCTCCGTGCGGAAATGATGACGCAGCCATGCATCCTGCGCGGGTGTCCAGTTGTCGCGCTTGATCAGGCGGATGTCGTGTTGCGCAAGATCGGGAATGAGGAGATCGTTTAGGACGCGATACTGCTCGGAGACGAGATCGGTCACATCCTTGCGGATCGCCCCCAGGATATCGAGAAAGGACTTGTCGCTGGCGGACAGGGGCGCGGCCTGCAACTCGGCCCGCTGCTTCAGGCCGGCAACGCGCACTTCGAAGAACTCATCCAGATTGGTGCTCGAAATGCACAGAAAGCGCAGCCGCTCCAGCAACGGCAGCCGCTCGTCCTTGGCCTGGTCGAGTACCCGACGGTTGAATGCAAGCGCACTCAATTCGCGATTGAGGTAGAGGTCGGGATGCTTGAGATCGACAGGATGCATCGGATTTCCGGGTGGCCGGGTCATTCCATCCGAACGAAATACAGTTGAACTGATCGGCAGTCTAACACGCTTTGGGGCGATTCATGGCAAGAGAGGCAGAACGCACAGTGGACATGCACGCGGCGGAAACGGCCAAAAACGCGGACACGACGCCTCACGCAGGACAGGCGAAGGCGCTCGCGGCCCTGTCATGGCTGCATTTCCTGAATGATGGCGCAGCGAATTTTCTGCCGGGCATACTGCCGCTTCTGCTGGTGTCACTGCACCGTTCGCCCGCGTTGGCCGGCGGCCTGATGGCCGCGCTTTTGATCGGTCAGGGCCTGCAGCCCCTTTTTGGCTACTGGGCCGATTACATCGGCGGCCGCTCGCTGGTCATGGCAGGGTTTCTTGGCACGGCGATCGGCATGGGCCTGATCGGGGCCGACGCGGGATTCGTGCCGCTGCTCGGTGCGCTGGCCCTGATCGGTGTCGCCAATGCCGCCTTCCATCCGCCCGCACTGGCCGCGGCCCGCACGCTCGAGCGCGCATCCCAGGGTCAGGGGCGTTCGGTGTCGGTTTTTTTGGTGGGCGGCGAACTTGGGCGCGGGCTCTCCCCGTGGCTTGTAACGCTGCTTGTGGCCGGGTTTGGCCTGGACCATCTGTGGCTGCTCTCGGTCCTGAGTATGACAAGCCTTGTGCTGCTGCGCCGCTCCATTCCGGCCCTGCCTGTCCGCGCACGCCCCGAGAGGTCGTTACAATGGCGCGGCAAGGGCCGGCCCCTTGGTGCGCTCGTCACATTTGCGGCGCTGCGTTCGCTTGTCACATACGCCCTTGTCACTTTCCTGCCGCTGCTTTGGCACCAGCAGGGCGGTTCGGTTCGCACCGGCGCGCTGCTCATCGCCGTCATCATCGTAGCCGGCATCGTCGGCAATCTGGCCGGACCGGGACTGGCCCGCCGTTTTGGGCGCCAGCCGCTGCTGGCGGGATCCCTGCTCGTGGCAGCAGGGCTGCTGGCGGTGACCTTGTCTGCGCCGTGGATGTTTGCCTGGCCGCTGCTGGCCGTCATCGGCGTTGCTCTCTTTGCGCCCATCGCGGTCACCGTGGTCGCGGGCCAGGACATCTTCCCGGAAAACCGCAGTCTGGGCGGCGGACTGGCCCTTGGCAGCGCCAACGGACTGGCCGCTCTGGCCATGATCGGCCTGGGCGGTGTGGCCGACGCATTCGGACTCGAAGCAACACTGTGGATTACCGCGGGTCTTGCCGTGCTGGCGGCGGCGGTGGCCGGCAGTCGCGGATTGGCCCCGACTGCGTAGAACCAGCCCGCGAGAGGCGTCCCGTCGCTACCGGGCGGCGGGGCATTTCGGTTATGCTCGCGGTTTTTTTGGGGGACCCATGGAAGATCTTGCCGGACTGCAACAGCAGCTGCGCGACCTGCGGGAACGCGTCGACACCCTTCGGGGGTATCTTTGACCTGGAAACCAAGAGCGAACGGCTCGTGGAGGTCACGCGCGAGCTCGAGGATCAGGGCATCTGGAGCCAGCCGGAACGCGCCCAGGAGCTGGGCCGGGAGCGCGCACGCCTGAGTGCGGTGGTAGACACCTTCAAGGAACTCGACCGCGGGCTCGGCGAAGCGGGGGAATGGCTGGCGCTTGCCGAAGCGGAACACGACAGTGCTGTACTACCCTCCATAGGCGCGGATCTGGCGCGGCTCGCCACGCGCCTGGACCGGCTCGAATTCGAGCGCATGTTCAGCGGCGAGCAGGATGCGGCCAATGCCTTTTTGGACATTCAGGCGGGATCGGGGGGCACAGAAGCACAGGACTGGGCGGAAATGCTCCTGCGCATGTATCTGCGTTACGGAGAGCGCCGTGGTTTTGTGACCGAACTCATCGAAGTGTCGGCAGGCGAGGTCGCAGGTATCAAGAGCGCCACCATCAAATACACGGGATCCTATGCCTACGGGCATTTGCGCACCGAAACCGGCGTGCATAGACTGGTGCGCAAATCACCCTTCGATGCCGGAAACCGCCGCCACACCTCCTTCGCATCGGTATTCGTGTATCCGGAAATCGATGAAAGCGTGGAGGTCGACATCAATCCGGCCGATCTGCGCGTCGATACCTATCGGGCGAGCGGCGCCGGCGGACAGCACGTTAACCGCACCGATTCGGCGGTGCGCATCACGCACCTGCCGACCAACATCGTCGTGCAGTGCCAGACGGACCGTTCCCAGCACAAGAACCGGTCTTCCGCCATGAAGATGCTCAAGGCACGGTTGTACGAAGCCGAGATGCATAAGCGCCGGGAGGCACAGCAGCGACTCGAGGAATCCAAATCCGACATCGGCTGGGGTAGTCAGATCCGGTCTTACGTCCTGGATCAGTCGCGAATCAAGGATTTGCGCACCGGCGTGGAGACGGCCAATACACAGGTGGTTTTGGACGGCGACCTGGACCGTTTCATTGAAGCCAGTTTGAAGAGTGGACTATAAGGGGGCCATGGTGACCGAACACGACGAGGCGGCCGAAGGAGTAGCTGAAGAGAGCCGGCATATTGGACAGCGACGCGAAAAACTGAGCGCCTTGCGCGCCGAAGGTTCGGCCTTTCCGAATGATTTCCGGCCCAATGCGCACACGGGCGCACTGCTGACGCAGTACGCGGATGCCAGCAACGAGATTCTCGCGCAGGTGGCACCGGTACGTATTGCCGGTCGCCTGATGAGCAAGCGCATCATGGGGCGGGCAACATTTGGCCACATCCAGGACAGCGAAGGACGCATGCAGGTCTTCGTCGAGCGGGACGCCATCGGTGCCGGGGCCTACGAGCGCTTCAAGCACTGGGATCTTGGTGACATCATCGGGATCGAAGGGGTGCTGTTTCGCACGAAAACAAACGAGTTGAGCATCCGGGCCGGGAGTCTGCGGCTGCTCGTGAAGAGCATCCGTCCGCTTCCGGAAAAATTCCATGGCCTGACAGACCAGGAAATGAAATATCGGCGCCGGTATCTGGATCTCATAATGAATCCCGCAACGCGGGCGCTTTTCCGGCGGCGCGAGGCGATCATTGCCTATTTGCGCGAATTTCTGCATGTGCGCGGTTTTGCCGAAGTCGAGACACCGATGATGCAGGTGCTGCCGGGCGGCGCGACCGCGCGACCGTTCATCACGCATCACAATGCACTTGGTATTCCGCTCTATTTGCGCATCGCACCGGAGCTCTATCTAAAGCGCCTTATTGTCGGCGGCATGGAGCGCGTTTTCGAGATCAACCGCAATTTCCGTAATGAGGGTTTGAGTACCCGCCATAACCCGGAATTCACCATGGTCGAGTTCTATCAGGCGTACGCCGATTATCATGACATGATGAATCTGACCGAGGAGTTGATGCGCGGCCTGTGCAGGGATGTGCTCGGCACGGAGGAAATTGCCTATCAGGGCGAGACTTACAATTTCGGAAAGCCATTTGTGCGGATGACGGTCGAAGAGGCCATCAGACAGAAACATTCCCATGCCCCGGCGGATTTGCGCGATTGCGTCGCGTTGCGCGCATTCATGGATGAGCTCGGCGTGGTGGAACCGGCGGCCCTGGGTGCAGGCGGCCTGCAGATGAGCATTTTTGAAAAAACGGTCGAACCGACTCTGAATGAGCCCACATTCATAACGGCGTATCCAGCCGAGGTGTCGCCGCTTGCTCGGCGCAATGATACGGATCCGTTTGTAGCCGATCGCTTCGAGTTTTTCGTCGGCGGCCGCGAAATTGCCAATGGCTTTTCGGAGTTGAACGACCCCGAGGATCAGGCGCAGCGTTTCCGTGAACAGGTGGAGCGCAGAGGCAGTGGCGACGATGAGGCGATGCACTATGATGCGGATTATGTGGAGGCACTGGAATATGGGATGCCGCCAACCGCGGGCGAGGGCATCGGCATTGATCGCCTGGTAATGCTCCTGACCGATGCGCCAAGCATCCGTGACGTGATCCTTTTCCCGCATTTGCGCCCGAAGGATCATGGGTGAGACGCCGGTTGTCTTCCTCATGGGCCCCACGGGCGCCGGCAAGAGTGCAGCCGCGTTTGCGATCGGCGCACGGTTGCCAGTCGAAGTGATAAGCGTCGATGCGGCGCAGATCTACCGCCATCTCGACGTCGGCACGGCCAAGCCGAGCCGCGCCGAGCGGCGACTTGTGCCGCATCATTTGATCGATATCCGCCATGTGTCGGAAACGTACTCGGCCGCGAACTTCATCAGCG
>JAJYHH010000095.1:5388-29885 GCA_021784845.1 Pseudomonadota bacterium
GGCTGCGGGCCGATTCCGAAGTGTGCTGGTTTGACAGCACAAAGTCCGATGTTGGTCCCCTGTGTGCAGACAGTATTGAGGCTGCGGTAGTGGGCGGGGACGCAAAACACTGAGGTCTCGCTTGCGAGCCGTAATAAGTTCACGCCATATAAGAACAGGAGAACTGTCATGAGCCAGCATAAAGGGCAGGCCTTACAAGACCCTTATTTGAACACGCTGCGCAAGGAGCGCGTCCCGGTATCGATTTTCCTTGTCAACGGGATCAAGCTGCAGGGTCAGATCGAATCTTTTGACCAGTTCGTGGTGCTGCTCAAGAATTCGGTCAGCCAGATGATTTACAAGCACGCCATTTCAACAGTGGTGCCCAGTCGTCCAGTAAAATTCGTTTTCGAGATGGACGAGGGCGAGAAGGGGATCGGCAACGACTAATCAAGGCAAGACCGCAGCGCGGGAACAGGCAATTTTGGTCCACCTGCAGCTTACTGGCGGTGACACGCAGGAGGATCTGGAAGAGTTCCGGCTGCTCGCGCTGTCCGCCGGTGCCGGGATCGCGGCGGTCATAACCGGCACACGGGTACACCCCGATAGCGCCACCTATGTGGGCTCGGGAAAGGTCGAGGAAATCCGGGAGAGCGTCCTGGCAACAGGTGCCGAGCTGGTGCTCGTGAACTCGGCCCTGTCGCCAGGACAGGAGCGCAACCTGGAAAAGGCGATCGGCGCACGGGTCCTGGACCGGACCGGCCTCATTCTCGATATTTTTGCCCAGAGAGCCCAGTCCCACGAAGGCAAGCTGCAGGTGCAGCTTGCGCAACTCGAGCATCTTTCCACCCGCCTGGTGCGCGGATGGACGCATCTCGAACGGCAAAAGGGCGGAATAGGCCTGCGCGGACCCGGCGAAACGCAGCTGGAAAGTGATCGCCGCATGATCGCCGAGCGTATCCGCACCTTGCACCGGCGTCTCGACAAGGTGCGCCAGCAGCGCGGGGAGCGCCGCCGGTCGCGCGCGCGGTCGATCGTGCCGACCGTATCGCTCGTCGGCTATACCAACGCCGGCAAATCCTCCGTGTTCAATGCCCTGACCGGCGCCAAGGTGTACGCCGCAGACCGTCTTTTTGCGACGCTCGATCCCACCATGCGCCGCGTCGATCTGCCAGAATCGGTCGCCATGATTCTGACGGATACGGTCGGTTTTATTCGTCACCTTCCGCATGGACTGGTCGCAGCCTTCCGTTCCACACTGGAAGAAGTGCAGTTCGCCGATCTGTTGCTGCATGTCGTTGACATCGCGTCACCGGAACGCGAGGAACACAAGACGGAAGTCGAAGCCGTGTTGTGCGAGATCGATGCACAACGGGTACCCGTGCTCGTCGTGGCCAACAAGATAGATCTTGCCGGAGAGGCCGCGCGCATCGACAGGGCCGCCGATAACACCCCCATCCGCGTATTCGTGTCGGCGCGGACTGGCGAGGGGCTGGACCTCCTGGCGCAGGCGATCAGCGAGCGGCTGACGCGCCATCGGGTACGGGCGGTGGTGCGTCTTGGACTGGGCGAGGGACGCGTGCGTGCGCGCCTCTATGAGCAGGCATGCGTGGTATCGGAAGTCGTCGAGGACGATCATCTGGTGCTGACGCTGGAGATTGATCGCGGTCAGTGTCGCTGGCTGGCCGAGGAACAGGGACTGGATGCCACGTTTCCCTTTCCTGAACCGCGTGTTGCCGATGGGTGCCCATGAGCCTAGAATGGCGCGTTTTGGCGAGGGTGTGTACACGTGGGCTGGAATGATCCGGGCGGAGACCGTGATCCCTGGGGCCGCAAGGCTGGTCCGGGCGCATGGGATCTGGACGCGTACGTGCGCAGACTCTGGCGACGCGTGCAGCGGTTGGGTCATGCCACGCCACCTCCGTGGATGGTGGGCGGCGTCATCCTTGCGGCGATCGGCCTGTGGTTTGCAAGCGGCTTCTATACGGTCCCGGAAGGGAGCCGCGCCGTCCTGCTCACGTTTGGCCGCGAAATGCGTGAAGTGGGCCCCGGTGGGCACTGGCACTGGCCGCGGCCACTGGGCAACGCGCGCATCGTCAGCGTGACCCGTGTGCATGTGGTGACCATCGGCTACCGGTCTGACCAGAATCTCGTCTCCAACGGTACGGCCGTGCCCTCGGAAGGGACGGTGCTGACGGCGGATCAGGGACTCCTGCACCTGCAGTTTGCAATCCAGTACCGGGTGCGCAATGCAAGCGAATACCTTTTTGCCGTCGACCATCCCCGGCAGACGATCGCCGAAGCGGGCGCGGCGGCCATGCGTGAAGAAGTGGCGCGATCCGAGCTGAATGCCGTCGAAACGCACGGGCAACGAAAAGTGGAGCAGGCCGTTCAAGGCATTTTGCAGCGCACCCTTGATCTCTATCACGCCGGTGTCCAGGTCGTTGCGATCCGGATTCAGAAGGTGGCGCCGCCGCAGGTTGTGGAATCGGCTTTCGGGCGGGTTGTGAAGGCCCGCCAGGATCGGAATCGCCTGATCAGCCAAGCGCAGGCCTATGCCGGGGGCATCTTGCCCAAGGCACAGGGCGAGGCCATCGACGAGATTGACAAGGCACGGGGATATGCGGACAACATCATCGCGCGGGCGCGTGGGCGCACACAACGCTTCACGGCAGTGGCGGACGCGTATGCAAGGGCGCCACTCATCACGCGCCAGAGGCTCTTCATTGACGGTACCGGGCGGGTGCTGCGCCATGTCCGCAAGGTGCTTGTGACAACCAAAACACCGGTGATCGTGCATGTCCGGATCGCGCCGCATGTCGCGCCCCCGGCGCCCGGCATTCCGGCAGAGGTCAAGCCGTGACCGGGCGCGTCCACCATACAGTTATGGTGCTGGCGATCGTGCTTGTCGTCCTCGTCGCCGTCAATGCCACGCTCTACACGGTGCGGGAGGGGCAAGTAGCCGTCGTGACGCGTTTTGGGCGTGTCATCCGCGGTGGCGTCAACCCGGGCCTGCACAGAAAGATCCCGTTTGCAGACAGCGTTCATGTCTTCGATGGACGGCTGCAGACATTGCCCCTGACCGGAGAAGCATTGCTCACGCAGGGCAAGCGGCGCGTGAAGGTCGATGCCTATGTCAAATGGCAAATCGCCGATGCGCGGCAATACCTGGCGGCCGTGGGCGGCGATCGCCGGGTGGCGACAGAGCGCCTCCGGGAGATCGCGGCAGGGGCGCTGCGCAACGCATTTGGCAGCGAAACCCTGCAGACGGCGGTGGCGGATGCGGACCACCAAATCGTCAAAGCGGTCGATTCCGAAGTCCGGGGCTATGGCATGCGCGTGGTGGATGTGCGGCTGACGCGCGTCGGCCTGAGTGCGGGCATGGTCAATGCGCTGGACAAAAACATGGAAGGGGTGCAAATCGCGCGGGCAGAGAAAATCACCGCACAAGGGATGGAAGCGGCCGAAACCATACGGGCACAGGCCGACCGCAAGCGGGCCGCGATTCTCGCGGACGCTTACGTGAAGGCTGAAAAAATCCGCGGTGCCGCAGATGCCAAGGCCACTACGCTGTATGCGGCAGCCTACGGGCGGCATCCGCATTTCTTCCTGTTCTATCGCAGCCTGCGAGCTTACGAAAAAGACTTCGCCAACAGCCATACCGTCCTTGTTCTTGGCCCGGACAGCGACCTTCTGCGCTATCTGCCGATCGCCGGACGCTGACTACACATGCGCGCCGTTCATTGGGAGGAGAAAAACGCGTGAAACGCGACCGCTGGTTATTGCCAGACGGCATCGAGGAGATGTTGCCGCCCGCAGCCCGCCATGCCGAGCGGGTGCGCCGCACCCTCCTGGATCTGCTGGATGTCTGGGGCTATGAGCTCATCATGCCACCGCTCATCGAGTATCTCGAGTCACTCCTGACGGGGGTGGGTGAAGAACTGGATCTGAAGACATTCAAGCTGACAGATCAGCTGACCGGCCGGATGATGGGTGTGCGGGCCGACATGACGCCACAGGCGGCACGGGTCGATGCGCACTATCTGCGTCGCGAGGAACCGGTGCGGCTCTGTTACCTGGGGCCCGTGCTGCGCACGCGTCCAGACGAGTTCGGCGGGGCACGGGAACCGCTGCAGATTGGCGCCGAACTGTTTGGTCAGCCAGGCCCGCGGGCCGATGCCGAAGTATTGCGGTTGATGCTTGCCGTACTGGAGCGGAGCGGATGCCGGGATCTTCATGTCGACATCGGTCACGTCGGTGTGTTCCACGCGCTGACGCGCGCGGCGGGCATGGACAAGAACGGTGAAGATGAGTTGTCGCAGGCCCTGCATCGCAAGGCCAAGCCCGAAATCGATGCCTTGCTCAGGGGCTGGGCGCTGACAGAAGTTGAGCGCGACAGTCTGCGCGCGCTGGCCGACTTGCATGGTCCTCTCGAGGAGCTGCCGGCCGCCATGACGCGGCTGCAGGCCGCTGGCGACACCGTACGGGCGGCCCTGGACGATCTGGCCGCGGTCGGACAGCGTCTCGCACGGATGCATCCGCATGTGCGCTGGCATTTTGATCTCGCCGAGCTGAACGGCTACAGCTACTATACTGGTATCGTCTTTGCCGCCTACACGCCCGGCTATGGGCAGGCGGTGGCCCAGGGAGGGCGCTACGACGAGATCGGCCGCGCATTTGGCCGATCCCGGCCGGCCGTTGGATTCAGTGCGGATCTCCGTGTGCTGTTGCGACTGCAGGGGCATCCAGACCCGGCTGCGAAGGCGATTTTTGCGCCTTTGCGTGATGACGACGGGCTTTTGGCGACCATACGGAATCTGCGCGAGCAGGGGGAGAGGGTCATCGAGGCTTTGCAGGGCGATCCTGCCGAAGCCGGGCGGATGGGCTGTGATCGCATGCTCATCGAGCACAATGGCCAATGGACAGTGACAGTGATTGAGGGGCACTAAGGGAATTATGGGTAAAAATGTCGTAGTGATCGGGACCCAGTGGGGAGACGAGGGCAAGGGCAAGATTGTTGACCTGCTGACAGACAGGGCCCGCGGTGTCGTCCGCTTCCAGGGTGGACACAACGCAGGCCATACACTCGTCATAGGCCGGGAGAAGACGGTGCTGCATCTCATTCCGTCGGGAATCCTGCGTCCGGATGTCAAATGCTACATCGGCAACGGTGTGGTGCTGGCCATTGATGCCCTGTTTGCCGAAATCGAGGAGCTCGAGGCGCGTCATGTGCCGGTCATGGACCGTCTGCGCATCAGCGATGCCTGCCCGCTCATCCTGCCGCACCACATCGCAGTCGACGCGGCCCGGGAACGGGCGCGAGGCGCGTCTGCGATCGGCACCACCGGGCGCGGCATCGGCCCGGCCTATGAAGACAAGGTCTCTCGCCGCGGCCTGCGCCTAGGCGACATCTTCGATGAGCGCACATTCGCCGAGAAGCTGAAGGATGTGGTGACCTACCACAATTTCATGCTGGAGCATTTCTTCAAGTCGGCGCCCGTGGATTACGCGAAGACCCTGGATGGGGTCATGCACTATCGCGATCGGCTGGCGAGGCTCGTGTGCGACGTCCCCGAGGCGCTCGATGCCCACCGGCAGCGCGAGGAACCGCTGCTGTTCGAGGGCGCGCAGGGCACGTTCCTTGACATCGACCATGGAACCTATCCCTTTGTGACATCGTCGAATACAAGTGCAGGTGCTGCCTCCACGGGCGCGGGCGTCGGTCCCCGGGAACTGCATTACGTTCTCGGTATCACCAAGGCGTACGCGACGCGCGTTGGGGCGGGACCGTTCCCCACGGAACTTTTCGATGGGATAGGCGAACAGCTGGGGGCGCGTGGACAGGAGTTTGGCGCCACCACCGGCCGGAAGCGGCGCTGCGGATGGTTTGACGCCGTGTCCGTACGGCGCGCCCGCCAGATCAACGGGTTTTCAGGGCTGTGCATCACCAAGCTCGATGTGCTGGATGGGCTCGATACCGTGCGGATCTGTGTCAGCTACGAGCTCGACGGGACAATGCGGACGACGCCGCCTACGTCAGCCGAGGCGCTGGGACGCTGTGTACCGGTGTATGAAGACATGCCAGGGTGGAAGCAGTCGACCGTAGGTGTGCGCTCGCTGGCCCAGTTGCCAGTCCAGGCCCGCCGCTATCTGGACCGCTTGAGTGAACTGACGGGCTCGCCCATCGACATCGTGTCGACCGGGGCCGAGCGCGACGAAACCATCATCGTGCGGGATCCATTTGCTGCCAATTGAGAGGGAACGTCGGGTGGTACCGAGGAGAGGACTTGAACCTCCACGGGGTCACCCCCACTAACACCTGAAGCTAGCGCGTCTACCAATTCCGCCACCCCGGCCCGGCGTCCCAAGGCCGCGCACTCTACCGAGAATACATGACGATGTCAACGCAGAATGAATCAGGTGAATTTGTCGATCCGATGGCCGCACGCGAGGCCCAGACCTACGAGTTCCCCGTACCGAGCCGCGAGGCGGTGCTTGCCTATCTCGGCGCACAGGGCGAGCCGGTGCCCTTGCGGCAGCTGCTCGAGGTCCTCGGGGTGGCCGGGGAAAGGGACGTCGAATCCTTTGGCCGCCGGTTGCGCGCCATGGAGCGGGACGGCCAGATCCTGAAGAACCGTCGGGGACGCTATGGTCTCGTGCAGCGCATGGACCTGATTCCCGGTCGCGTCATAGGACATCCCGACGGCTTCGGTTTCCTGTCGCGCGACGAGGAAAATGACGACCTGTTTATCTCGCCGGGCGAAATGCGCAAGGTCATGCACGGAGATCGCGTGATGGCGCGCGTGGCCGAAGTGGATGCCAAAGGGCGGGGCGAGTGTGTGATCGTTGAGGTCCTCGAGCGTGGCCAGCAGTATGTCGTTGGACGCTACAGCGAGGAACGCGGGCTCCGGTTCATGACACCAGATGAGCGCCGCATCGCGCGCGACATCATGATCCCCGAGGGCAACGAAGGGGGCGCGCGGCCGGGGCAGATCGTGGTCTGTGAAATCATCGAGCAGCCGACCTTCCGTGCGCCGCCGATAGGCCGTGTCACCGAGGTGCTCGGGGACAGGAGCGCGCCTGGCATGGAAATCGAGATCGCCGTGCGCAAGTTCGGCTTGCCGCATGTCTTTCCGCAGCCCGTGGAGGCGGAGATAGGAGGCCTGCGGACGACCGTCATGGCCGAGGACTGGGCCGGCCGCGAAGATCTGCGCGCCGTCAGCCTTGTCACCATCGATGGCGAGGATGCTCGCGATTTCGATGACGCGGTGTTCTGTGTGCGGGAAGGGCGGGGCTGGCGGCTGCTGGTCGCCATTGCCGACGTCTCCCACTATGTAAAGCCCGCTACCGCACTGGACACCGAGGCGCTCGGGCGCGCCAATTCCGTGTATTTTCCGAAATCCGTCATCCCCATGTTGCCGGAGGTTCTGTCAAACGGACTTTGCTCGCTAAACCCCGACGTGGATCGGCTGTGCATGGTCTGCGAAATGCACATCGGTGACGACGGCGAAATTCACGACTACCGTTTCTTCGAGGCCGTCATGCGCTCGCACGCGCGGCTGACCTACACCGAGGTGGCGGCGATTCTCGCCGGAGACGAGTCGCTCGCCCAACGGCGCGCCGCTGTCGTGCCGGCGCTAACGGAACTGCATGCCCTGTACAAGACCCTCCATACAACCCGGATCAGGCGGGGGTCTGTGGATTTCGAGTTGCCGGAGACACGCATCGTTTTTGATGCCAACCGCAAGATCGAGCGCATTGAACCGGTCATTCGCAACGACGCGCACCGGCTGATCGAGGAATGCATGCTCGCCGCGAACGTCTGCGCGGCCCGCTTCCTGGTCGAGCAGGACATGCCCGCCCTGTTTCGTGTTCACGCAGGCCCCACTGCCCAGAAGCTGAAGGATTTGCGCACCGTGCTCTTCGAGATGGGATTGACTCTGGGCGGTGGAGAAAAGCCCACCGCGCGCGACTATGCCCGACTGCTGGCAGAACTTCCGGAAGGACCGGAAGGGCGCCTGATCCAGACCATGCTGCTGCGCAGCCTGAGCCAGGCGGTCTACAGCCACGAAAACATTGGACATTTCGCGCTCGGTTATGAGCATTACGCCCACTTCACGTCGCCGATCCGGCGCTACCCCGATCTGATCGTACACCGGGCCCTGAAGGCGATCCTGCGTGGCGGCGCGAAACCCGATGCGGCGGGCATGCGGGCCCTGGGTGAGCATTGCTCGTTTGCCGAACGGCGTGCCGACGAGGCCACACGGGATGTGATCCGCTGGCTCAAGGCCGAATTCATGCAGGAGCGTATCGGCGAGGAGTTCGAGGGCGTCGTCAGTGGTGTCACCGCTTTTGGGCTGTTTGTCGAGCTCGCGCAGATCTACGTGGATGGCCTTGTGCACATCTCCGTTCTTGGCAATGATTATTTCCACTTTGATCCGAGTCGCCACCTGATCGCCGGCGAGCGCACCGGACGGCAGTATCGCCTGGGAGACTATGTGCGCGTGCGCCTGCTGCGCGTCGATCTCGATGAGGTCAAGCTGGATTTCGAACTCGTCGAGAGCGAGGCCGCACCAGCCATTGCGCCTCGACGCACGCGCAACCGGCGCCGGCGTACGCGCCGTGCCTAAGCAGGAAACCGAGGATCTGGTGGCTGGCGTACACGCCGTGCTGGCCGCCTTGAAGGAGGCGCCGGCAACCATCGATGGGGTCTGGATCGAGCGCGACCGCCGCGACGAACGGATAGCCGCCGTCGTCGGTGCCGCGCGTGCCGGGGCCGTGGCCGTCCACCGGGTGCCGAAAACCGCCCTGGACCGGCTTGCGGGAGGAACCGTGCACCAGGGTGTGGTTGCGCGTCGCCGGGCACAGGCGCGGCCAGCCGAGGGCGATCTCATGACGCTCGTGGCCGCGACACCGCGACCGCTCTTGCTGATTCTCGACGGTGTGCATGATCCGCATAATCTCGGCGCCTGTCTGCGCACCGCCGAGGCCGCCGGCGCCCATGCCGTGGTCGTGCCGCGCCATGCGCGCGCACCGCTGTCAGCGGTGGCGGCGCGTGCCGCCTGCGGCGCAGCCGACCGCCTGCCTCTTTTCGAGGTGGGAAACCTGGCGCGCACGCTTGATCTCCTGAAGGAGGCGGGCGTCTGGCTCATCGGAGCGAGCGCGCAGGCGCCCATGAGCCTCCATGAGGCCGATCTGCCGCCGGCCATGGCGTTCGTGCTGGGCGGGGAAGGTGCGGGATTGCGACGGCTGACACGCACGTCATGTGATTTTCTGGTCCGTATTCCCATGTGCGGGCAAACCGAAAGCCTGAATGTGTCGGTGGCGGCCGCCCTGTGCCTGTACGAGGCAGTCCGCGGCCGCAGTGCCGAAATTGCGTTGGCGACGCGAAAGCCCTAGAATGGGCGCGCTTCCTTGCCTTCGGCAGCGGGTCGAAGGCTTTACAGCCATAAGGGGCTTATTGATGCGTCATTATGAAATCGTTTTCCTGGTCCATCCAGACCAGAGTGAGCAGGTCCCCGCCATGATCGATCGCTACCGGTCGATCATCGAGGGTGGCAAAGGCCTTATCCATCGACTCGAGGATTGGGGCCGCCGGCAACTCGCCTATCCCATCAACAAGGTCCACAAGGCCCACTACGTGCTCATGAACATCGAGTGCGATCCGGCCGTTTTGCAGGAACTGGAAACTGCCTTTCGCTTCAGTGACGCCGTGATCCGCACGCTGACACTGGTGCGCAAGGAAGCGGTGACGGCACCGTCGCCGCTGGCCAAAGAAAACCAGGACAGCGCCAAGGCGCCCCGTCCACGCGCCGATGAGGATGGGATCGAGCGGGAAGCCGCCGATGCCACACCATAACCATGGGGGACTCCATGTCTCGTTTTTTCCGTCGTAAGAAATTCTGCCGTTTCACTGCCGAAGGCGTAGTCGAGATCGATTACAAGGATCTGGCGACCCTGAAGGCGTACGTTACCGAAACGGGCAAGATCATTCCGAGCCGCAATACCGGGACACACGCCCGCTACCAACGGCAGCTCGCGCGGGCCGTGAAGCTTGCGCGCCATCTGGCGCTTCTGCCTTACAGCGACGCTCACGACTAAAGGCAACGTTATGCAAATCATTCTTCTGGAAAAAATCCGCAATCTGGGCGACCTCGGCGACGAGGTGGCGGTGAAGCCTGGTTTTGGACGCAATTTTCTCATTCCGCGCGGCAAGGCCGTGCGCGCCACGCCCGAAAACAAGGCGCAATTCGAAGCGCGGCGTGCCGAGCTCGAGCGCCAGCAGCAAGACGCGCTGAAACGGGCCTGGGCGCGCGGTGAACAGGTAGCCGGCGCGACCGTGCAGATCGTGCGCAAGGCCGGTGACGAGGGCAAGCTCTTTGGTTCGGTCGGCACCTCCGATATCGCCGAGGCCCTGGTTGCGGCCGGGTTCGAGATCGCCAAGTCCGAAATCCAGTTGCCCAATGGGCCGCTGAAGGAGATCGGGGATCATGAACTGCAGGTGAGCCTCCATTCCGAGGTATCCGTGACCATCATCGTCTCGGTGGTTGGAGAGAGTTAAGGGAGGAGGGCCTGCGGGCCTTCATGATGGAAAAAGACGCGGGCCTGTCAGTGGCGCGGGATGCGGCGGAAGCGCGGTTGCGCCTCGCGCCGCAATCCCGTGAAGCCGAACAGGCCGTACTCGGCGGACTGTTGCTCGATTCTCGGGCTTGGGACCGCGTCGCAGACCGGCTCACGGCCGAAGATTTTTACCGTCGCGAACATCAGTTGCTCTTCCGGGCGGTCGCGCAGCTAAATGGCAATGCGCGCCCCGTGGACGTGGTCACGGTCGCCGAGCAGCTGGGTGGCGAGGACCTCGCATTCATCGGTGGTCTCGACTATCTGGCGGCCCTCGCTGAAAACACACCGAGCGCGGCCAACATCGGGGCCTATGCGGATATCGTTCGCGAACGGGCACTGATCCGCCGGCTGATCGAGACCGTCAATGAAATCGGCGACAAGGCCTACCGTCCCGACGGGCGCTCGGCGGCCGAACTCCTTGATTACGCCGAGCGTGCGGTGTTTGCCATCACCGAGGTGGGCAACCGCAGCGGTGGCTTCCGGCCATTGAAATCGCTCCTTACGGCCGCGGTCGACCGCATCGATGCGCTGTTCCGGTCCAATTCCACGATAACGGGCGTACCCACGGGTTTTGACGATCTAGACGGTATGACTTCGGGGTTGCAGCCTGGTGATCTCGTGGTGGTGGCGGGACGGCCTTCCATGGGCAAGACCGCTTTCGCCCTGAACATGGCCGAACACGCGGCAGTCGGCGCCAAGGCGCCGGTGGCCATTTTCAGCCTCGAAATGCCAGGCGAACAGCTTGCGATGCGTCTTATGTCCTCGCTTGGGCGCATCAATGCACAGCGCCTGCGCACCGGCAAACTGCACGATGAGGATTGGCCGCGTCTGACATCGGCGGTGGGCATGCTGGCGGAGGCCCCCATTTACATTGATGACACGCCAGCGTTGACCCCGCTGGAGCTGCGTGCGCGCAGCCGCAGGCTCATGCGCGAACACGGACTGGGCCTTGTGATCGTCGATTATCTGCAGCTCATGCAATCGAGCGAAAGCACGGAAAACCGCGCCACCGAGATCTCCGCCATCACCCGTGCACTGAAGAGTCTGGCCAAGGAATTGCATGTACCGGTGATTGCCCTCTCCCAGCTCAATCGCGCTCTCGAACAGAGACCGAACAAGCGGCCCGTGATGTCGGATCTTCGTGAATCCGGCGCCATCGAGCAGGATGCGGACGTCATCCTCTTCATCTACCGCGACGAAGTCTACAATCCGGAGAGCGAAGACCGGGGCACAGCCGAAATCATCGTCGGCAAGCAGCGCAACGGCCCCATCGGACAGGTACGACTCACCTATCTCGGGGAATACACGCGCTTTGAGAACTTTGCGCCTGCCGCCTATGCGGGACCCTATGCATGAGGCCGGCCTGCGCGGTTCTTGATACGCGCGCGCTAGGCGCCAATCTTGCGCTCGTCAGACGGCGCGCGCCCGGTGCGCGGATCATGGCGGTGGCCAAGGCAAACGGATACGGCCATGGGCTGGTGTTTGTCGCCCGCGCACTCAAGGATGCAGACGCCTTCGGTGTCGCAAGCCTTGAAGAAGGACTGGAACTGCGCGAGGCGGGGATCACCCAGGGCATTTGCCTCCTGGAAGGGTTTTTTGATCCGGGGGAACTCGAGGCACTGATCCGGTTTGGTCTTACCCCCGTCCTGCACGAGGACTACCAGATCGAGGCGCTCGAAGCCTCGCACCGGGAGGGGCCACTCGATGTCTGGATCAAGATTGATACGGGCATGCACCGGCTCGGATTTCCGGCGGGGCGACTGCCGGAAATCCTGGCCCGCGTCGGTCGGATCCGGCTGATTCGGCAAGTGGGGGTGATGTCTCACCTGGCTGCCGCCGATGATCGCAGTTCACCCATGACAAGAAAACAAATCGATGTATTAACAGAGAGTTGCAAAGGGGACTTCAAGAGGAGTCTGGCCAATTCGGCAGGCGTTCTGTGTTGGCCGGAAAGCCACGGCGACTGGGTGCGGCCTGGGTTGATGCTCTACGGGGCATCCCCGCTGCCTGATCAGAGCGGCGCCGAGCTGGGTCTGTCTCCGGTGATGACTCTGAAGAGCCGCCTGATCAGCGTGCGTACGCGTGCGGCGGGCGACGGCATTGGCTACGGCGCGACCTACCACTGTCCGGAAAGGATGCCCGTTGGCGTGGCGGCCATAGGCTATGGCGATGGCTATCCCCGCGAGCTTGCGTCCGGTACGCCGGTGCGCATCCATGACCGGCTCGTGCCCATCATCGGCCGGGTGTCGATGGACATGCTGACGATTGATCTGCGCGCTGTGCCGGAGGCGCGAGTCGGGGATGAAGTCGTCTTGTGGGGAAAGGGGTTGCCAGTCGAACGTATTGCGAAGGCCGCCGGTACCATTCCCTACACGCTGCTTTGCGGGCTGACGCAGCGCCTGCCCCGGCGCGAGGCGCCATGAAAGGAGCGCGGGTCCGCTATGTCTGCCAGGAATGCGGGGCACAGGCCTTTCAGTGGGCGGGGCGTTGCGACGCCTGCGGCGCATGGAACACGCTGTCGGAGGTCTCGGGCGATCACCGTGCGCCAGCGGCCGCAAACCAGGCGATCGCGCTTGCGGATGTCGCGTGCGAGACGCTCGTCCGTTTCCCGACAGGCCTGCAGGAACTCGATCGGGTACTGGGGGGCGGGGTGGTGCCGGGGTCGGTGGTACTGATCGGCGGTGATCCGGGTATCGGCAAATCAACCATCCTGATCCAGGCGCTCGCCACCATGCATGCACAGGTGCATGGTCTTTACGTGACGGGCGAGGAATCCGCCGCCCAGGTGGCGGCGCGGGCACAGCGGCTGGGGCTTGATGCCCCCCGTCTCAAGCTGCTCGCGGAAACGAATGTGGACGCCATCATCGCGTGCTGCCGCGCCGAGCAACCCCGCGTTCTCGTGATCGACTCCATCCAGACCGTCTTCCTGCCTATGCTGCCGTCGGCGCCCGGCAGCGTGAGCCAGGTGCGGGAATCGGCGGCCCGGCTCGTGCGCTTTGCCAAGGACACCAATACCGCACTTTTCCTGGTCGGTCACGTCACCAAGGAAGGTCAGCTGGCAGGGCCCCGCGTGCTCGAGCACATGGTTGATGCGGTTTTGTATTTCGAGGGAGACAGTGGCAGCCGGTTCCGGCTGATCCGGGCGATCAAAAACCGTTTCGGCGCCGTCAATGAGCTCGGCGTCTTCGTCATGACGGAAAACGGTCTGCGGGAAGTGGCCAATCCGTCAGCGCTTTTTCTGCGCTCAGGCGCAGACACCGTATCTGGCAGCGTGGTGCTCGCGACCCAGGAAGGCACGCGGCCGCTGCTCGTGGAGGTGCAGGCCTTGATCGACGAAAGTGTGGGTGCCAATCCGCGTCGCGTCGCACTGGGGCTCGATGGCCAGCGTCTGGGTATGCTGCTTGCGCTGTTGCACCGGCACGGCGGTCACGCCACCTACCGGCAGGATGTCTTCGTCAACGTAGCCGGTGGTATCCGCGTCGGTGAAACCGCCGCAGACCTCGCCGTTGTTTTGGCCTGTGCCTCCAGTCTTCTGGACAAGCCCCTTGGCAAGGATCTCGTGGTGTTTGGAGAAGTCGGACTGGCCGGTGAGATGCGGCCGGTTCCGCGTGGTCAGGAACGGCTGCGTGAGGCTGCCAAGCTCGGTTTCCGGCGCGCGATCGTGCCCTCCGCCAACCTCCCCAAACGCGGCACTGATGTCGGTCTGCGCGTCACCGGCATCAACGGCGTCAGTGAAGCGCTGCGCCTGATCGGCGAGGAACCCTGAGCGGCTACCCGGTCAGCGGCCCGCCCGCACCGGGTGGGTGCGGCGCAAAAGTACGGTCGCGGCCACGTTGGTCAACAGCACCAGCAGGATGACGAGAAAGGCCGCCGCGAACGCAAGCGCGTGCGCCGAGCGATAGGGCTGATTGATGAAGCTCCAGATGACATAGGTCAGGTAGCCGATCGGCTCATGAATGAGCCGCCCGTTCCAGAGGAAATTGGACCATCCGGCCGTGTAGATGAGGGGCGCGGTCTCGCCAAGCGAAATGGCCATGGCAAGCAGCGCACCGGTCAGGATCCCCGGCAGGGCAAGCGGCAGGGCGATGCGCGTAATCACGGTGAATTCACGCAGACCCAGGGCATAGCCCGCTTCGCGCAGATTGTTCGGCACCTGGGAGAAGGCGATTTCCGTAAAGCGCGCGATGTAGGGCACGACCATGATGGCAAGCGTAAGCGAACCCGCCAGCACGGAAAATTGCCAGCCCAGGCCAATGACGAGCGTCACATAGCTGAAGTACCCGAGTACGATGGACGGTACCCCGGTCAGCACATCGTCCAGAAACCGCACCAGACGCCCGAACCGGCCCCGCCCGAATTCCGACAGATGGATACCGGCCAGGACACCAACCGGCACGGCAATCAGCAAAGCGCCCGCGACCAGTACGAGCGTCCCCGTGATGGCGTTCAGCAGACCGCCCGAGATCCCGTTGGTGACCTGCGTAAACAGCTTGAACGACAGCGCCGAGAACCCCTTGTCCAGTATGGTGTACAGGATATCGAGCAACGGCACGGCGACGACCACGAACGCAAGGCCGGACAAAAGCCAGTTTATGCCGGACATGAACCGCCGGCGGGTGATGCGGGACGGTTTAAACGGACGAGACATTGCGCGATGAACCGGTCAGAAAACGGGCGAGCATATTGGTGATAACCGCGATGATAAAGAGGATCAGGGCAATCTCCGCCAGGGATCGCACGGCCATCCCGGTGGGATCCTGCAGGGCGCTGTCTAACTGCGAAACGATGAAAGAGGCCATGGTCGTGACGGGGCTGTAGACGTTGTCCGGGAAGTAATTCAGAGCACCGCCGCTTACCATCAAGACGGCCATGGTCTCACCGAGCGCGCGGCCAAGACCCAGGATACAGGCACCAATGATGTTGCTGCGCACCATGGGCAACATGGCGCGCCGGACTACCTCGAAATGCGTTGCGCCGAGCGCATAGGCGGCTTCCTTGGTTTCCGCGGGCACCCGCGCCAGTCCATCACGCACGGTTGCGGCGATGATCGGCACCACCATCAGCGCCAGCACGAGAGAAGCCGCCAACAGACCGTAGCCGCTACCGATGGGGCCACCAAAAAACGGGATGAATCGACCAAGGGAATCGCGCAGGGCAGGACCGATATCGTGGGCTATGAGCGGGGTGAGCACGGAATAGCCCCACAGGCCATAGACGACGCTCGGTACGGCCGCCAGCAATTCCACGATGAATGACAAAACGGGACGCAGGCGCGCATTGAGGCCTTCTGCCAGAAAGATCGCCACACCAAGACTGACGGGGATCGCGAGCGCGAGCGCGATGGCAGACGTAGACAGCGTGCCGACTATGAAAACGAGAATGCCGTAATCGGCACCAATCGGCACCTGTTGACCATGGCGTTCGACGGGATTGGCGTACAGGTTGCCAAGACTCCACGTGTGTCCACCAAGAAAATCGACGCCATTGAAATGGATGGCGGGCCACGAGTAACGGACCAGAAACACAAAAATGGCCGCAAGGGCCAGGGGGATGAGGCTCGTCGCGAGCAGGAGCACCATCCGGAACGGTCGTAATCTCATGGATCCTCTAGCCGGTATAAGAAGGCCGGGCACGCTCCGTGTGCCCGGACGCTCCCGATCATCAACGAATCTTTGCGATCTGCTCGCGGCTCAGCGCGGAGATGCGTGGCGGCAAGGCAATGAAGCGCACCTGCCTGAGAAAGCGCGGCGCATTGCCACCCTTGAGGCTCACGGCCCAGTTCAGGAAGTCACGCAGGGCGGTTGCAGTGGCAGCGTCGGCCTGACGGGCATTGACCATCGCGTATTCATAATTGATGATGGGATACGACATTTTGCCCGGGGCAAACACGAGACTGATGCGTTCGTCGCGCGGTGTCTTCGCCACCAGCTGCTGAGCCGCCGCTTCGACCGTACGCGGCGTGGGCAGCAAAAACTCCCCGGCCCGGTTCTCGATCATCGCAGTACCGAGATGAGCCCGCTGTGCTTCGCGGGTGAAGCTCACGCCGATGTAGGCGATGGAATAGGGGGTCTGCGCGGCGGCCTGCACCATGCCCGGGTTCCCGATTGCACCCAGTCCGCCCTGTACCGCGGGCCAGCTGATGGTCGTGCCGTAGCCCACGCGATCATTCCATGCGGGCGTCGAGAACGACAGATACTGGCTGAAAATAAACGTGTCGCCCGAACCGTCGGTGCGATGGATCGGGGTGATGGTGCGCGCGGGCAGATGCACACCCGGGTTTAGCCGCTGGATGGCCGGGTTGTTCCAGTCGCGAATCTGGCCATCGTAGATACCGGCAAGCACCGGCCCGTTCAGCTTCAGGTGAATGTTGTTCAGGCCGGGGATGTTGTAGTTGATGTTCTGGGCCGAAATCGCCAGCGGGATGTTGAGCAGGTCCGGGTTCTGTTTGACCTGCATGTCGCTCATGTAGGCATCCGAGGCGCCGATCTGCGCCACGCCGGAAATGGCTTCGGCGATGCCGGTGCCGCTGCCCGTGCCCTGCGTGTTGATGCGCACATTCGACCGCATCTGGTGATAGGCCGGTACCCACAGATTGAAGAGGGGATAGAGCAGGGTCGAACCTGTCTCCATGATGTTGATGGTCTTCGCGCAGGCGACCGAGCCGGCAGCGAACGTCCCGACGGTGGCGATCAGCGTCGCCGCCACGGTGGTTCGCAGTGTTTCCGTCAGACGGAACTTGTGCATATCTATCCTCAGATGTATTGGCCAGCCCGCAGACTAAGACTTTCGTGTGTCAGTATTGTGACAGTCGGCCCTGCGACCGCGAGTGTAGCGCAATCGACTGTCTGCGTCAGGTACCCCAGACAGATCTGCGGCCCGGCATCGGCGTGGCAAGCCTGCCCCGCAACCCGGCCCGTCCCGGGCCGGGCAGACGCCCTGGGAGCCGCCGCGCGGCCAGCGACAGGGCAGCCAGGGCGCCCATGCCGACTGCCGCGAGCATGATACCCCGATGCCGGGTGGTCCACATCCCGGGGCTGCGGGTAGCCGCCTTTTCATTGAAAGGTCCGTAGACCCCATGGTCCCCTTCGACCGGCTTCCACAGATTGTCGGGTTGATCAGGATCAACAAACTCCTCGGTCTGCTGCATCCGGTAACCCGTGCGCGCAAGGTAACGGTCGACGGCGGCAGGCAGCAGCTTGTTGACCAGCCGCGCCAGCACGGTGGAGACACCAACTTCGATCTCCCGGCGATCATGGTCTGCGGCCCACACAACCGCCTCGGCACCCACCTCCGGCTGGTAGAGGGGCGGCGCCGGCCGGACCTTGTGCGACATGCGGTTGCGGGTCCAGACAAACTGCGGGGTATTCATAGCCGGCATCCGCACCATCGCGACGCGCACATGGCTCTTGTCATGCAGCAGTTCCGTGCGCACCGATTCCGTGAAACTGCGCAGGGCCTGCTTGGCTGCGCAGTAGGCCGCCTGCAGGGGCATTCCCCGATAGGCCTGCACCGAACCCACCTCGATGATGGTGCCGCGATCGCGGGGCACCATGCGCCGCAGCGCTGTCATCGTGCCGTATACGGCCCCCAGATACGTGACCTCCGTGGCGCGCTTGATTTCTTCGGGCCGCGTGCGCATGACCGGCGCAAACACCGAGGCCATGGCGTTGTTGACCCAGACCGTGATGGGGCCGAATTCGCGTTCGACGAGATCGGCTGCGGCCTCCAGCTGTTGCGGATCGGCGACGTCGACCGGCACGGCGATGGCCCGCCCGCCGAGCGACTCGATCTCGCGCCTGGCCGCCTCGAGACCGTCGCGCCCCCGCGCCAGAAGACCGATGTCGGCACCCCGGCGGGCGAAGGCGCGCGCGACGGCGCGACCGTGTCCGGCGCTTGCACCGGTGATCACTACAACAGAACGTGAATGACTCATGACACCTCCTGAGAAGCCGTGGGCCATGCGTAGGCAGGCGTGACACGGCGGTGACTGCGTGCGGACCCGGCCGCTGCATGCAGATGTGCGCGCGCCGGACAGGCAATCACGGCCGCCACGGGAGATCGAGACGCGGGCATCCAGGGCATCCGTAGCCCACGGCCCCACGATCAGCGTGCCGATTGTAGTCCGATTGGCCCGCGGCATGATCCGGCGAAAGCAGCAAGACGGCACGCAGACCTGCGAACCCAGGTGACATTCTTGCGCCCGGCGCACGAAAGCGCGCGCGTCCGTCGCACATTGCACAGGCCTGAGGCGCCGGTTTAGAGTGCAGTTCTTTTCAGGGCGGGGAGGAATCATGGAGTCCGGAAGCGAAGGCGCCAAAAGCTCGCGGGTGGACTTCGACAGCCCTTTGCCAAGAGAGGGGACCGGCAGCGTCAAATGGGATCGTTATCGCGGCACGGACATCATTCCGTTATGGGTCGCCGATATGGATTTTGCGGCCCCGCCACCGGTCCTCGACGCCATCGCAATGCGGCTTCGGCACCCCGTGTTCGGCTATACCAATGCCCCCGAGGAACTGATCGAGGCGATTTGCGCCCATGTTGCCGCGAGCACGGGCTGGTCCATCCGCCGCGAATGGATCGTCTGGCTTCCGGGGCTCGTGAGCGGCCTGAACGTTGCCGCGCGCGCAACGGGCGAACCAGGCGACGCCGTGATCACGGCCGTCCCGGTCTATCCGCCGTTTTTGAGTACACCGGCGCTCTCGCAACGGGAACTCGTTACGGTTGCCCTCAGACGGCGCGACGACGGCCGCTATGAGTGGGACTGGGACCTGCTGGATGCCGCCGTCACGCCCCGTACCCGCCTGCTCTTGCTGTGCAATCCACACAATCCCGTAGGCCGCGTATGGACCAGCCAGGAATTGCGTCATGTGGCAGAGTGGAGTGAGCGCCACGGCATCGCCATCTGCAGCGACGAGATCCACTCGGGCCTTGTGCTCGATGCCGGTGCGCGCCATATCCCGATTGCCATGCAACACCCCGGGCTTGCCGAACGCACCATCACGCTGATGGCGCCGAGCAAGACCTTCAACATACCCGGTCTTGGCTTTTCGTTTGCCGTGATTCCGGGCGAAGGCCTGCGGCGGCGATTCCGGGAAACCATGAAGGGCATCGTGCCGGACATCAATGTCTTTGGCTATGTGGCGGCACTGGCCGCCTATACGCACGGGGAACCGTGGCGGCAATCACTCGTAGACTACCTGCGGGGCAATCGTGATTGCCTGATGGAAGCGATCGCGCGCCATCCACTGCTGACGGCCACGCATCCAGAGGCCACCTATCTGGCCTGGATCGATGCACGTGCGCTGGGCGCAAATCCACAGAGAATCTTCGAGAAGGCAGGCCTTGGTCCGTCGGATGGGCGCGACTTCGGGGCGCCGGGCTTCGTGCGGATCAATTACGGCTGCCGCCGTGCCCTGCTAGAGACAGTCCTGGAGCGGCTCGCAAGCCTCCGACCGGAATGACCGGGGCGGCGACGGCAGCTGCGGGGGCGCCCTGTGGTCACAAGGGCCGTTCGCGGTGCGCAGACCGCGCCCGCATGGCAGGCAAAACACGACCGCAATTCCGGCGGCCCGGGGCATACAGCCTGGATACACAACCGGTAGCGGCACAGGCAAGACCCGTCTGCGTCCGGACACACAGCCCCGATCACGCTTGCACTGCGCGCCTTGCCTGCGCAATGCAAAGGCCAGGTCGACCAGGTTCTTGACGCGCCGGCCAAGCCAGTCCTGTTTTCCGTTTTCTGCCACGATCCCGAAGAACGCGTCAGGCGCGTGGTGCGTCGAATCGGGCCAGCAAGGTCCTGGCGCGGTCGCGCCCCGCCGCAAAGGCCTCTTCGATCGCCACGATCTCAACGCCCGGATGGGCGCTGGCCCACCCTGCACCGGCGGTCTGCGAGGCAAAGAAGTGCACATGGCAGCAGAATGCCTGGCGGATGTCGGACGTCTCCTGGGGCCGGATCAGGGACACGGCCGCCGCGGCGGGCGTGATATCGCACACGGCGTCGGGCATCACGGTCAGGGAGATCCGTGCACCGGTCGCGGGACAATGCGATACGACTTGCGCGCTCTTATCGATCAGGATGGGAAGAAACAGGGTATCGAAGGCGCACCATGTGTAGAGTTGCCGGCTGCCGACGCGAAATCCATGGACTGTTTCACGTTGCGTCAGCCCATAACCGATGATGTGGCCGTTGCCATCGCGCTCGATGTTCATCACGTCGGCGAGCAGGCTTTCCACGCAGTCCTCGGTCGCACCGAGCGCCCGCGCCAGGATCGCCGGCGCAACCGGATGGCCTTGCGCCAGCTCGCGCAGCAGGATAACGAAGACCCGGGTGAAATCCCGGGATTGTCCTGTTGTGGTCAGGCGCGAAATGAGTTCGTCCGTGCAGCGGACCGCGCGGTCGTATGGGCGCATCAGTGGTCCGCCCGGATCATATGACGGGCATGCCTTCGTTTTCGAGCATGCGTACCAGACGAATCAGCGGCAGACCGATCAGCGTTGTCGGATCATCCCCCTCGAAACGTTCGAGCAGAGCGACCCCCAGACCTTCGGACTTGACGCTGCCGGCGCAATCGTAGGGTTGTTCCCGGTGCAGATAGCGCTCGATGAACGGTTCCGACAGGGTTCGGAAGGCCACGCCAAATCGCTCGACCGTCGTCTGCAGGTTGCCCGTGCGCGTATTGAAAACGGCCAACCCCGTATAGAGCTGCGCGGTCCTGCCGGAGATTGCCATGAGCTGACGCTTCGCCTCGGCAAATGCGCCAGACTTGCCAACAATCTCTCCGTTGTAGTCGGCGACCTGATCCGAGCCGATCACAAGCGCATCCGCGCAGCCTTCGCCGCCCACCCGTGCCTTGCTGATCGCCAGGCGCAGGGCCAGATCGGGTGGCGCTTCGTGGGGCAGGGCCGTTTCATCGATATCGGGCGCACGCACTTCAAAGGGGATGCCAAGCCGCCCCAGCAGTTCCCGCCGGTACCGGGATCCGGATGCCAGAATGAGCCGCATCAGCCGATCTCGACCAGGGCCTCGTCGGGAACGACGCTATCGCCTTTCTTGACGTGGATCGCCTTGATCGTGCCTTTGATCGGGGCCGGTACCTCGTTTTCCATCTTCATGGCCTCGATGACCAGCACGGCGTCACCCGCATTGACGGCTGCACCGACCTGCACGACGACGTCAACGACCGTGCCCGGCATCGCACTCGTCACGTCACCTGGCTTGCGGGCCTTGGGCCGCTCGCCGGGCCTGGTCGGCGCCGTGGCCGCCACCGCGGTCTCCGTCCCCGCGGTTGGCACGATCCCCATGGTTTCGACCATTATCTCTTCGGGCATGCCGTCAACATAGACATAGAACGGCCGCCGCTCTTCGTTCTTGTGGCCGGCGCCCCGGATCTTGATGTTATAGGTCTCACCGTGCATGGTCACATTGAAATCCGTCGGCGCAAGATAGCAGGGCGCCGTCTGCGCCTGGACCGGCGGCAGCAGTTCCTCCGGATGGAGGGTCCCGGCGCGACGCTCATCGAGAAAGGTCCGGCCGATTTCCGGAAACATCGCGTATGTGAGCACGTCTTCTTCCGATTGCGCCAGATCGCCGATGTCCCGTCGCAGTCGCGCCATCTCCGGTTTCAGGTCATCCGCCGGCCGATGGGTGATGACAGGTTCGTTGCCGATCGCAAGACGGCGCAGGCGCTCATCGACAGTCCCCGG
Source organism: Pseudomonadota bacterium (assembly GCA_021784845.1). Lineage (GTDB taxonomy): Bacteria > Pseudomonadota > Gammaproteobacteria > Acidiferrobacterales > Acidiferrobacteraceae > JAJYDN01. The sequence goes on from JAJYHH010000095.1 coordinate 27,694, forward strand.
CGGCTTGCCGTAGCGGCCCTGCAGATAGAGCTTCACCTCGTTGGTGATGTTCTTGTAGCGCTGCCCGGTCAGGACATTGAAAACCGCCTGGGTACCGACGATCTGTGAAGTCGGCGTCACCAGCGGCGGATACCCCAGATCGGCGCGCACGCGTGGAATCTCCGCCAGCACTTCATCCATGCGATTCAGTGCGCCCTGTTCTTTCAGCTGGTTGGCGAGGTTGGATATCATGCCGCCTGGCACCTGATTGACATGGACACGCGTATCCACGCCGGTGTGCTCGCTCTCGAACTGGTGGTAGCGCTTCCTCACCTCGCGGAAGTAGGCGTTGACCCGTTCGAGGCGATCGATGTCCAGACCTGTGTCATGCGCCGTTCCATGCAGGGCCACGACCAGGCTCTCGGTGGGCGGGTGGCTGGTGCCGCCACCAAACGAAGACAGCGCGGTATCGATCATGTAACACCCGGCCTCGATCGCCTTCCACTGGCACATGGCGGCAAGGCCTGATGTCGCGTGCGAATGCAGGTGCAGCGGGGTTTTCACCGCCTTGACCAGCGCCTTGACGAGCGTACTCGTCCGCGTCGGTGTCAACAGGCCGGCCATGTCCTTGATCGCGATCGTCTGACAGCCCATGGCTTCCAGTTCACGGGCCATGTCCACATAGGCCGCAATGCTGTGTACCGGACTGGTCGTATAGCAGATCGTGCCTTCGGCGTGCCTGCCCGCCTTGATCGTCGCCTCGATCGCGACGCGCAGGTTGCGCATGTCGTTCATGGCGTCGAAGATCCGGAACACGTCCACCCCGTTGGCGGCGGCACGCTCGACGAAAGCGCGCACCACGTCATCGGAATAGTGCCGGTAGCCGAGCAGGTTCTGGCCGCGCAGCAGCATCTGCAGCCGCGTGCTGGGCAAAGCGGCCTTGAGCGCGCGCAGGCGCTCCCAGGGATCCTCTTTCAGAAACCGCAGGCAGGCATCAAACGTCGCGCCTCCCCAGGCCTCGAGCGACCAGTACCCGATGGCATCGAGATCCGGACAGGCGGGCAACATGTCTTCGGTGCGCATGCGCGTCGCAATCAGTGACTGATGGGCGTCACGCAGGATGACATCGGTGATCAGGACGCGATTCTTCGGCACGGTCTACCTGCTTGTTGTCTGATATGGAAGGGAATTATACCCATTCTCCCGGGCGCTGTCGTCAGCGTGGCCGCACCCGGGGGCCGCCTACAGGCCATGATGGGCTGCGATGGCTGCGGCAATCGCGGCAGCGAGATGCGACGTCGGGCGTCTGGCCGAGTAGTTGATGAGCTCCGGATGCTGCTCGACAAATCCGGTATCGAACTGTCCGGCGCGAAATTCCGGCGTCTTCAGGATTTCCAGATGGTAAGGAATGGTCGTCTTGACGCCGGACACACCCATGTCGAGCAGGGCTCGCCGTCCGCGGGCAAGGGCCTTTTCCCAGCTGAGCGCCCAAATAGTCAGCTTGGCGCACATCGAATCGTAGTAGGGTGGAAACTCATAGCCCGTATAGATTGCCGCATCCGTCCGCACGCCGGGTCCGCCTGGCGAGTAATAGCGCGTGATGCGCCCGAAATTGGGCAGGAAATCGTTCTTCGGGTCCTCGGCGTTGATGCGGAACTGGACTGCGAAACCACGCCGCTGAACATCCTCCTGCGCAAACGACAAGGGCTTGCCGCCTGCAATGAGGATCTGTTCCTGCACGATATCGATACCGGTGATCTGTTCGGTAACCGTATGCTCCACCTGCAGTCTGGTGTTCATCTCCATGAAATAAAAGCGATTATCCCGATCAAAAAGGAATTCCACCGTGCCGGCGTTTTCATAACCGACGGTCTTGGCCGCGGTCACCGCCAGCTGGCAGACCTCCACGCGCTGCGCTTCGGTGAGCTGTGGCGACGGCGCGATCTCCAGAAGCTTCTGATGACGCCTCTGGATGGAGCAATCCCGCTCAAAGAGGTGCACGATGTTGCCGAACCGGTCACCCAGGATCTGGACTTCGATGTGCCGGGGGTTTACCACGCATTTTTCCAGGAACACCTCGGCGGCTCCAAAGGCTTTGGTCGCCTCAGACACGACGCGGTCGTATTGGCGCTTCAGGTCCTCCTCGGAATCGCAGCGGCGGATGCCACGTCCGCCCCCGCCGGACGTGGCCTTCAGCATGACCGGATACCCGA
>JAJYHH010000095.1:30365-53494 GCA_021784845.1 Pseudomonadota bacterium
GCCATTGTAAGGCTTCCTGCGCCTGTGTTCACCCCCGCGGCACTTTTTGACACCCATGAGCGGCGTCTATATCATGGCGCATGCTTTTTGACCCCTTGGCCACAGCCCTGGATCCCCAGCGCCTGGCGGAGAGTGAGGCCCGCTTCGAGGGGCGGATCGTGCTCGCGGCAGATCGGCTCGCTGCGCTGGTGGAAAAGACTCCGGCGGACGCATGGGTCCGCCTGGTGTTTGACCGGGGTCCCTGGGACTGTCCGCGGGTGCGGGGCGAGGTACAGGCGGAGGTCATCTGTGCATGCCAGCGTTGCCGGGAGCCGTTTCCGTACACCCTGGAAAGCCGCTGGGAGCTGGTGTTTGCGACTTCCGATGAGCAGGTGCGCATCCTTGGCGAAGAGGGGCTGGACTGTCATCATGAACCAGGCCCCCTGGACATGGCGGCCATGATCGAAGACGAGCTGATGCTGGCGCTGCCGATGGCGCCGCATCATGAACCGGCCTGCATGCCATGGGTGCAGACGGACGAGGCGCCGCATCCCTTTGCGGCACTAAAAGGATTGTTTGCCCGTGATGGGCACGATAAGTAAAAGACCGAGGACCGTGTAATGGCAGTACAAAAGAGCCGAAAGACCCCTTCCAAGCGTGGCATGCGCCGTTCGCACGATGCCTTGTCCAAACCCAGCCTGTCAGTCGAACCGACCAGCGGCGAAACGCATCGCCGTCACCATATCAGTGCCGACGGCTATTATCGGGGCCGCAAGGTGCTCGATACCAAGGCGGACTAGACTTAATCCGGAGCGATAGTGACTACCACCATCGCCCTCGATGCCATGGGGGGTGATCATGGGCCGCGCGTGACGGTCCCGGCTGCGCTCGCGTTTCTGCGCAGCAGCGAGGACGCGCGACTCGTGCTCGTCGGTCAGCCCGAAGCCCTCGAAGCGGAAATGCGGCGCCTCGGCGCGCAATGGAACGACCGCCTGCAGCTGCACGCGGCCAGTGAAGTCGTGCGCATGGATGAGCCACCGGCACAGGCGTTGCGTTCCAAACGCGATTCGTCGATGCGCGTGGCGATCACGCAGGTCCGCGACGGTACTGCCGATGCCTGTGTGAGCGCCGGCAACACCGGCGCGCTCATGGCGATCGCCCATTTCGTATTGAAAACCCTCCCGGGAATCGATCGTCCCGCGATCATGGCGGCGCTGCCAACCATGCGCGGTCACGTCCACCTCCTGGACCTGGGCGCGAACGTGGAATGCACGGCCGAACACCTGCGCCAGTTTGCCCTGATGGGCGCCATCGTCGTTGCGGCGGTGGAGGGGCGCCCGCGACCCTCCGTTGGTCTGCTCAATATTGGCAGCGAAGACATAAAGGGCACCGAAGTGATCAAGGCGGCAGCCGGCCTGCTGCAGAAATCGAACCTGAATTATGTGGGTTTCGTGGAAGGCGATGGCATCTATACGGGTGACACCGACATCATTATCTGCGATGGCTTCGTGGGCAACATCGCCCTGAAAACGAGCGAAGGACTGGCACACATGATCTCTCATCTGATGCGGCGCGAATTCCAGCGCAACATCGCCACCCGTCTGGCGGGCCTCATCGCCATGCCCGTACTGAAGGCCTTTCGGCGCCGGGTCGACCCGCGCCGCTACAACGGCGCAAGTCTCGTTGGCCTAAATGGCGTGGTCGTCAAGAGCCACGGGGGCGCCGATGTTCTGGGGATGCGCAACGCGCTGGAGGTTGCCCTGTCGGAAGGCCGCAAGAAAGTGCCGGCACTTATCCGGCAGGAACTGGTGCCGACCCCCGAACGGGGGCTTGCGTGAGCTACGCACGGATCCTGGGAACAGGCGGTTATCTCCCTGAAAAAATCGTGACAAACGACGATCTGGCCAAAACCGTCGACACGTCCCATGAGTGGATCTACAGCCGCACAGGCATTCGCGAGCGGCGCATCGCCGCCGAGGGACAGACCACATGCGATCTGGCTGAAGAGGCGTCGCGTGCGGCGCTGGCGGCCGCCGGCTGCGGTGCGGACGACATCGATCTCATCATCGTCGCCACGACCACACCCGACCGGATTTTTCCAAGCACCGCCTGCCTGCTGCAGGAGCGCCTTGGCAATCACGGGGCGCCGGCGTTTGACGTGCAGGCGGTCTGCACGGGCTTCATCTATGCTCTGGCCACCGCCGAAAAATTCCTGCGCAGCGGCAGCGCGCAGCGGGCGCTTGTAGTCGGCGCCGAGACGATGTCGCGGATCGTCGACTGGACGGACCGTTCGACCTGCGTGCTGTTTGGCGACGGCGCCGGAGCGGTGGTGGTGGGTACGGATGAGAAGCCCGGCATCATCTCCTCGCATCTGCATGCCGATGGCAGGTACAAGGATCTGCTGACAGTGGCGGGGGGAATATCGGAACACCCGGAAATCCTGCGCAACGGTAGCGCCCACATCCAGATGCGCGGCAATGAAGTGTTCCGCATGGCGGTTACGACGCTCGACAACATTGTCGAGGAATCTCTTGCGGCAAGTGGTCTCGAGCGCAAGGATGTGCAGTGGCTGGTGCCCCATCAGGCGAACACGCGCATCATCGGCGCGACCGCCAAGCGCCTCGGCATGTCTATGGATCAGGTGGTAGTCACGGTCGATCGTCACGGAAACACATCGGGCGCATCGATCCCGCTTGCCTTTGACACAGCAGTCCGCGACGGCCGTATCCGGCGTGGCGATACCGTGCTCATGGAGGGATTTGGCGGGGGATTCACATGGGGCTCGATTCTTCTTCGGTATTGATGGTGTAAAGGGGAGCACAGGACATGGACAAGGCGATAACAGCCTTTCTGTTCCCGGGGCAGGGATCACAGACGGTCGGCATGCTGAGCGCCCTGGCGGCGCGGCATGAAAGCGTACGGCAGATTTTTGACGAGGCAAGCGAAGCACTCGGTTACGACCTGTGGAAGGTCACCCAGGAAGGACCCGAGGAACGCCTGAATCAGACCGAAATCACTCAGCCCGCACTCCTTGCGGCCGACGTGGCGTGCTATCGGGTCTGGCGCGCAGCCGGAGGGGCCGCGCCCGCATGGATGGCCGGGCACAGTCTGGGAGAATACGCAGCCCTCGTTTGTGCTGACGCCATGACCTTGCGCGAGGGAGCAGTCCTGGTGGCCAACCGCGGCAAGCTCATGCAGGAGGCCGTGCCGGCCGGACAGGGGGGGATGGCTGCCATTCTCGGTCTCGAGGATGAGGCGGTGGAGCGCCTGTGCGCCGAACAGGCGGATGGGGAGGTGCTGACCGCGGTCAATTACAACGCCCCGGGCCAGGTGGTCATCGCCGGCACGAAAGGGGCTGTCGATCGCGCCATTGCGGCCGCGCGCGGTGCCGGCGCAAAGCGTGCGCTGCCGCTTGCGGTGAGCGCCCCGTCACATTGCGCCCTGATGAAGGGTGCCGCCGAGCGGCTTGGCGCGCATCTCGCGCAGATCACCATCCGCACGCCCTCCATTCCGGTCATTCACAACTGCAGCGTGACCGCCGAGACCGACCCGGAGAAGATTCGGTCAGCCCTCATAAAGCAGCTATACTCCCCCGTACGCTGGGTCGAGACGATCCGCTTGCTGGGTGGCCGGGGCGTGCAGAAAATGTACGAGTGCGGACCGGGAAAGGTGCTGTGCGGATTGAACAAGCGCATCGTCGAAATCCCCTGCACATCACTTGGCTTGCCTGAGGACATGACCCAGGCACTTCATGCATGAGGACTGAAGACGAATGACCGAACTGGCAAATGAAGTGGCACTGGTAACCGGCGCAAGTCGCGGCATCGGGGCCGCCTGCGCGGTAGCCCTTGCCCGCGCGGGCGCGCACGTCATCGGTACAGCGACGTCGGCCGCCGGCGTCACGGCGATCGAATCCCTCCTTGCCGAACACAAGCTCGTCGGACAGGCCATGATCCTCGATCTGGCCAGCACCACTTCCATCAACGAATTGCTGGACGCCCTGGCGAAAAACGGCCAGTGGCCCGGCATCCTTGTCAACAACGCGGGCATCACGCGTGACAGCCTTGCGCTGCGCATGCGTGATGAAGACTGGGATGCGGTCATGGCGACCAATCTGACCGGCGTGTTCAAGTTGACGCGCGGCTGCGTGCGGGCGATGACCAAGGCCCGCAAGGGCCGCATAATCAACATCAGTTCGGTTGTGGGCGCAACCGGCAATGGCGGGCAGGCCAACTATGCGGCCACCAAGGCCGGACTGGTGGCGTTTGGCAAATCGCTGGCGCGGGAATTGGGCGGCCGCAATATCACCGTCAACGCGGTCGCGCCGGGCTTCATTGACACCGACATGACACGGGCCCTGACTGAACAGCAGCGCAACGGCCTTCTCGGACAGATCCCGCTTGAGCGTTTCGGCACGCCAGCCGATATCGCCCATGCCGTGACCTTCCTGGCATCGCCCGCCGCGGCGTACATCACTGGCGCGACTTTGCATGTAAATGGCGGTATGTTTATGAACTGAGGATCGCCCGCTCAGCGTGGCCCCCCCGCAAGATAAAGCAAGAGGAAAGTAGACTTTTCGGGCCGGTGTATGGTAACTATGCGCCGCCCGTAAAAGGCACACAACGACTGTCTGGAGGATTGAACATGAGCAGTATCGAAGATCGCGTCAAAAAGATCGTCATCGAACAGCTGGGCGTGAGCGAGAACGAAGTCGCCAACGACGCATCGTTTGTCGATGACCTTGGCGCCGACTCACTCGACACCGTCGAACTGGTGATGGCGCTGGAGGAGGAGTTTGACTGCGAAATCTCGGACGACGAGGCCGAGAAGATCACGACGGTGAAGCAGGCTGTCGATTACATCAGCTCCCACGCCGCCAACTAGACAATTCAGGGCATGCGCACGGGACGGAGCCGGAAAGGGGGTTGGCGTGGGTGACAGGAGGGTGGTCGTTACAGGACTTGGTGCTATCACGCCCCTTGGCCTTTCCGTCACCGAGAACTGGCAGGGTGTCATGGCCGGCAAAAGCGGCATCGGCCCTGTCACGCAGTTCGACGCGACCGGATTCCCATCGACCATTGCAGGCGAGGTGCGCGGATTTGATCCCAGCCTCTACGTCTCCGAAAAGGAGGCCCGGAAGATGGATCGCTTCATCCAGCTCGGGCTTGCGGCAGGCGTGGAGGCGATCAAGGATGCCGGATTCGAGGTGACCGAAGCGAACGCCGATCGCATTGGCGTTGTCATCGGTTCGGGCATCGGGGGAGTGCGCACGATCGAAGAGACGGCCCGGCAATACTTCGAAAAGGGCGCGCGCCGGATCTCTCCTTTCTATATTCCGATGAGCATCATCAACATGATCTCCGGGAACCTGTCCATCCTGTATGGACTGAAGGGCCCCAATCTGTCGATGGTGACGGCCTGCGCGACATCCACCCACGCCATCGGCGAGGCAGGCCGCATCATCGAATATGGAGATGCCGACATCATGGTCGCAGGCGGCGCGGAAGCGGCGGTGACCCCGACATCGATGGCCGGCTTTGGCAATGCGAAGGCTCTGAGTGGGCGCAACAATGAACCCGAGAAGGCCAGCCGCCCCTGGGACAGGGAACGCGACGGTTTCGTATTGAGCGAGGGCGGTGCGGTGGTCGTGCTCGAGGAGCTCAATCATGCCAAGGCGCGCGGCGCCCGCATTTACGCCGAACTGGTCGGTTTTGGCATGAGTGGTGATGCCTATCACATGACCAGCCCGCCGGAAGACGGTGAGGGTGCTGCGCGCTGCATGGAACGGGCGCTGCACAATGCCCGCGCCAACGCCGAGGAGATCGCCTACATAAACGCGCATGGCACGTCCACGCCGCTTGGGGACAAGGCGGAAACCCGGGCCATCAAGCGGGTGTTCGGCGACGCGGCCCGACGCATCGCCGTCAGTTCGACCAAATCCATGACCGGCCATCTGCTGGGGGCGGCGGGCGCCATCGAGGCGATCTACACGACGCTGGCCATTTATCATCAGGTCGCGCCACCTACCATCAATCTCGATACGCCAGACATTGATTGCGATCTGGACTACGTGCCGCACACGGCCCGGCCCATGGAAATTCCGCTGGCGCTGTCGAATTCGTTTGGTTTTGGCGGCACCAACGGGACCATCGTGCTGCGCCGGTTCCGATGAACGGGCATGCCCGGCCGCACCACAGTCCGGCCGTGCCGAGCGGGCGCTAGCCAGCTTCTCGCGCTCCATGCATCCGACCCGGCGCAATTTCCCCACCTTCTCGTAAGCGGTGGCACCGGGGGGCGCTTCGATATCCTGTTTGCGTCCCCCGACGCGCCGCGCGTGCTGTCGCCGGAAGCCTCGGCGGCGCAGGTGGCGGCCTTTTTCGGCGACATCGAGCGGCACATCGTGCCAGGCGACCCCTCCCCGGATACACTGCCCTTCACGCGGGGGGATTTCCTTTATCTGGGATATGAACTGGCGGGAGTGTTCGAGCCCCGACTCAACATGCCGGCACCCCGCCTGCCGCTAGCCTTGGCACAGTATTGCCATGCCGCCATCATCCATGATCACTGGCGACAGGAAACGGTCGTCTGCGCAGACAGTGAGGGTCTGGCGCGCACGCTGGCTGCGCAAGCAGAAGGGACGCAGGCCAAGACATTCCCCGCCTTTTGCCTGCCAGACATCGAGGAGGAAGACCCGGAGCGTTATCTTGCCGGTATCGCGCGCATTCAGGATTACATCCGGGCAGGCGATGTATTCCAGGTGAACCTGTCGCGCCGCTACGCGGCAGCCATCCCGCGGGATCTCACGGGAGCGCAGGTCATGGCGGCACTTGGCGCGGCCAATCCCGCGCCCTTTGCGGCACTGGCAACTCTCGGGGATGCGGTGGTCATCAGCGCCTCTCCCGAACGCCTTGTAAAAGTGCGCGGACGCACGATCCGTACCTGCCCGATCGCGGGTACGGCAGCGCGCGTGACGGGCGAAGACGAAAAGATCGTCTGTGAGAGATTGCGCAATCACCCAAAGGAGCGCGCGGAACACATCATGCTGGTAGACCTCGAGCGCAACGACATCGGGCGCATTTGCATGCCCGGAAGCGTGCGCGTCCCGTCGCTCATGCGAATGGAATCCTACGCGACGGTCCATCATCTGGTGTCGACCGTAGAAGGGACACTGCGCGCGGACGCATCCCTTCGGGAGATTTTGCGCAGCCTCTTCCCCGGTGGGAGCATTACCGGTTGCCCGAAGGTGCGCTGCATGGAGATTCTTGCTGAACTGGAGGGCGGGCCGAGGGGCGCCTATACGGGTAGCCTTGGATACATCAATGAGCGGGGGGATATGGAGCTCAATATCCTGATCCGGACGGCGGCGCTCGAACACGGCGCCCTCTCGTGGCGTGTCGGCGGCGGTATCGTGGCTGACTCCGATCCGGGGCGTGAACTGGCGGAAACCCGCGCCAAGGCTGCCGGTCTGCTGCGGGCATTCGGGGCATGAGGCAAGAGGGTGAGAGCATCGTCAACGGGCAGCGCACGGACGCCCTTGCCATTGGCAATCGCGGTCTACACTATGGCGATGGCCTGTTCGAAACCCTGGTCGCCGCAAAAGGACAGCCGCTGCTCTGGGACCGGCACTGGCAACGTCTGGCGCAAGGATGCGAGCGGCTCGATCTGGTATTGCCCGCGCCCGGCGCAATCCGCGCGGCAATCGCTGAACTGGCCGGCGCTGAACCTTTTTGCGCAGTCAAGATCATGGTGACGCGCGCGGCGCAAGCCCGGGGTTATCGCCCGTCAGGCCGCGGGACGGACTGGATTGTCAGCACCCATCCCTGGATGCCGCCGACGGAAGAACGGCATGCGGGCGTGCAGGCAACATGGTGCCGGCTGCGCCTGGCAACCCCCAATGCCTGCGCCGGCATGAAGACGCTCAATCGCCTGGAGCAGGTGCTGGCCCAACGGGAATGGAAGCCGCCCGTACGGGAAGGACTCATGCAGGATCCACAAGGGCTTGTGATCGAGGGCACAATGAGCAATATTTTCGTAGCCAAAGCCGGCGGACTTGCCACGCCGCCGCTGACTGACTGCGGGATCGCGGGCGTCATGCGGGCGGCAGTCATCGATGCCGCCATGCGCCATGCGATTCCCGTCTCCATCGAGCCGCTCACGCGCGCACGAATCGAACAGGCCGATGAACTGTTTCTCACCAATTCGCTGATCGGCATCTGGCCCGTGCGTGACCTGGCGGGCCATGCCTTCGATGTGGGCCCCGTCAGTCAGAGGCTTCTCGCCATTTTACAGGCACAAGGCGATGCGGCGTTTTCTTAGTGGAGTGATCGCGGCAGGCCTTGTCGCTGCGGCGATGCTTTTTGCGTACGCGTGGTGGCCCCGTCATCCTGCACCGCATACCTACCATCTGCCCGTGGGCACGACCATGCGTGCCTTTGCGCAGGACCTGAAGCGCCAGCATGTGATCGGCGCGGTGGATCCCTTTCTGGTCCTGGCACATCTGGCCGGAGAAAGCGATGCCCTGCAGGCAGGCGACTACCGCCTGGACAACCCGACAAACGTATGGGACATTCTGCAACAGGTGGTCTGGGGTCGCGTGGTGCAATATCCGGTCACGCTCGTACCTGGCTGGACTTTTCAGCAAGTCCGTCAGGCATTGCACTGCCCGCACCTGCAGGACAACATTGCAGGCCTGTCCGACCACGCTATCATGGCAAGGATCGGGCATCCTCACACAAGCGCGCAGGGTGCCTTTTTCCCTGATACGTATTTCTATACAAGCTCCGCCACGGCCACATCTATCTTGCGGCGCGCGTATCGGCGCATGCACGCGCTGCTCGCCGCCGACTGGCGGGGCAGGGCGGCGGACTTGCCCCTTTCAAGCCCGAAGCAGGCGCTCATCCTGGCCTCTCTCGTCGAGCGCGAAACAGCCAAGGACGGAGAACGGCGCAAGATCGCCGGGGTGTTCATAAACCGCCTGCGCCTGCACATGCCGCTGCAGACGGATCCGACCGTTATTTTCGGCCTGGGACCTCACTATCACGGCGTGCTGACCGCGAGTGATTTGGCATTCAAAAGCCCGTACAATACGTATCTTCATATCGGCCTGCCGCCGACCCCTATCGCGCTTCCGGGCGCGCCCGCCCTTTATGCGGCCATGCACCCGCTGAAGACGCGCGCGCTATACTTTGTCGCAACGGGTCTTGGCGGACACGTGTTCTCGAAGACGCTGCAGCAGCAGGATCGGGAAATCATAAAATACGAGCTACACGGTCACCCATAATCCATGTTCATTACGCTAGAAGGTATAGACGGAAGCGGCAAAACAACGCAGATCGCGACGCTTGCCAAGCGATTGAAGGCACAGGGTCACGATGTCGTGCTGACGCGCGAACCGGGCGGGACGGCAGTCGGCGAACGGCTGCGCACAGTGCTTCTGGAAAGCGCCGACATGCAGCCCCGCACCGAGCTGCTTCTGATGTTTGCGGCACGGCTCGAAAATCTGGCACATATCGTGTTGCCGGCCATTGCCGCCGGGAAGATCGTCTTGTGTGACCGCTACCTGGATGCCACCTATGCCTACCAGGGATACGGGCGCCGCCTGCCGCTGTCCCTGATTGATGATCTGGTCCGGTCGCTTGGCGTGCCGCAACCCGATCTGACGCTGCTGCTGGATCTTGCGCCGGAAACCGCGCTGGCGCGACGCTGCGATCGGCGCATCGACCGCATCGAGGCGGCCGATCCTGCCTTCTTCAAGCGCGTTCGTCAGGGCTATCTGGCGCGTGCGGAGGCGGCACCGGAGCGCATCATGGTGATCGACGGGGCGCGCGCCTTCCATTATGTTGAGGAGGCACTGATTCATGCCGTCCTTGCCCGCCTCTGAGATACTGCCGTGGCACCGGCAGCTCTGGGATGTGCTGGCAGCGAGCCCGCGTCTTGGTCACGCGCTGCTGCTGGCCGGTCCGCCAGGCGTAGGCAAGACACGGTTTGCCGCGGCGCTCGGCCAGCGACTGCTGTGCGCGGCCGGAACCGCTTGCGGCCGGTGTCACTCGTGCCGCCTCCTGGCCGCCGACAATCATCCGGATCTGGCGCGCTGCGGACCCGTGGCCGGAAAAACAGAAATCCCCATCGATGACGTACGGGAACTGACGGCCTTTCTCACACTCGCATCGCATCTCGGTCACGGCCGCGTGGTCATCATCGAGGAGGCCGAACGCCTGAGCCGCGCCGCCGCCAATGCGCTCCTGAAGAGCCTCGAAGAGCCTCCTGCCGGCACCCATCTGCTGCTCATCAGCCACGCCCCCGGACGGTTGCTCCCTACGGTGCGGTCGCGCTGTCAGCGCGTGGATTTCCCGGTACCAGCCCGGGAAGACGGTCTTGCCTACCTGCAAAGAGCCGGATGCGCGCACCCTGCGGCCGCGTTGACCCTGGCCGGGGGAGCCCCCCTGCGGGCCGCCGCCCTCACGGCGGCCGACCTGCAGATAGGCGAGGGCCTCCTGAAGGCACTCGAAGAGGTCCGCTGCGGGCACCTCGATGCGCTGGCGGCCGCAGAGGAGTGGCATAAAATCGATGGCGACAAGGCCTTCGCGAACCTGGCAGGACTGCTTGCACACGCGGTACAGGACACCATGACGGCCTCTTCAAGGGACACGGCAGATCCGCAGGTCCAGAGGTTGCACAAGCTCGTGATTGGTCTAGACTTGAGGCAGATCTTCTGCTTCTGGGACAAAATTCTTGATGATCGTGGATTGCTGGATGCCCCGCTTGACCGTCGGCTCGTGTGGGATGAAGTGTTCCTGACATGGCAGCGCATGAGCAGCCAGACAACCTGAGCGAGGGCCAGTCCGCCCCCAAAGGGATTGCGCGCCCTGGCGTCCTGTCTCTGGTCATCAAGGACCGCAACGCATTGTACGCGGCCTACATGCCGTTCCTTAAAGGGGGCGGCCTGTTCATTCCGAGCAATAAGCCCTACCGGCTCGGCGACGAGGTTTTCATGCTGCTGACACTCATGGACAGCAAGGAAAAGATCCCGGTCGCCGGTCATGTGGTCTGGATTACCCCTACGGACGCGCCACGCGGCCGGGCGCCGGGCATCGGCATCCAGTTCAGCGCAAAAGACTCAGGGGTCGCGCGGGCCCGGATCGAAAATCTGCTCATAGGTCAATTGCAATCGGATCGCCCTACCCATACGATGTAAGGCATGCCGTTTGTTGATTCACACTGCCATCTTCATCTTCCGCCCCTCGCCGCCGACACCGCCAGCCTGATCCAGCGCGCACGCGACCAGGACGTCCAGTACATGCTCTGTGTCAGCGTCAGCCTCGAGGATACGCCGGCAATCGATGACATCCTGGACGCACATGACAATGTCTTTGCGTCGGTCGGAGTCCACCCCAATGAGCGGGCACCCGATACGCTCTACGATGAGATCGTGCGGCTTGGTCGCCGCGAACGGGTCGTGGCCGTGGGAGAGACCGGGCTTGATTACTACCGGCTCGCCGGCCCGCCCGCGCCCCAGCAGGAGGCGTTCCGCCAGCAGATCGCAGCCGCCCGGACCTTATCGAAACCCCTCATTATCCACACGCGGGAGGCGGCCGAAGACACGCTGCGCATCCTGAAGGAAGAGGGCGCCTGTGAAGTGGGCGGAGTCCTGCACTGCTTCACCGAGACCGAGGCGGTCGCCCGCGCCGCTTTGGACCTGAATTTCCTGATCTCCTTTTCGGGCATCGTGACCTTCAAAAATGCCCAGGCGCTGCGCGATGTAGCCGCCATCGTGCCACGGGATCGGCTTTTGATCGAAACCGATGCTCCCTATCTCGCGCCCGTCCCGCACCGGGGACAGCCCAACGAGCCCGCGTATGTGCCCCTCGTAGCACAGTGCCTGGCCGACATTCACCGTGTGCCGCCTGCGCGCATGGCGGAATGGACGACCGGCAACTTTTTCGCGCTTTTCGGCGCAGCGCATCCTGCGTCACCTTAAAGTGGCAAAATGCTAAGTAATTGATTGGATGTATTTTTTATCTTCCATCTATATCTCCTAATGGATAGCCATACGACCTGAACCCTATCCCCTCAGGGGCATAGGCGTACGCCAGGCACTTCCTTACTCTGCTCGCATGCCCCTAGGCCTTGCATAAGGAGTGGCGATGAAAGAAGTGAAGAAGATGCCAGCAACCCCCTTGCTCGATCAGCTCGAGAGTGGACCCTGGCCGAGTTTTGTATCAGGACTCAAACGGCTCGCAAAGGACGAAGACAAAACCTATGCGCCGATGATGAAGGATTTGCTGGGTCAGCTCGAGCATTCCTACGAAACCCGCAAAGGCTACTGGAAAGGCGGCACCGTCGGCGTGCTGGGTTACGGTGGCGGCATCATCCCGCGGTTTTCGGAAGTGGCCGACAAGTTCCCCGAATCGGCGGAATTTCATACGCTGCGCATCATGCCGGCCCCGGGCATGCACTACACCACCGAGGTTCTGCGCAAGTTCTGTGATATCTGGGAAGAATTCGGTTCCGGCCTCGTTGCCCTGCACGGCCAAAGCGGTGACATCATGTTCCAGGGCTGCACGACCAAGAACGTCCAGCCTGCCTTCGATGCGTTCAACGAAATGGGGTTTGACCTAGGCGGCGCCGGTCCGGCCCTGCGCACATCGATGTCGTGCGTCGGACACGCCCGCTGTGAACACTCCTGCTATGACGAACAGCGCGCGCATCGGGTGATCATCAACGAATTTCTCGATGAACTGCACCGTCCGGCCATGCCGTACAAGTTCAAGTTCAAGTTCTCGGGATGTCCTAACGACTGCACGAATTCCATTCAGCGGTCGGATTTTGCGGTCATAGGTACGTGGCGTGACGCCATGAAGGTCGATCAGGCCGAAGTCAAGGCGTTCGTGGCCAAAAAAGGCCGCTCCTACGTCATTGACAATGTCATCACCCGTTGCCCGACGCACAGCCTGCGCCTGAAGGACGACGACACGCTCGAGGTGGACAACCGCAACTGCGTACGCTGCATGCACTGCATCAACGTCATGACCAAGGCGCTGTCGCCTGGTGACGAACGCGGCGTGACCATCCTGCTTGGCGGCAAGCGCACCTTGAAGGTTGGCGATCTTCTGGGAACCGTTCTTGTACCATTTTTGCCCCTTAACACAGACGAGGATTTCGAAAACCTCGTCGACATCTCGCGCCGCACCATGGAGTTCTTCATGGACAACGCGCTGGAGCATGAGCGGACCGGAGAAATGATCGAGCGTATCGGCCTGACCACTCTTCTCGAAGGTATTGATCTGCCGCTTGATGCCAACATGATTGCGTATCCGCGAACCAATCCCTACGTCCGCATGGATGAATGGGACGACGAGGTGGCCAAGCAGAAAGCCAGCAAGGCTCAGCAGAAAAATGGGGGGCAGTCATGAGCGTACGTAAACCGGTTGAGTGCGGGGTTCCCGAAGCGACCCCCTACATGCACCCAGTCATGAAGAAAAACTATGGCGCATGGAAGTGGCATGAGCGTCCCCGCCCCGGCGTCCTGCATCATGTCGCCAAGGGCGGCGATGAGCTCTGGACGGTGCGCGCCGGCACGCAGCGGCAGATGGACGTCGGCACGATCCGCACCCTGTGCGACATAGCCGATCGCTTTGCCGATGGGTATGTGCGTTTCACGACACGCAACAACATCGAATTCATGGTGGCCCGGGAATCGCAGGTCGCACCGTTGATCAGTGCCCTGCAGAAGGCGGGATTCCCCGTTGGCGGAACCGGTAATTCGATTTCCATGATTTCGCATACCCAGGGTTGGCTGCATTGCGATATTCCGGGAACGGATGCCTCCGGTGTCGTGAAGGCATTGATGGATGAGCTGCACGAGGAATTCATCAACGAACGTCTGCCCAACCGGCTGCGCATATCCACCTCCTGCTGCGAAATCAACTGCGGCGGCCAAGCCGACATCGCGATCAATATTCAGCACACGAAGCCTCCGCGCATCAATCACGAACAGGTGGCCAACGTCTGTGAGCGCCCCAGTGTCATTGCGCGTTGCCCGGTCGCTGCCATCCGCCCGGCCATGGTCAACGGCAAGCCGTCCCTGGAAGTGGATGAACGCAAGTGCGTCTGTTGCGGCGCCTGCTTCCCACCGTGCCCGCCGATGATGATCAACGATCCGGAGCATTCGAAGCTCGCGATCTGGGTGGGCGGAAAGCATTCAAACGCCCGCAGCAAACCGGCGTTCCACAAGCTCGTCGTCGCGAATCTGCCAAACAATCCACCGCGTTGGCCGGAAGTGGCGGCCGTTGTCAAGCGCATCATCCATGCCTACAAGGATGGGGCTCACGACTGGGAACGCATGGGTGAATGGATCGAGCGAATCGGCTGGCCGCGGTTTTTTGAAGTGGTGGATCTGCCATTTACCAAGTTCCACGTCGACAACTGGCGCGGCGGGCGGTTGAGCCTGAATGCGTCCACCTACGTCCGCTTCTAGGAACAGACCATGAAAATCGGCATCTTGGTCAACGAGGGTCCCTATCAGCATCAGGCAGCAGACAGCGCGTACCAGTTCGCGGTCGCTGCCCTGAAGGCCGGACATCAGGTGCAGAGAATCTTTTTCTACCACGATGGCGTGCACAATGCGTCATCCCTGACCGAGCCGCCACGGGACGACAGGCAGATCGTGCAGCGCTGGTCTCAGCTTGCCGAGGAACACAAGGTCGATCTGGTCGTGTGCATCGCGGCGGCGCTGCGGCGCGGGATCCGCGAACAGAACCTGGCGCCTGGTTTTCGCATTTCTGGCCTCGGACAGCTGGTCGAGTCGGGTATCCAGGCAGATCGCCTGGTCGTGTTTGGCGATTAGGGGGCGGCGATGAGCATGGAAGAGGAAGGAACAACCGGCGTCGTCAAGCGGTTCCTGTTCGTCAACCGCAAGGCGCCCTACGGAACGATCTACGCGCTTGAGGCGCTTGAGGTGGTTCTGATCACGGCAGCCTTCGATCAGGATGTAAGCCTCGCATTTCTCGACGATGGGGTCTACCAGCTTCTGAAGACGGCAGACCCGACCGATATCGGCATGAAGAACTTCGCGCCGACCTACCGGGCTCTGGACGATTACGACATAACGAAACTGTTCGTGGAACGGGAATCACTTGAAGAGCGTGGGTTGCCACAGGACAACTTTGTCGTGCCGGTGACAGTCATCAGTCGCGCGGAAATGGCGGACCTGCTGACTGCCCAGGACGTCGTACTGTCATTTTAAAGAGGGGACGACATGCTGCACACCGTCAACAAATCACCCCTGCAAAGCCGGACGCTCGAGCAATGCCTCGCGCATGTACGGCCGGGCGGGGCGGTATTACTGATAGAAGATGCCGTTTACGCGGCGACGGCACGCACGGCTGCCGGGAAGCAAATTGAAAAGAGCCTCGCGCAGTTTCCCGTGTACGTTCTCGAACCGGACCTGAAGGCGCGCGGTATAGCCGGCAAGGATGTGGTCAAGGGCGTTACGGCAGTGGATTATGCGGGGTTTGTGAAGCTCGTGACAGAGCACGATGCCGTACAGGCGTGGCTCTAGGATCGCAGACATTCAGGGTGAACAGGAGAGTATCATGGCATATGAAGTGAACGGACAGAGTGTGGCGGCAGACGAAGAGGGCTACATCATCAACCTCGCCGAGTGGAGCGAGCCTCTTGCCAAGGTCATTGCGCAGAGCGAGAGCCTGGAACTGACGTCCAACCACTGGGAAGTGATCAATTTTCTTCGCGAGTATTACAGCGAATTTCAGATCGCACCGGCAATCCGCGTTCTGACCAAGGCCATTGGCAAGAAACTCGGGCCGGACAAGGGCAACAACAAGTACCTGTACGATCTGTTCCCGTACGGACCCGCCAAGCAGGCCTGTAAGATCGCCGGGCTTCCAAAGCCCACGGGGTGCATTTAACAGCGGACCCCGGAGATGGAGGTGGAGTCATGGCAACAGTGACCATAGCGTATGCAGTGTTGTTATACCTCGCGGCGATCGTTCTGGTCGGAGGGCTTTGCTACCGCATAGCGCTCTACGCCATGACAAAAGCTCCGCTCCGGATTCCGACCATGCCCGCGCCGCGGACACGCTCGGGTGTGGCCGTGCGGATGGCGGGCGAGGTGGGTCTCTTTACGAGCCTGTTCCGCGGCGACAAGTGGGCCTGGATCTGGAGCTATCTGTTTCACGTGAGCCTCCTGCTCGTGCTGCTCCAGCATTTGCGCTATGTGTTCGTGGCAGTGCCCCAGTGGGTTGTATGGGAATCGCCGTTTGGAAGTTACGCGGCACTTGTTCTCGTCGTCTCCCTCGGTGGACTCATTGGTCGGCGTCTTGTCAACGCCCGTGTGCGGTTTTTGTCGGGCCCGTCTGACTATCTGATGCTGGTCTTGCTGTTTGCCATCGGGGTGACCGGCGCAATGATGCGCTTTGTCAGCCGCGTCAATATTGTCGCCTTCAAAGCCTTCATTCTCGGTCTTATGTACATGCATCTGCAGCCGCTGCCGGATGAGACGCTTATCCTTGTCCATGTGGCGCTTGTTGCGCTGCTGATGCTGGTGCTGCCATTCAGCAAGCTTCTGCATGCGCCAGGCGTCCTTTTCAGCCCAACACGCAACCAGGTGGACAATGCGCGTCATGAAGCGCAGACACCGCATGATCAGGCCTCGCGGGGCGCCCGGATAGGGACAGAACCCGTCGGTCAGGATGGTGCCCTATGAGTGATATCACCGCGCCAACACTTGGTGAGTACGTAGACACGCCAAAGCCCCGTGCGGGGGTGATGAAGGATCTGCAGACATTCAAGGCATCCCCAGAGCACCAGCAGGCCTTGGGATTTCCGGGGACGCTTGTAGACGACTGGCAAAACAAGGCAATCCAGCGCCTTGGAGAACTTCTGGATACGCAGCGTGGACTGCGTGTCTACCTCGATTCCTGCGTCAAATGCGGATCCTGCACCGACAAGTGCCATTATTTCCTCGGCACCGGAGACGCCAACAATATGCCCGCGGCGCGCCAGGACCTGCTGCGCGGCGTGTACAGGCGGTACTTCACGCTGCCTGGCAAGCTTTTCCCGAAACTTGTCGGCGCGACCGACCTCACGCGGGAAGTTCTGGATTCCTGGTACACATACTTTCACCAGTGCTCGCAATGTCGACGCTGCTCCGTATTTTGCCCCTATGGCATCGACACGGCCGAGATCTCCATGGCGGCGCGCGAGGTCATGGACACGATAGGGGTCGGACAAAAGTATTGCAACGAAATCATCGGCAAGGTTCACAAAATCGGTAACAACCTGGGACTTCCCGAACCCGCCCTGCGCAATACGCTGGAAGGGCTTGAGGAGGACGTCAAGGATAGCACGGGCGTGGACGTGCGGTTTCCGGTTGACGTCGAAGGGGCGGAGGTGCTCCTCATCACGCCGTCCGCCGATTTCTTCGCCGAACCGCACATTGACGGCCTGATTGGGTACGCCAAGGTGTTCCATCAGGCCGGCATAAGCTGGACTCTCAGTTCTCACGCCTCGGAAGCGGCGAATTTCGCCATGTTCATTGGCAGTCATGAGCAGATGCGCAAGGTCGCCATGCGCATACGAGAGGCGGCCCTGGCGCTCAAGGTCAAGCGCATTGTGGTAGGCGAATGCGGGCATGCCTGGCGGGTCGCGTATTCCTTCTGGAACACGCTTATAGGGCCGTTCGATTTCCTCGATCCGCGTTACCCGCAGCCGCAGCATATCTGCGAGGTGACCGATGATCTCATCAGTCGCGGGGCGCTAAAGATCGATCCCAGCGCCAACGACGAGCGCGTCGTCACCTTTCACGATTCCTGCAACGTGGCCCGTGCGACTCGCATGGGGGGGAGACCCGGCGGGCAGATGGAGGTCCCTCGGTCCGTCATCCGTTCTGTCTGCAATAACTTTGTGGAAATGAGCCGTGAAACGACGGGCGATCAGACGTTCTGTTGTGGTGGTGGAGGGGGATTGCTGACCGACGACCTGCTCGATCTGCGAGTCAAGGGCGCACTACCGCGCATGCAGGCGCTGAACACGGTCGTGAAAGAGCAGAAGGTGACGCATATGGCGGCAATCTGCGCCATCTGCAAGAGTCAGTTTACGAAGGTCTTGCCATATTACGGCCTGAACCGCGAGATGATCATCAGCGTACATCAACTCGTTGGTGACGCGATCGTATTGGGCGCCAAAGAATAGCCGGCACAGAAGGGGATCAGAATGACAGCAGGAAAACAGCAAGGGGAGACGACAGGGCGCACGTTCCGGCGCTTCCGGGACGGCGAAAGCACATACGCATCTTTGCAGGATGACATCTTCAAGGCTGGCTGGTCGCACAAGTGTCCCGTGTATGTGCAGCGCACGCCAGCCTGCCAGGGTCAGTGCCCGGCGGGCGAGGACATTCGCGGGTGGCTTGATGTCGTGCGTGGTCTGGACAAGCCACCGACAGGGGTTACCTGGCAGGAACATGCCTTCCGGCGGCTGACGCGCGCCAATCCGTTCCCCGGTGTCATGGGCTATGTGTGCCCCGCGCCCTGCGAAGAGGGGTGCAACCGCCGGGCCGTTGAAGACTTTGTTGGTATCAACGCCGTCGAGCAGTTTGTTGGAGAGGCCGCGATCAAGGGCAAGTACAGCTTCAAAAAGCCGACCAAGGAAAGCGGCAAGCGGGTTGCCATCATCGGTGGCGGAGTCGCGGGACTTGCCGCCGCCTACCAGTTGCGCCTGCGTGGGCACGGCTGCGCCATATTTGAATCGCGCGCCGAGCTGGGTGGAATGCTGCGTTATGGATTGCCCAATTACCGGACGCCGCCTGCGGTGGTACAGGGCGAAATCCAGCGCATTCTGGATCTGGGCATAGAAGTACACACCAACACCCGCGTGGGCGCAGACATCACCATTGAAGACCTTGATCGCGATTTCGACGCGGTGTTCTGGGCGATCGGCACGCAAAACGGCCGTTTGCCAAAGATTCCCGGTGCGGATGCGCCCAACTGCATCGGAGGCATAGAGTTCCTGCGACAGTTCAACGAAGGACATCTGCCCTCCGTACCCGGACGTCTTGTCGTGATCGGTGGCGGCGACACCTCCATCGACGTCACGACCGTGGCGCGCAAGCTTGGCGGCTTCAGTGGCGCCGATGCGAGCGGCAAACCGCTTACATACACGGCGGACATGGTGACATCCGCTGCCGCGCACAGCGGCCAGAAAGTGACCCTGACCTCGACTCTGCCGCTCGATCGCATGCGGGCATCGGCGCGCGAAGTGGCGGACGCAAGGTCACTGGACGTCGAGATCCTGGGCGGGCTGATGCCGCTGTCGGTGACACGCAATGCCAAGGGGCTCGCGGTAGGGGTACGGTTTGCGCCCTGCCATCACGGTGCGGATGGACACCGCGTACGCATTGAAGGTGATGAAATCGAAATTCCGGCAGACCTGGTTGTGTTCGCGATCGGTCAGTACGCGGACCTGACTGGTCTTGAAAGTCTTGATAATGGTCGTCAGGCCATTACGCCCGGGCCAGCCTTCGAAGTCATCGGCCGCCCGCGCCATTTCGTAGGCGGCGACGTGATCGCGCCCCACCTGCTGGCTACAGCCATCGGACATGCCGCCGCAGCCGCGGAAAGCATCGATGCCCTGCTCCGGGGCGAAGTGCCGGCCAGACGGCCGCGCATTGATAAGCGGCATTATGACATCCGGGAGGGGCTTGTGGAGAACGCAAAGCCCGTCAATGGAGTAGTGACGAGCCCGGCGTTCGTCCACAACTTCGAGAACCGGTCGACCCAGGAAGTCATCAAGGACGACAGTCTGTTCCTTGGACATTTCGAGACAACCCCCCGGACAGAACGTGAAGAGAAACGGCTCGCGGATCTGTTTGCCCGGGGCGGTGAGCGGATCATGCCGCTCACCGAGGAACAGGCGATCCGTGAAGCCAAGCGCTGCATGAGCTGCGGCCTGTGTCTTGAGTGCGACAACTGCATGATCTTCTGCCCGCAACAGGCCGTCAGCAAGGTGCCACGTGACCAGCATGCCATCGGTTATTACGTGACCACGGACTACAAGCGCTGCATCGGATGTCATATCTGCGCGGACGTCTGTCCGGCCGGGTACATCCAGATGGGCCTGGGCGAATGAAATGAAAAACCGGGCGCTCGTCATTGCGGGTTTATCGGTTTTGATCTTCTTCGGAGCGATCTGGGCGGATCATCGCGGCACCGTGCCGGTGCCGCTGGTGCCCACTGCGCAGGGTCACTGCGTCCTGCCAACGGCGCTCATGCGGCGCGAGCACATGATGCTGTTGCGCCGGGTGCGCGAACAGATCGTGCGGGACGGGAAACACGATCAGGCCGATCGCCTGACCACCTGCATCGCCTGTCACGTGCAGACCACTGCCACGGGAGCATCGATTCCGATCAACCAGCACGGGCAGTTCTGTGCCGCCTGCCATACGTATGTGGGCGTGCACATAGACTGCTTTGCATGCCATGCCACTGTGCCGCAGAAAGCGATTCCGATCGCCGATCTCGGACAGACACACGGCGAGCAGGCGGCGTACCGGATTCCGCGGGTGATCCTTCAGCACGCGCCCGCACTGATTGCAAGGGGGCATTCATGAGCGATGAGCGGACAGAACTCGGCAGTGACGAGGCGCCAGACCAGGGACACGATCCCTCCCGTCGCCGGCTGCTCGCCCTGGCCGGGGGCGCGGTCGCGGCAACCCTCATGCCGGGTGTGACGCTGTTTGCGCGAACACTGAGCATTGGCTCCGGCAAGACCCCGGTACGTTTCGGCCTGCTCGTGGACACCACCAAGTGCACGCAGGGCTGTAACGCCTGCGTCAGCGCGTGCCAGGACTACAACGGATTGTCCAAGGACCCGGGGCCGGACAATGCGCAGTGGATCCGCAAAGTGACGATCACGGACCCGCACACGGGCTTTACGCGCAGCTTTCCGGTCATGTGCCAGCACTGCGCGGAGGCCACCTGCGTAGATGTCTGTCCGACCGGTGCTTCGTTCCGGCGCCCCGACGGGATCGTGCTGGTCGACAAACACCGCTGCATCGGTTGCCGTTACTGCATCATGGCCTGTCCGTACAAGGCGCGCTCGTTTGTCGGGCGGGTCATCAAGGATCAGAAACCGTGGGCACCCCGCGGCAAGGGGACGGCCGAGGGCTGCACAATGTGTGTGGAGCGCGTTGCCAACGGCAAGGTACCGGCCTGCGTGGCGGCCTGTAACGACAAGGGCGAAAAAGCCATGACATTCGGCAATCTCCATGATCCAAAAAGTGAGATCGCCAAAAGCCTTGCGCGGTTCTCGACGACAACCATACGCGCTGATCTCGGCCTGAGGCCGGGCGTGCATTACCGCGGCATTTAGACATCCTTCTGGGAGACGCTATGGCAACCATGCAGTACAGAGAGATCCCCGGCCGCAGTATCGCCTACTGGACAGCGCTGTTTGCGTGCGCACTGCTGAGCGTGGCCGGAGTGGCCGTCGGCCTCTACATGCGCGCCGAGGGGCACCATGTCACGGGCATGAACAACCAGATCGTGTGGGGCATAGAGCACGTCTTTGCCGTATTCCTGATCATTGCCGCATCCGGCGCCCTGAATGTGGCCTCCATTGCGTCGGTCTTCGGACAGACAGTCTACAAGCCCCTTTCGCGACTGTCGGGTTTGCTGGCGATTGCGTTACTGGTGGGCGGCCTCTGGGACCTGGTGCTCGATCTCGGACGCCCGGGACACGTCCTGGATGCGATCATCTACGGCAATTTTCTCTCCATATTCGCATGGAACATGTACCTGTACGCAGGATTCCTGGTGATAACGGGCTTTTATCTGTGGTTCATGATGGAGCGGCGCCTGAACCACTACAGTCATGCAATGGGCGTGACGGCGTTCCTTTGGCGGCTGACTTTGACCACCGGCACGGGCTCGATCTTCGGCTTCCTGGTCTCGCGCAGCGCCTACGACACGGCTCTTCTCGCGCCCATGTTCATCATCATGTCGTTTGCCTTCGGATTGGCCACGTTCCTGCTCATCCTGATCGGCGGCTTCCGCGCACTCGGCCGTCCTCTTGGCGACCTCATCCGCGGACGGCTAAAGCGGCTCCTGACGGTGTTCGTTGCCGCCGTGTTGTATTTTGTGGTGGTCTACAATCTCACCAACCTGTATATGCCCGGTCAGCGCGCCTTCGAGGGATTTCTGTTGCTCCATGGCGGAGTATTCACGACGCTTTTCTGGGTCGGACAGATCCTGATCGGCGGTGTGCTGCCACTGGTGCTGTTGCTCGGGAAGAAGGGTGGCACTTCCCGGACGCTTGTGATTGCGAGCGCGGCGGTACTGATCGGCGGTCTCGCGCAGGTCTATATCTTCATCATCGGCGCTCAGGCCTATCCGCAGCAGCTCTTTCCGGGCATGATCGTGCACAGCTCGTTCTACGATGGTGTTGTCAACAGCTACACACCCGGCTGGCCTGAGACCACGCTCGCCATCAGCGGCGTGGGGCTGGTCGGCCTGATCGTGCTGCTTGGCGTGAGGATCTTTCCTTTCCTGCCGGAAAGCCTCGCCGATCAGGTGACCCAGGCGCACGCACAGAATGCAACCGCACCGCACACGAACGCCATCACATCACCATGATGCGTCGCGTCTACATATCGGCCGCCCACAAATCATGCGTCGCGTCTACATATCGGCCGCCCACAAATCGTCTGGCAAGACGACGGTTTCCATCGGTCTGTGTGCGGCACTGAAGGATCGCGGGCTGCGCGTCCAGCCCTTCAAGAAGGGTCCGGACTTCATTGATCCGCTCTGGCTGACCCAGGCCGCCGGCCGGCCATGCCACAATCTCGACTTTCACACCATGAGTGCCGCCGAAATCGGTGATTGCTTCGCCACGGCCTCACAGGGCGCCGATATCGCAGTCATTGAAGGCAACAAGGGCCTCTTTGATGGCGTGGCACTCGATGGCAGCAACAGCAATGCCGCCCTGGCGCGTTACCTGCAGGCGCCGGTTGTGCTTGTCATCAATGCCCAGGGTATCAATCGCGGCATCGCCCCGCTGGTCATCGGCTACCGGCATTTTGATCCGGATCTGCCCATTGCGGGCATTATCCTGAATCGTGTAGGGGGGGCACGCCACGA
>JAJYHH010000039.1:0-10737 GCA_021784845.1 Pseudomonadota bacterium
CACCGACATTCCGATTCTCATTCTGCTGTCCAAGGCCGACAAGCTTGGCCGTGGCGCCCAGAAAGCCGGGGTGCTCGCGGTGGCGAAAGCCGTGCCGGAAAACTGCTACGTGCTGCCGTTTTCGGCGCACACCGGGGATGGAGTGGATGAGGCGCGCGCCCGGGTAGAGGCATTTCTGCGCGATCGTGACACCTGAGGCTGCCAGAAACGGGCCGCGACCACACGGCGCCGACGGAAAGCAGGCGGTTTGCGCTATGGACACCGTGCCGCGGATAGGGCCAACGACGCGCAGCCTGGTCGTAAGTTCTCAGGCGAGGAACCGTCGTCGACCGGCCGTGCGGCCGATCGAGCGCTAAGCGGTCACTGGCCGCTGACGAACGCCGATCCGCCTGAACGTTTGCGGTGGGGTTTGCGATGGGCTGCTATCGGTCCGTTCTTCCACGGAGTAATCACGGCGAGAAGACAGGATTCGTGGGCATGGGTGCTTCGTGCGGCCACCCCATGCCATCGTGGCCGACCACACCCTAGAGTCCGGAGGGGAGCCTGGGGGCCATCCTCTTCCTCCGGTCGAATCTGCGCCCATCGGCGATAAAGGTGCCGTCACCCACAGCGTGAACCGCTCTCTTTTCCTTGCGCGCAGAGTTCGCGTAGGCAGCCACGCCCTTGAGCACGAGAATGTTGTACTTGTTCACAATGTCGATGACCTTGCATTCGATGTTGGCCAGGCACTCCTTGATCAAAGGCGCCTTGACGACTTGGCCCTGTACGGGCGTGAGCTGGAATTCGGCAAATTTGTCTGTGTCGGCACCGGAGCATGTCCCTATCCCAACTACCTGGTCCAGCATGTCAACGGTGGGAATGGCAATGACGCACTCCCTGTT
This sequence comes from Pseudomonadota bacterium, assembly GCA_021784845.1. Taxonomy (GTDB): domain Bacteria; phylum Pseudomonadota; class Gammaproteobacteria; order Acidiferrobacterales; family Acidiferrobacteraceae; genus JAJYDN01. The sequence goes on from JAJYHH010000039.1 coordinate 882, forward strand.
TTTCCGCAGCGCGGCGTAGGAGTAATTCCATTCGCCCGTCGTGATGGCAAATAGCGGGGTGAAATCCAGAACCATTGTCCATGAGATGGTCATGATATTGTTCTTTGTGCCGCTACGGGTTGTCACAAGGACCACGGGGCCCGACTCCAGCAGGGTAAAAGCCCGACCGAGCTTCATTTGGCGCATGATAATGACCTCCTGACATTTGCCTGACACGCGGCTTTAAGGATAAGGGCTGCCTTTAAGTCTACTCCGGATAGCGCCTCGATTACGGCTGGAGCGATTAGGGGATCCATGGATGGTCCGCAAGAACCGGCCGATGCTACTTGGGTGCGCGTGCACGGCGGCGCCATGCTGGGGGTCCGGGCAGGGCGAGACACATCAATGGTGCGGGCCTTCCTTAAACCACACAAAATGCGCGATTTCAGTCGGGATGCGCAGAGAAGATATCCGCGAAGACGTCGGAACACCCTCGGAAGACCTCCAGTACCCGGGGAGCGAAATCGCCAGGCAAAGCGGTGGCGGCAAATCCCCGGTCCATCCCGAATCGTGTTGCGGGATCTTGCGTGCAAAAGCTGATGGGCTTTATGTGCGCGCCGCTTTTCTCGTCGCGAAACCCGGTGGCGCGCATGATGGTGTCGAGAGGACAAGCGCTCAACAGATGCGCCGTTTCGCTCGATTGGGCCGGTTCGTGCGCAACAAAACACCGGCCCGGACAAGGGCACCCTTCGAGCGCGACGATGAAGAGGCTTGGCTGCGGCGGGCTGTGCAAGGAACCGAACCGTCGGGCGCGATGGACCTTGGGACTTCATGGCTGACTCATGCGCCAGTCCACCCGCTGCAGCAGACACTCAAAGATCTGGAGGGGGCTATGCCCACTTCTGAGGTCGCCCAGGGGCGCCGGCGCAACGCGATGCCCGAGGCGGCCGTGGCGCGGAATACGTCTGCCCGGAAATTCCCCGGACGTCACTTGCCACGGTGCCAAAATAGCAGACGGCGCCTTTCCATTCGAGGGGGTCGACGGGGGCGAAAACCGATCGGCCCCGACTCCGGTGCGAGGCCGGACGGGTTCGTGATCGCGACCGGGCTCCGTACACGATACCGGATGGCAAAAAAATGCCCCGGATTCAAGGGAGAACATCCGGGGCTTCAAGGGATCCCGGGTCAGGCGACCCGGGTTACCCGCTCAGGGAGGAGAAGCGGGCAAGGACTCTGTGTCCTGCTTACATAGACCCGCAGGTACCCGGGAAGTTCCTAGTGCGCTTCGTCCCAGTTCGCGCCCATGCCGCATTCGACGACGAGCGGCACCATGAGGGTCGCGGCCTGGCTCATATGCGCGACCACCGCCGGCTGCAGGACCGCCTGTTCCGGGGGCCAGACCTCGAACACGAGTTCGTCGTGAACCTGCATGATCATGCGTGATTTCAGGGCCTCTTTGGTCATAAACGCATCGATCTTCAGCATGGCGCGCTTGATCAGGTCGGCCGCCGTGCCCTGCAGCGGGGCATTGATGGCGGTGCGTTCGGCGTACTGCCGACGGGCGGTGTTGCTGGCCTTGATGTCAGGCACATAGAGGCGGCGCCCAAACAGCGTTTCGACATACCCCTGATCCCGCGCCGCGCGGCGCATGGCCTCCATGTAGGCCCGTACCCCGGGATAGCGGGCAAAATACAGATCGCAGTAGTCCTGCGCATCGCTCTGGCTGATCTTCAGCTGGCGCGCGAGTCCGTAGGCGGACATGCCATACATGAGTCCGAAGTTGATGGCCTTGGCGGCGCGCCGCTGATCGGCCGTGACATCGGCAAGCGGTACCCCGAAGACTTCCGCGGCGGTGGCACGATGCACATCGCGGCCTTCCCGAAAGGCGCGCACAAGACCCGCATCCTCCGACAGGTGCGCCATGAGCCGCAGCTCGATCTGCGAGTAATCCGCCGCAAGCAGGGAAAATCCGGGGGCGGCGACGAACGCGCGGCGCACCCGCCGGCCCTCCTCGGTGCGGATCGGGATGTTCTGCAGGTTGGGGTCGCTCGAAGACAGACGACCGGTCGCGGCCACCGCCTGATGGTAGGTGGTGTGGATGCGACCGGTGTGCGCATCGCACATCTGCGGCAGTTTGTCGACATAGGTGCTCTTCAGTTTGCCGAGCGCGCGATAGTCGAGGATGCGCTGCGGGAGAGGATAATCGAGAGCGAGCTCCGCCAGCACCTCTTCGGCGGTCGACGGCTGCCCCTTGGGCGTGCGCCGTTTGACCGGCAACTTCAGATCGACGAACAGGATCTGCTGGATCTGGCTTGGCGAATTGAGATTGAAGCGGTTTTGCGCAAGATCCCAGGCCTCCTTTTCCAGGGCGTGCATCCGCTCCTCCAGAAGGGCGCCCTGGCGCGCCAGCATCTCCCGGTCGATGGCCACGCCGTTGGCCTCGATGCGCGCCAGCACCGGAGACAGCGGCAATTCGATTTCGCGATACACGAAACGCAATCCGCCCTCCCCGGTGAGGCGTCCGCTGAACACCTCGCGCAGCGCCCGGCAGGCGTGCACGCGCGCAGCCGCGATACGGGCCAGCTCGGCATCATCGATGTCATGAAACGGGACCTGCGTGCGGCCGCGCCCGCACAGCTCCTCCATAGTGGTGAGGCGCTCACCCAGATACTTGAGCGACAACGCCCCCAGCGTGTAATCGGCCGCGCCACTGTCGAGAACGTAGGCGGCGAGCATCAGGTCGTCTTCGACTGGCGTCAGCGCCTCCAGGGCAAGCAGGCGCTGGAGGTATTTCCCGTCGTGGACGATCTTCGGCGGACCCTGTTCGAGCAGGGCGCGCACGGGTCCGGCAGGCGGCACGGTGGCACCTGCGGGAAAGTCCCCAAACGGGACGACCGCGGCGGCGTCGCCGGCACCGAAAGCGAGCGCGAGCGCGCGTCTTTCCAGAAACCACAGATCGACCACCAGACTTCCGGCATCGCGCGCCGCGGCGCACCACGCCTGGATAGCGGCCGGATCGCGCAGGACCACCGCCGCCGCGGGTACCGCCCCGGAATGCGCCGGGCCGAGCTCCGCAAGCCACGCCTTGAACTCGAACTGCCGGTACAAAGCGCGCAGGCGTTCGCGATCGGGATCGCGCGGGACGAGACCGGCAAGCGCCACCGGAAGCGGCACATCGCGCCGGATGGTGACGAGCTCACGGCTCAACGCAAGGCGCGGTGCGGCCTCGCGCAGCGCCTGCCCCGCCGCCCCCGGCAATTCGTCCCGATGCGCAAGGATACCCTCGAGGGAGCCGTAGGTGCCCAGCCATTTGGCGGCGGTCTTCGGTCCCACCCCGGGGACACCTGGCACATTGTCGACCTTGTCGCCCGTGAGGGTCAGAAAATCGACGATGCGCGCAGGCGTCACCCCGAATCGCTCGGCCACGGCCGCGCCGTCCAAAGTGACACCGGTCATGGTATTCACCAGCACCACGCCCGGCTCCACGAGCTGCGCCATGTCCTTGTCGCCCGTGGAGATGATGACCTCGTAGCCGGCCGCGCGCGCGGACGCCGCCAAAGTACCGATCACGTCGTCGGCCTCGAAGCCCGGCACCGCCAGAACCGGCAGGCCCTGCGCCTCGAGAGTCTCATGCAGGCCCTGGATCTGCGACACCAGGTCGTCTGGCATGGCCTCGCGGGTGGCTTTGTATTCACCGTAGAGCGTGTCGCGAAAGGTCGGCCCCTTGGCATCGAAAACCAGAGCGAGGGCCTGCGGCGCGTAATCGGCGCGCAGTTTGCGCACCATGTTCAGCACGCCGTAGATCGCGCCCGTCGCCTGCCCGGTGGATGTGCGCAGGTCCGGCATGGCATGAAACGCCCGATACAGATAGGATGAGGCATCCACGAGAACCAGCCGCGGCGCTTTGGTGTCGCTTGAGGTCATGACATCCATGGAATCCAGCAAAAACCCTTTCAAGCCTAAACATCCTGTAGCGCCGGCCCGTGACGGGGCCTTGACGCGCGAGGCGTGGAAGATCTTTCAGATCATGTCCGAATTCGTTGAGGGCTACGAGGCCCTGGCCCAGATCCGTCCCTCAGTCAGCATTTTCGGTTCGGCCCGCGTGCCCGAGGGACACCCCTACTTCACCCTCGCCGAAGAGATTGCCCGCCAGCTGTCCGATGCCGGATTCAGCGTAGTCAGCGGAGGCGGCCCCGGGGTGATGGAGGCCGCCAACAAGGGCGCCTATGCGGGACGCTCGCCAAGTGTCGGCCTGAACATCCGCCTGCCCCACGAGCAGATCGGCAATCCCTACCAGGACATCCGGCTGACCTTCCAGCATTTCTTCGCCCGGAAGGTCATGTTCGTCAAGTATGCCACAGCCTATGTGGTGATGCCCGGCGGGTTCGGCACCCTCGATGAGATGATGGAGATCCTGACGCTGATCCAGACCGGCAAGAGCCGCCGCATTCCCGTGATCCTGGTGCATGGCGCGTTCTGGCAGGGCCTGATCGACTGGTTCCGGCTGACGATGGTCAAAGAGGGGGTGATCAACGCCTCCGATCTCGACCTTTTTGTGACCCTTGATCGCCCCAAAGATGTGATTGACGCCATCTTTCGCTATTATGAGGCGAGCGGATTCGAGCCTTCCGAAGAGGAAAAAGAGATCCAGCTCAACCTGTAAGCGTGGATCCCCCCCATCATGTCGGTCTTTACGCGCATCGAAGAACACGAGCTCGCGGTGTTTTTGCGGGACTATGCCGTCGGCACCCTGCGGTCTCTGACAGGCATCCCGACTGGTATCGAAAATACCAACTATTTCGTCGAGACGGACCGTGGCGAGTATGTGCTCACGATCTTTGAAACCATCGATCCGCATGATCTGCCTTTTTTTCTTGACCTGACGGCCTTTCTCGCCGAACACGAAGTGCCCTGCGCCCACCCGGTGCGCAACCGCAGCGGCGGCTATATCGGCAAACTGCACGACAAACCCGCCGCCCTGGTGAAAAGACTCTACGGCAGCTCGGTCCTCGACCCGGACGTGGAGCACTGCCGGGCCATCGGGCAGGCCCTCGCCGCCCTGCACGTGGCCGCCCGGGATTTTCCGGCGCGGCGCGACAACCCGCGGGGCCCGAAGTGGTGGCGGCAGACCGCCGACGAACTCGCCCCTCATCTCGGCGCGGCCGATCTCGCCTATCTGCGCGAGGAATTGCGTTTCCAGGGCCTCTACCGGCTGACAGACCTGCCGCGCGGGATCATCCATGCGGATCTGTTTCGGGACAACGCGCTCTTTGCCGACCACACCCTGACGGGCGTCATCGATTTTTACTACGCCTGCGACGACACGCTTGCCTACGATCTTGCCATCACCGTCAATGACTGGTGCAGCGGGACCGATGGCGATCTCGATTTCGCGCGGGCGGCCGCTCTCACCGCCGCCTACCAGGCGCGCCGCCCCCTGACAGCCATGGAGCGCGGCGCATGGCCCGCCCTGTTGCGGGGAGCGGCACTGCGCTTCTGGCTGTCCCGGTTGCGGGACTGGCACTTCCCAAGACCTGGCGAACTGACGCACACTAAGGATCCCTTGGTATTTCGCCGCATCCTGGATGCGCGGCGGCGGGAAACCGCAGCTTTGCGAGGGCTGTGGTCCGGCGAATCCTGACGGACTCCGATCAGACGGAGGGTGAAACGATGCGGTCAGCCACAGAGGCTTTATCCGGTTGGCTCAAGGGGACGCGCGAGCAGATGCTGGGCGACTGGCCGTTGTGGCTGGCCGTGACCCTGCTGTATCTCACGATCTGCGTGGTGGTAGCGCGGGTGCCGTTCGTCGGCCCGGTCCTGATCGCCCTGTATACCCCCCTCGTCATCATGGGCATCCTGGGCAGTTCCGCCCGCGCCGCACAGCCCCTGGGCGGCCGTCTGGCTGCCATTTTGTGGGGGCCGTTGCGCGCCGGCTGGCGCGCGTGGCCTGCCCTCCTCGCGGCCGCTTATGTGCTCGGCGCGTGGATGCTGACGACGGTACTGGCGATGCTGTTTGGCATCGATGCCCTGTCGTTCCACACGCTTTTCGCCTACCAGAGCGACCTGGGCAGCCTGCTCGTGGGGACGGAGCTGCTTATGTTCTGGATACTGAGATCGGCGGTTGCGGTCACGGCCATCCTGTTTCTCGCGGGGAGCGTGGTCGACGGCCTGCCGGCACAGGCGGCGCTCGAGCACGCCCTGGGGCTGTGGACACGGGCACCCCGGCCGATGCTCGCCCTGGCGCTTGGCGTGTGGCCCGCGCTCGTTGCCTCCTATCTGCCGCTTAGCGTACTTATCGTGGTGACAGGGGTGACCCTGGTGCCGCTGGTGCTGCTGATCGGACACGGCTACCGGGGGCTTGGCGCCCCCCTCGCGGAGACCTCGGCCCGACCCGCCTGATCAGCCGCGTGACCGCGTGGCCCGAAACTGCGCCACCTGGTTGCCGCCGGATGCGCGGGCGCTGGCAAGCGCATCGCGTGCCGCCGCCACGAACTTCTCCAGATCCTGCCCTCGCCCGAATTCGGCGACGCCCAGACTGATCGTCACCGGCGGCGGCCTGGGGCCCGCAACACGACCCACGGCCGTCATGATCGCCCCCTGGAGCCGCTCGGCCACGCCGAATGCGTCCTCGATGCGCGTCTGCGGCAAGACCAGGATGAATTCGTCGTCATCGTAGCGGCCGAAACGATCGGGCAGGCGCAACGTCTCGCCGAGGACGGTCGCTACGAGGGACAGCGCCTCGTCGAGTGTACCGCCTGTGACACTGTCGACCCCGATACTGACGAGCGACAAAGGACTGCCATAGCGCTGCGATTGCGCCATGGCCTCGATCAGGCTGGAGCTGATCCCGCGGCGATTCAGGCTGCGCGTCAGGTCGTCCACCAGGCCCGCGTCGGCGCGGCCGGCCGCTGCCACAGCGGGCGCACCGGACGCCTGGGCGCGCTCCCGGCGCAGCAGCGCGTAGGCAAGCGGCGCCTGCACGAACGCCGCCACCAGCACGAGCGGCCAGCGCAGCCAGGGGAAACCCGTTGCCAGCAGCGTGGCGACGGCCCAGACGAGCGCGGCCACGGCCGCGAGCGTAATGACGGCCCGCCAGGACCAGGCGGCGGGACGGGACGGAACAGGCTCTGCCACGTGTGCGGTACCGGTGAGGAATCCTGTGAAATGATAGTCAACACTATAGGTGGTGGTTCACCCATTTTCCAATCCGCCCGCGGATCCGTCGTGGACCCCGGTTTGCCGCATCCGCTATGATGCCCGCAGACAGCGAACGAGGGGGGTCTTGTGACAAGCCGCAATCGCACCATGTTCTGGGTCGCGCTCGTTGGCGCATCGTGCCTGATGCCGGCGTGGGGATCCGAGCGCGCCCATCTGCGCCACGAAGTACGGATGCTGCAAGCGCAGGTCCGCCACCTCGAGCGGCGGCTGGGGGCGTGCGTCGCCGCCCGTCCCGCCGCCTCCGGGCCGCCCGCCGCGGCGAGGCCCCTGGGCCCGCCAGCCCCTGCGGCCGCCCCGAATGCGGCGCGAGCTTCGGGTCGGCCGCTTGGCCCGCCGCGCCAGACGCGCACCAGCGTATGGCGGCGCGAATGGCGCCAGTTGCGCCGCGGCATGAGCAAGCGCCGGGTGCGCGCCATCCTGGGCCTGCCCACGCAGGCGGTGACACTCGGCTCGCAACGGGTCTGGTATTACCGGTACGGACGTGGGGATCAGGGCTCGGTGGCTTTCGGGGCCAACGGCCGGGCGCTCGCGTGGCAGGCGCCCCCTTTCGGGAGCTGGTGGTAGACCGTCCGGGCGAGGGCCAGGCGGTCTAGAGCCAGGTCAGGCCGGCGTAGGCGAGCACCAGCCACTTCACGCCGCGCTGGGCGAAGTTCACCTGGACGCGCGCGTGTTCGCCCTGTCCCTCGCAGTCGACCACCACGCCCTCGCCAAAGATCGCATGCCGGACGCGTCCGCCGAGGCGCCCGCCCGTGCGCGCGGCGGGTGCGTCGGCGCGCGCGGCAACGGGTGCCTGCGCGGGGCTTGCGCGCACAAAGTGCAGAAATTCGTCCGGGATTTCGTTCAGAAACCGCGACGGCGTGGCATAGATTTCCTGGCCGTGGATACGGCGCGTCTCCGCATAGGAGAGCACGAGCTGGCGCATGGCGCGCGTGATGCCCACATAACACAGTCGCCGTTCCTCTTCGAGGCGCCCTTCGTCATGAATGGAGCGCTCGCTCGGAAACAGACCCTCCTCGAGCCCCGTGAGAAACACGACCGGAAACTCGAGACCCTTGGCGGCGTGAAGCGTCATCAGCTGCACGGAATCCTGGCCCTCGCCCGCCTGGCCCTCGCCCGCTTCGAGCGCCGCATGCGCGAGAAATCCAAGGATATCCCGGCCTTCCGCGTCTTCGCTGACGAAAAAACGCGCCGCTGAAATCAATTCCTCGAGGTTTTCGCGGCGCGCCTCGCCGCGGTCCCGCCCTTCTTCGCGATAGAACTCAAGCAGGCCGCTGCCGCCGACGAGCTGCTCGACTGCCGCATCGAGCGGCTGTCCGGCCGATTGCGTGGCGAGATGCTCGATCAGGCCGAGAAAACCGCGCACGGCCGTCGCCGCCTTGCCGCTCAAGGCCCCGGCCGCGCACAGCGCCTGCGCGGCGGTCCACAAGGACTGGTTGCTGCGCACAGCCTCCGCGCGCAACACCTCGACCGTGCGCGCGCCGATGCCGCGCGTGGGGACATTGATGACCCGCTCGAAGGCGGTGTTGTCGTGACGATTGACGGTCAGGCGCAGGTAGGCAAGCGCGTCCTTGATTTCGGCACGCTCGAAAAAGCGCAGGCCGCCATACACCCGGTACGGAATGGCCGCGCGAACCAGCAATTCCTCGAAGAGACGGGACTGGGCGTTGGAGCGGTAGAGGATCGCGCAATCACTCGGCCGCATGTCCTCGTCTACGAGTTTCTTGATGCGCTCGATGACGAAGACCGCTTCGTCGACACCGCTGTAGGCGGCATACACCGACACCGGCGCGCCCTGCCCGAGCGCCGTCCAGAGCGTTTTACCAAGACGCTGCTCGTTGTGAGTGATGACGGCGTTGGCGGCGGCCAGGATGTGTCCCGTCGACCGGTAGTTCTGCTCAAGGCGCACCGTCTGCGTGGCGGGGAAATCGCGCTCAAAGCGCAGAATGTTTTCGATCTCGGCGCCGCGCCAGCCATAGATCGACTGATCATCATCGCCCACCACAAAGAGATGCCCGCCGCCACCGAACGCTTTCAGCCACTGGTATTGAACGGCATTCGTGTCCTGGAACTCATCGACGAGAACATGCCGGAACCGGCGCTGATAATGAGCGCGCAGGCCGGCGTCGTCGCGCATGACTTCCAGCGTGCGCAGCAGCAGCTCCGCGAAATCGACAAGCCCCTGCTCGGTGCACACGCGCTCGTAGGACTCGTACAGGGCGGCGAAGGCGCGGCTTACGGGATCGACGGCCGCGGTGACGTGCCGCGCGCGCCGCCCGGCATCCTTGTGCGCGTTGATGAACGCCTGCGCCTGGCGCGGCGGATAACGCGAGTCGTCTAGCCCCTGCTCCCGGATCAGACGCTTGATCAGCCGCTGCTGGTCATCACTGTCGAGGATGGTGAACGCTTCCGGCAGCCGCGCCTCGCGCCAGTGGGCTCGCAAAAACCGGTGAGACAGGCCGTGAAACGTGCCGATCCACAGACCATTGACGGGACCCTGGAGGAGCGCTTCGATCCGCCGCCGCATTTCGGTGGCGGCCTTGTTGGTAAAGGTCACGGCAATGAACGCAAACGGCGCGTGGCCCTGGGCGACAAGCCAGGCCAGCCGATGGGTCAGCACGCGGGTCTTGCCGCTGCCTGCGCCGGCAAGCACCCGAACGGG
>JAJYHH010000039.1:11289-13093 GCA_021784845.1 Pseudomonadota bacterium
AAGCCTCCCCCGATCACGCCGATGGAGCCGACGATGCTCATGCGGTTGGCGACGATCTCGTCGCCCGCGCAGGCCAGCCAGTAGCCGCCGGAAGCGCCGACATCACCGATGACGGCGATCACGCGCACACCGTGCGTTTCGGCCTCGGTGCGAATGAATGTGGCGATGAGATCCGATTCGACCGGTGAGCCGCCGGGGCTCTCGATGGCAAGCAGCAGCACCTTGCGCGACCGCGCGAGCGCGATGGCGCGGCGGATGGGGTCGCGGTAACGGCGCAGATTGATCGCATAGGGTCGCGGCGCAATCAGTCCGCGCAGCACGAGCACCGGGACCTGCGGGGCCCGCCACGGAAAAACGGTCATGCTGCTCCTTTTGATCGGTGTTGTGGCGAGCGGGCCCGGTCCACACCGGGGCGACACCATCCGGTCAGGGTTTCATTATGCCCAACGCAGGGTCAGGCCGCACCATCCCGAGGAAGCCGGAGCCTCAAACGCAGGCGGCCTCAGGCCGGCAGCGGCTCGGGAACGCCAGTGTAGAAACCCTGCGCACCGTCCACGCCGATTTCCCGCAAGGCCGCGAGGGTGGCCTCATCTTCCACCCACTCGGCTATGGTAAAGATGCCGAGCAGATGGCCTATGCGGTTGGTGGCCTCCACCATCGCCCGATCGAGCGGATCGGAGACCAGTTTGTGGACGAAGCTGCCGTCGATCTTCAGGAAATCGACCGGCAGTTTTTTCAGATAGCCAAAAGAGCTGACGCCGCTGCCGAAATCATCGAGCGCGATCGATGCACCGAGGCGTTTCAGGTCAGCGATCATGCGGCTTGCGATAGGCCAGTTGCTGATCGCGACCGTTTCGGTGATCTCAAAGCACAACACATGGAAGTCGATGGCAAAGCGGCTTGCCATCGCACAGATGTAGTCGAGAAGACTCGGGTCGATGAACGAGGCGCCGGACAGATTGATGGAGACCATGCCTGGCGGACAGGCGCTGCGCGCGATGACGGCGAGACTGGCGAAGGCATGCTCTATGACCCAGCGGTCGATGGCGGGCACAAGGCCGTAGCGCTCGGCCGCCGGCAGGAACGTATCGGGCAGCATGAGGTCGCCGTTTGGTCCCTTGAGGCGCAGCAACAGCTCCCAGCACTCGCCCTGACGGGCCGGCGGACTGTCGGCAAGCCAGAGCATTTTTTGCCGGTAAAGGCAGAAATCGTTGTTTTTCAAGGCCGCCTGGATCAGGGTCGTCATGCGCATGTCGTTTTGGCGCTGCGCCAGCACCGCATCGCTCGGCTGGTAGACGTGCACGCGGTTGCGGCCCATGTCCTTGGCGACATAACACGACAGATCGGCGGCGCGGAGGATTTCACCGGCATCCTGGATATCGGGCGAAACGGCGACGACACCGATGCTGGCCCCGATCGTGAAAGTCTTCCCGGCCCAGACGAAACGCAGCATCTTGATGCACTCGCACAGCGCCTCGGCAATGTCGACTGCGGTCTCAAGTGGACAGTCGAGCAGCAGCACGCCGAACTCGTCACCGCCAAGACGCGCGAGAGTATCGCCCGTGCGCAGGCCGTTTTGCAGAAGGCCCGCGATCTGGCGAAGCAGGTCGTCACCGGCGGTGTGGCCACAGGTGTCGTTGACGATCTTGAACTGATCGAGATCGAGATAGACCAGGGCATGGCGGCGGCGGGATGTGTCGCCCTCGAGAAGGGCCGCCAGCGCCGATTCGAAATAGGCCCGATTGTACAGGCCGGTCAACGCGTCGTGCGTCGCCTGATGGGCAAGTTGCCGGCCCATGCGGCG
>JAJYHH010000006.1:0-6032 GCA_021784845.1 Pseudomonadota bacterium
CCTTGGGGCAGTCCGGCCACGAACGCCTCGAGCTGGGACGCCTGCACGGCGCGCGCTCTCTCCTGCGTGGTGGCCTTGGGTGCTGCGAGAAGCAGATTATCCCGCAGCGAGCGGTTCAGAATCATCGGGCGCTGCGCTATGACCGCGATCTGGCGGCGCACATCGTCCCCCCGGAGGGCGGCCAGGGGCTGCCCGCCGAATTCGATCGATCCCTCCCCGAGCGGATAGAATTTCTGCAGCGCACCGATCAGGCTGGTTTTGCCGGCGCCTGAGGGGCCCACGATCGCCACGCGCTCGCCGGGCCGGATGGCAAGTTCCACGCCATCTAGCGCCCAGGGCGCGTCCTCGGCATAGCGCAGACGCACACCGGCAAACCGGATGGCGGGCGGCTGCGTCATGCCGGCAGACTGCGCGGGTTCGGTCACTGCGGGTGGCTGGTCTGCCAGGGCAAACACACGACCGGCCGCATCGTGCGCCGCGCGCCCCTGAACCATGGCCTCGGGCACGGGAGCGATCAGTTCGTATGCGGACAAGACCAGCAGAACCAGCATCACGAGAAGGGCCGGGGCCAGTCGCTGCGCGTCTGCGGCGTACGCGCAGACGATCACGCCCGCCACCGACGCCTGTGCGACGAAACCGGGAAGCGCCGCAGCGAACGCCTCGCGGCGCGCAAGCCGCCTGCGGTGCGCAACCCACACCGCATCGGCACGGGCGAGCGCCCCGGCCTGCCGCGCGATCTGCCCCCACATAAGCAGCTCGGCGTGTCCGCGCACCGCATCGACACACAGTGTGCGCACCTCCTCCTGCGCGCGCGCAGCCGCCCTTGCATCAGCGCGCGCGGCGGCATTCACGCCGTAGGGGATGAGCAAAGCCACCACGAGCAGACCCGGTATCACCGCAAGCAGGGCAAGCGGCAGCAGCCACACAAGGGCGATGCTTGCCACGCACACGCCGGCAAGCGCCACCGCCCCTGGCACCAGCACGGCCAGGTACCACTGTTCGAGCGCATCGACGTCGGCGCGCAACCGCGCAAAAAGGGTTGCGCTGCGCACAGCCGACAGCCGCGCGGGCGCCAGCGGAATGATCCGGCGCAACAGCCACGTCCGCAGCTCCGTCAGTCCCCGCAAGGTGGCATCATGGGTCGCGAGCCGCTCCCCGTAGCGGCCGCCGCTGCGCACAATGGCAAACAGACGGATCAGGGCCGCGGGCGTGTAATAGTTCATGGCCGCGCCGGCGGCACCCGCGAGCGCCATGGCGGCGATGAACCAGCCCGATACCGCCATCAGTCCGGCGCCGGCAAGACCGGCCATCACCGCAAGACCCACACCCGCCGCCATGCGGGCCCGTTCGTGGCGCAAGACCGCAAGCAGCCGGCCGATGGAACGCGCCCCGCTCATACCCGCTCCGCCTCGAGCAGCGCCCGGTAGGCGCCGCCCCGGCGCGCCAGATCCCGCGGCGGCCCCTCTTCGATGACGGCGCCACTATCCAGCACGATCACCCAGTCCGCCTGTTCGGCCACCTGCATCCGGTGCGCCACGAGCAACACCGTACGGTCTTGCGCCCCTTGCCGGACATGCGCCTCGACCCGCCGTGCGGCCGCGTCATCGAGATGCGCGGTGGCCTCATCGAAGAGCCACACGGTCGCCTCCTGCCGCAGCCACGCACGCGCAAGTCCCAGACGCTGGAGTTCACCGCCCGACAACCCGACCCCGTGTTCACCGAGTTCCGTGTCAAGTCCCGCCGGCCAGCGCGCCACCACCCGGTCAAACCCGCTGTCTGCCAAAGCCTGCGCAAGCACCTCCTCCGCCACCGGCCCGGCCAGCGCAAGATTGTGGCGGGCGCTGCCGGCAAAGACGTAGGGCTGCTGGGGAATCCAGGCGATGCATCCGCGCCACTGCGCGCCATCGAACAGGCTCAAATCCACCCCATCGACCGTGATGCGGCCCTCTTGCGGGCGCGCAAAACCGCACAAGAGCTGCAGGATCGTGCTCTTGCCCGCGCCGGTTGCGCCAACGAGCGCTGTCACCTGTCCAGGACGGATCCGGCACGAACACTTGCGCAAGATGGCCTGTCCGTCCCGGACAAAAGTGACATCCTGCAGGGCAAGCGCAGGCGCCCCTTTAGGCGCCGCCCGGCCGCCTTCAGGCCGCCTGGTCTCTGCCTCCTGGTCGATCACCCGCAGGGATGCGGCGGCGGCCACCGCTTCGAGGCGCGCATGCCGCAGGCTGCCCAGCGCACGCAGGGGCAGATAGAATTCCGGGGCGAGCAACAGCACGAAGAGGCCGTCGCGAAACGGCAGCGCGTGCGCAAGCAGACGAAAGCCGATCAGGACGGCGACCACGGCAATGCTGACGGTTGTGAAAAACTCGAGCACCAGAGAGGAAAGAAAGGCCACGCGCAGCACCTCCAGCGTGAGCCGCCGGTAGGTTTCGCCGTCGGCGTCCAGCGAGTCCGCCACCCGTTCGGCGGCCCCCAGGGCGCGCAGCGCCGTCAGGTTGGACAAGGCCTCGATGAACGTGGAACCGAGCCGCCGCAATTGCGCGAACCGTTCATGCGCGGCGCGCTCGGCGCTTTGTCCGACGAGAACCATGAACACGGGAATGAGTGGTGCACTGAAGGCCAGAACAAGGCCCGCAATCCAGTCGGCCCGGAAGATCCACAGCCCGAGGACAAGGGGCATGATGGCCGCGGCACTGGCCTGCGGCACGTAACGGGCCAGATACGGTCCGCAGGCCTCCACGCCATCGACCAGCCGCGTCATCGCATCGCCGCTTGCGTGGGCGCGCAGCGTCAGCGGATCGAGGGCCTGGATGCGGTGCACAAGCCGCATCCGCAGCGCCGACAGTGCCGTGAGGCTTGCCTGTCCGCTGGTGTGGCGGGCGGCCATCACCGCGCAGGCCCGCACCAGCGCGGCGAGGAGGAATTCAGCCAGATGCACCCAGGGGGGATGGGCAACCGGGCGGGGGAAAACAAAGCCCGCGAGGAGGACGGCGAGAAACCACGCCTGGGCGACCGTGGCGACGGCGGCCAGCACCGTGAAGGCCGCAGTACGCCGCAAAGGACCGCGCATGCTCCCGGCTTCGCGGCGCAGCCAGGCGACTGCCTTTGCGTCCGCCCCCTCGCGGGCCAGGCCGTCCCCGCCGCCTGTTTTGTCAGACGGGCCGATCAACCCGTCCCGCGCGCTCCGCCGTGCCCCGGACGGCCTCTTCGTGGGTATCCAGCCACGCCGCGCCGGCCGCCGCGATCAGAACGATGAGAGGCGTGCCAATGAGCCAGGCAAAATACCAGGCCCCGCGGGCGCCGAGCACCACCGCAAGCAAAATGACACAGACAGCCAGCACCAGAAAGAGCAGGAAATAGCCAAAGGTCTTCATGGGCCCCCTCAGTACGCGTGTTCGTCGCGCGCGATCCGCTCAGATCCCACCTTGCCCCGCATGACCCAGAACGCCCAGCTCGTATACCACAGGATGAGCGGCACAAACACGATCGCAAAGCCCAGCATCCACAACAGCGTCAAACGGGTCGAGCTGGCATTCCAGACCGTGAGGCTGACCGACGGATCGCTGCTCGAGGGCAGCATGAAAGGAAAGAGTCCGGCACCGGCCGTGCCGATGACTCCCGCCCACGCGATCACCCCGCACCACCAGCCGAGAGCCCCGCGATAGGCGCGTGCGGCGAAATAGGCGCTGAGGAGGGCCAGAAACGCCGCGATCGGCACAAGCCAGAGCGCAGGATGCAGGCTGAAGTTGTGGCCCCAGGCGCCCGCGGCCCGGGTGACCATCTGCTCAAGCGGGGTCTGCAGCGTCCCGGGGCGGGGGCCTTGCACCAGCTCATAACCGCTCAGGGCGCGCACCCACACGCCGTCGCCGGCAAAGAGCACGATGGCCGCGATGCTCGCCCAGGCGACCGCGCGCCGTGCGCGTTCCCGCAGGGCGCCTTCAGAGCGGTGCATAAGCATGAGACCGCCCATCATCACCGACAAGGCGAGCGCCAGTAGCCCGGTGCTGATCGCAAAGGGATTCAGAAGATTGAGGAAGCTGCCGGTGTACACCGACGCCATATCCCATTCCAGGCTGTAGGGCACCCCGCAGAAGAGATTGCCCACGGCCGCGCCGAAAACGATCATCGGCACCGCGCCGCTTACGAAAAGACTCCAGTCCCAGAGATTGCGCCACTTCGGATCGGCGATCTTGCTGCGGTACTCGAATCCGAGCGGGCGCACGATCATGGTCCACAAAAGCACCATCATGACCACGTAAAAGCCGGAAAACGCGGTGGCATAGAGGAGCGGGAAGGCGGCAAATATGGCGCCCCCGCCCAGAATGAACCACACCTGATTGCCTTCCCAGTGGGGCCCGATGATGTTCAGGGCCACGCGCCGCTCCCCATCCGAACGGCCCACATAGCGCAGGATGGTGCCCACACCCATGTCCATGCCCACCATCACGCCGATACCGACCAGCAACACGCCAAGCAACAGCCACCACGTCACCTGCAGACCCCCAAAGAGTCCCATATCAGCCTCCCAGATGAGCTTCCTGCGCGCCTGCGCCATGCCCGGAATGGCCACCGTGCGCATCCGGCCCCATGCGGACCGCCCGCGTCATGAGGTACATCTCGATGATGATGAAAGTGGTATAGAGAAGCAGAAAGCCGCACAGGGAAAACACCATGTAGCCCACGCTGTGATCGGACACGCTCATCCACGTCGGCAGGATGCCAAACACCGTCCACGGCTGCCGGCCCAGTTCGGCCACGAGCCACCCGCATTCATTGGCCAGAAAGGGAATGGGGATCATCCAGACGCCAAGCTTCAAAAACCACGGCCGGTCCTGCACCGTGTTGCCCAGGGTGTAGAGAATCGCCATCACGAAATAGGCGAGCATCAGCAGCCCGAACGCCACCATGGAGCGGAATGCCCAGAATACCGCCGCCACCGCCGGAATCGTGTCGCGCGCCGCCTGCCTGATCTCCTGCGGTGTCACCTGGTTTAGATTCGGCGCATAACGCTGCACGAGAAATCCGTAGCCGACATCGGCCTTGTGCGCCGCAAACTGCGCCTGCGCCGCGACGTCATGCGGGTCATTCGCCAAAGCCTGCAGCGCCTGAACGGCGGGAATGCCGTTGCGGATCCTGCGCGCGGCCTGCCGCTCAAGCGCATCGATGCCAGGCACCGTGCCCGTGAAAGAGTGCGTCACAAGCAAAGACAAAAGGCCCGGTATGCGCACTGCGTCGTGATTGACCTGCCGCCTCTGGTCGGGAAAGGCGATCATGTTGAAGGGCATCGGCGCCTTTTGCGTCTTCCACACCGCCTCCATGGCGGCGAGCTTGGTCGGCTGCACGCGCGCGGCCACGAACCCCAGGGCATCCCCCAGCGTGATGACGCCGATAGTGGACATCACGCCAAAGAGCGCCGCCATGCGGAATGATCGCTTGGCCAGATCCATATGGCGGTGGCGGCGCATGTAAAACGCGCTCACGCCGGCCACGAACACGGAGGCCGTCACATAACCGGCAATGCTGGTGTGAACGAACTTGGATTGGGCATCGGGGCTGAAAATGAGGTCGCCAAAACTCGCCAGCTGCATGCGCATGGTGAGGGGATTGAACACCGCCCCGCGCGGATCCTGCATGAAACTGTTGCCCACCAGTATCCAGAGCGCCGACAGATTGGAGCCAAGCGCAACGAGCCATGTCACCGCCAGATGCTGCCCCTTCGAGAGGCGTTCCCAGCCAAAGACCATGAGTCCGACGAAAGTCGACTCGAGAAAAAACGCCATCAACCCCTCGATCGCAAGAGGCGCGCCGAAGATGTCGCCGACAAAGCCGGAATAGAAAGACCAGTTGGTGCCGAACTCAAACTCCATGGTAAGCCCAGTCGCCACACCGAGCGCGAAATTGATCATGAAGAGCTTGCCCCAGAACTGCGTCATGTCCCGGTAAATGGCCCGGCCCGTAGTCACATAGGCCGTCTCCATGGCCGCGAGCAGGAAACTCAGTCCAAGCGTCAGGGGAACGAAGAGGAAGTGATA
>JAJYHH010000006.1:6559-13040 GCA_021784845.1 Pseudomonadota bacterium
GTCCTTTTTTGGTGCATGGGAAGATCGCCGGGCGCGCTTTGTGAGGATTTTTCTGCCACATGGCCCTCAAAGTAAGGGCGCGGCCGCCATCGGGCAATGCAGTCGGTGGCAGATAACCGAAGGAGATCAGTTCCCATGAAACTCGTCATCGCCGTCATCAAGCCATTCAAGCTCGAAGACGTCCGGGATGCGTTGTCGGAAATCGGCGTGCAGGGCATGACGGTCACCGAGGTGAAAGGCTTCGGGCGGCAAAAGGGCCACACCGAACTCTATCGCGGCGCCGAATACGTCGTGGCCTTTCTGCCCAAGGTCAAACTCGAAATCGCGGTGGACACCGATCTCGTCGACAAGGTCATCGAGGCGATCACCCGCGCCGCCCGCACCGGCAAGATCGGTGATGGCAAGATTTTTGTCCTGAATCTGGAAGAGGCCGTGCGCATCCGCACGGGCGAAACCGGCAAAGACGCGCTCTAAAGGGGGAGCCATGCGCAATCTGTTGGGTATCATCCGGGGGGCAGGCGTGGCAGCGCTGGCTCTGATGCTGCTGCTGTTGATGCCACTGCCCGCGCACGCGGCCCGTCGTGGCGCCACGGCTACCCCGACCCCCGCATCGGCGGCGGTCACGATATCCGGGCCCGCCACCGTGCCGGCCACCCGCATCAGCCGCGGCGACACGGCGTGGATGCTGACATCCACAGTCCTCGTGCTCATGATGACGATACCGGGGCTTGCCCTCTTCTATGGCGGCATGGTCCGCGACAAGAACGTCCTGAGTACGCTTGCCCACAGTTTTGCCACAACCTGCCTTGTGACGCTGCTCTGGTACATCGCCGGCTACAGCCTGTCGTTTACCGGCGGCAATGCCTTCATAGGCGGCCTCGGCCGGCTCTTCCTGCAGGGCATGGGGCGCGACACGGTAACGGCCCGCTCGATGGCGATCCCCGAATCCGTGTACATGTCGTTCCAGCTGACCTTTGCCATCATCACGCCGGCGCTTATCTCGGGGTCGTTTGCCGAACGCATCAAGTTCTCCGCTGTCCTCTGGTTTAGCGCGCTGTGGCTGCTTGCCGTCTACGCCCCCATCGTCCACTGGATCTGGTCGACACGCGGCTGGCTCGCCCACCTGGGCGTCCTCGATTTCGCGGGAGGCACGGTCGTCGAAGTGAACTCGGGCGTGGCAGGCCTCGTGACCGCGCTCGTCGTCGGCCGGCGCGTCGGCTACCGGCGCGAGGCGATGGCCCCGCACAACCTCGTGCTCACCATCCTCGGCGCTTCCCTCCTCTGGGTCGGCTGGTTTGGCTTCAATGCCGGCAGTGCCGTGTCCTCCGGCGGCCTGGCCGGCATGGCGATGGCCACCACGCAGATCGCCACGGCCGCCGCGGCCATGACCTGGATGTTCGCCGAGTGGAGCGCCCGCGGCAAACCGAGCGTGCTGGGCATGGCCTCCGGTGCGGTCGCCGGCGCCGTGGCCATCACCCCCGCCTCGGGCTTCGTTGATCCCAGTGGCGCCCTGGTCATCGGCATGGCCGGCGGGATCGCCTGCTTCTGGGCGGTCACCTATGTCAAGAACCTGCTCGGTTACGACGACTCGCTCGACGTGTTTGGTGTCCACGGCATCGGCGGCATCGTGGGTCTGCTGCTGACCGGCGTCTTTGCCATCAAGGCCATCGGTGGCACGGCGGGCGCGCTGCAGGGCAACATCGGCCAGATCGGCAAGCAGGCCATCGCCATCGGCGCGGTCGCGGCCTACGATGCGATCATGACGTTCGTCATCCTGAAGGTGGTGGATCTGGTCATCGGTCTGCGTCCGACCGAGGAACAGGAACGCGAGGGCCTCGATATCAGCCAGCACGGCGAGCGGGCCTATAGCGAATAGCGGGCGGCAGCGTTCCCCCGCGGGCGGTTTGCAGGCCGGTTGCGTTCGGGCTTGGGGCCGGGCCCCGCACTCGCCCGGAGAGCGCGGCTTTGTCAGGGCGCGCGGGCCAAGTGACTGCGTCTGCGAACCGCGCGGGGCGGCCCGGAAACCCATGGGCCGGCTACGCGCTTGCGCAGACCGGGGGCGCGACGCTGCTTTGACCGGTCCCGCTCGATATCCCGGTCACTTTCCCGATGCTACGTGCCGGCCTGTCATTCCGGCCCGAAACAGGCAGAAAAATCCGCACAGGCGCTGCAACTGGGGGCCTTGCACAACGGCACGCGGGCGCGCTCGCAGAGCTGGCGGTAAAAGAACTTCTTCCATTTCATGTTGCGGGCATTCTTCCGGTAGAGCGCCCCGAAATAGCGCTCGAGAAGCGCCGACAGGACGTCGCGGCTGGGCAGTCCCATGTCCTGCCAGAGGTGATTATCGAGCAGACAGGCCGTGGCCACCGCCTGCGCGAGCCAACGCGTGTCTTCATCCTTGCGCTCTGCGTGATCGAGGAGCAACCCGATCAGGTCATCGCATTCCCCGGCGCGCAGCGCGAGGCACCCCTCTTCCGGCCGGCTCAGGCATGACGCGTCTGCGCGGCTGACAGCGGGGAAATGGCGCGCGCACAGATGCTCCAGTTCGACAGGGGCAAGGCCCACGATCCCTGAGCGCGACAACACACCGGCCAATGCCATCGTCAGCAACGCGCGCGGCTCGCGCGCGCCATCGATCAGCCGTCCATAGGTCCTGTCTGTCATGGCTCCTCGCCCTCCACGGTCCGTGCCGCATGCGTATGGCACTTCTTCGGACAAAGACGCGCGCAGGCCCCGCAGCCGATGCAGTCTTCCGGATGGGCCACGGTCATGATCTTCTTTTCGTATTCCCCATCCTCGTCGTCACCCAGCGTCACCGCCACGTGGTTGCCCTCTTCGTCCACACCCATCAGGGCCAGCACATCGCGCCCGCACGCCCGCATGCACCGCCCGCAGCCGATACAACGCGCCTCCTCGATGCTCTGCACAAACTGCGGTCGCCAAAGGCGCCCTTGCGGGTGCAGCGTCAGGGTCAACTCCGTCACCGCGCCACCCCGGCACATGCCGCGACGCGGTGAAGCCCTTGCCGCAAAGCCCTCATCGTGTCCCCTCCTCTCAACCCAAAGCCGCCACGTCCGGGTACCGGCGGATCATATCGATACCGGCCGCCACCTGTTCGTCCCCGTCGGCGGCGAGCGCCTCCAGGCTCCCGAATCCAAAACGGTGCACGTCGCGCACGTGTTTTTGCAGCACGAGGAGGCGCCCTGCGGTCAGAATCACCCGGCCGAAACCCTCCGCGTGCAGCTTCACCATGGGTGTAACCATGACCCCGCCCACCCGCGCAATGGAAAGCCCGACGGCGTTATAAAAGATCTCGAGGCGCCAGACGGTATGCGCATCGGGATTGGCCATGAGCGGAATGGCGCGCCGCTTGTCCTTCGTCAGAATGTAGGGGGCAAGCAGTTCAAGATCACTCTTGCTGTCCCATGCCCCATGCATGTCCTGGGCCCGCCATTGCGCGATCAGTTCACGCACGAACGCCGACTCGGGCAGTGCCCCGTTCTCGATGTCAGACATGCGGTTTTAGGTCCTCGAAGTCACGCTGCTCTCTGGGGCGTAACGCCCGCCGCAGCCAGGGCGGCGGCGCCCCTTGCAACACGCCCTGCAGCTTGTCCAGGATGGCCACGATCGGCTGCGGTTCCGGCACTTTGACCGGATGGACCTTCAGGGCGATGACACGCGCGGCCGCTGAACCGCCGATGGCGGCCACATACACAATGGTGCAGCCGGCGATGGCCGCAAGGCGCGGCCCGAGCTTGTCTTCGCGGCCGTCTTCCTCCCCCTTTCCGAATTGCAGGGTGTGTACAAACGCCCGGCTGTCGGCCGTGACCTCGTAAATGGCGATGTTCGTGGCCCACCCGAAATGGGCATCGACACGCTGCAGGTCTTCCGTTGCGAACGCGACTTTCACAGACTCACCTCCTCTGTCTGCGCGGCACATGCCGCGCTCTGGTCTTGCTCTCGTTCTTTGGCTCCGACCGCACCGCGACCTTGCGCATCCTCGTGGTCGGCCAGCAGGTTGGCCACCTCGCTTATGAGATGACGCGTGCCGCGGTACCCGACCGACACGCGGTGTGCCGCCCCCAGCCGGTCGAAAAGCGGCAAGCCCACTCGCCACAGGCAAGCCCACCCGCCACAGCGGCCGGCGCATCCGCGCGGCCATTTGCCGGCCATGCGAATGGGTCACGAGCAGATCGCAGTGAGCCGCCCGCGCCTCGAGATCGGCGAGATCACCGATCAGGACTTCATCGGCCGGCACATCCGCGAGCACCGGCGAATCCGCAGTCGTCACCGCCGCCGTGATTTGTGCCCCCATCTCGGCCAGCCAGGCGCCCAGCGCAAAGAGCAGATCCGGCTCGGCGGCCACAGCCACCTGCAGGCCGGAGAAAAAGAAATGGCCATCGAGCATCGCATCGACGAGCTGGCTGCGCTGGCGCCGGTATTTGGCGGGCACGGGCCGCTTGCTGCGCGCAGACAGGATCTGCATGAGGGCGTCTGTCGCCCCCAACCCCGTGAGACGCGTCAGGACGTGATACGGAACGCCCGCCTTGCGCTCCAGCGCCTCTGCCGGCATGCGCATCTGCTCCCCGATGGCCAGCGTAAAGGCCGCCGTGCCGGCCGCACGGATCGTCGCAACCCCCGCTCCGCCTAAGGTCGTCGGGCAGAACGCCTCCGGGACGTGCCCGTCCAGGGAGCCGGAGAGATCCGGCAGCACCTGTGGACGAAAGCCGAATGCCTCGACCATCTCGCGCAACTCCTCGATATCGCCGGGGGTGATGTGGCTGCCGGGCAAAATGTTGATGCGCCGGGGGTGACGGCGTACGGCGGGCTCGGCCAGTTCTTCGATCATGCGTGTGACCGCAAGACGCCAGCCGTCCTGGAAGGCCCCTTCGTAGTCTGGGGTGGAAACGAAGACGAGGGCCACCGGGGCGAGCTCCGGATGACGCGCGCGGATCGTACGCAAGGCGCCCTCGCCGTCTTCACCCTGTGTCTCCGTAAGACCTGTCGAACAGATGCCGATGATCTGCGGGTGCGCCCGGTCAACGATATTGACGATCGCCTGTTCGAGATTGTCTACGCCGCCCAGGATGGTCGTCACTTCACTCATGGCGGTCGTCTGCAGGGGAATCGCTTCGCGGAAGTGACGCACAAACAGCACCAGCCCGAACGCCGTGCAGCCTTGCGCCCCATGCAAGAGCGGCAGGCACCGGTCGACCCCCAGAAAGGCGAGCGCAGCGCCCATCGTCTGACTCATCTTCAACGGATTGACGGCGCAGGCCTTGCGCGGGGAGACGACGCGTGCCATATCAGAGTGCCTCCCGCCTGTCGGGGACCATGTCCCAGGGTGCCGGCGCCCGCACCTGATCCCATATGGGGCTCATCACCGCCAGATCGATCTGGCGCACGAGCTCCACCATACCGTCGTAGCCCGCGTAGGCGTGATGGCGCTCCTGATTGATGTCGAGCCACGGCACCTTGGCCTTCGCCTCCCGCCTGTCGGGGACCATATCCCAGGGTGCCGGCGTGCGCACCTGATCCCATATGGGGCTCATCACCGCCAGATCGATCTGACGCACGAGCTCCACCATGCCGTCGTAGCCCGCGTAGGCGTGATGGCGCTCCTGATTGATGTCGAGCCACGGCACCTTGGCCTTCAGCGCCACGAACTGGGACCGCCCACCCGACAACAGGATGTCGGCGTGACCGTCTTTCAGCAGGCGGTACATCTCCCGCGGAGCAAGATCCTCGATCATCGGTGCATCGGCGCCCATCATGTCCTGGATGCGGCGCTTGTCCTCCGTGGTCGATTTCTTGACGCTGGTGCCGACGATCTCCAGACCGATCTCGCGCAGCGCCGCCACCACCGACCACGACTTGACGCCGCCTGTGATGAGCAGCACACGCTTGCCGGCCAAACGCGCCCGGTACGGTTCAAGCCGCGCCCAGGTGCGCGCCTCCTCACGCGCGATCAGCGCCTCGGTCCGGGCGGAAAGCTCAGATGGCGCGCCGCGCCCGATGAGCAAACGACTCATCTGCCGCAGGCTGTCGCTCATGTCCGACACGCCATAGAAGGATCCTTCGAAATAGGGGATGCCGTAGCGTTCCTTTAGCGCCCGCGCCACATGGATCATGGCCTTCGAGCAGACCACCATGGTCACGCGCGCCCGGTGGGCGCAGGCGATGTCGCGGTAACGCCCGTCCCCGGTGACCGAGGCCAGAATGCGGATGCCAAGCGCATCAAAAAGCGGGCGCACATGCGCCAGTTCACCGGCCACGTTGTAGTCGCCGATGATGGTCACATCGAGAGGTGTCGTGCAGGCGGGTTCGGCGGTGCCGATGACGTGATCGAGCAGCGCCTGGCCCGCGAGCTTGTTGCCGAGATTCTTGCTGCCCGCAAAGCCCGGCGCGTTCACGGGCACCACAGGGCGCCCGAAACGCGCGGTGGCGCGTTTGCAGACCGCCTCGATGTCGTCGCCGATCA
>JAJYHH010000047.1 GCA_021784845.1 Pseudomonadota bacterium
TGGTCTACAAAGGTGAGCAGCAGGTGCGCCACATGGTCGAGGTACTGATCGAGGACCTCGGTTATGACGAACTGCGCAAGCCCGTGGTCAAGCCGCTCGAGGGCATGAAGATCGCGGGCTACGTCGGCTGCCAGACGAACCGGCCTTTCGGTATCGCCGGGGAGTCCTTCGAGAATCCCAAGTATCTCGACCATCTTGTCGAGATCGTGGGTGCCGAGCCCGTCGAGAACTATGATCAGAAGGTGACCTGCTGCGGCGGAGCGCTGGCCTTCTCGGAACCGGAGAAGAGTCAGGCGCAGATCAAGAAGATCGTGGAATCGGCTTACGACTACGGCGCGGAAATGATCGTTACGCCCTGCCCCGTCTGCCAGATGAATGTCGAGATTTATCAGGGGCAGATCAACAAGCGCTATGGCACCAAGTTCAACATGCCGGTGACATACTATAGCCAGCTGATGACGGTCGCCTATGGCGGCTCGGCAAAGGAAGCGGGGTTAAACGGGCAGATCGTCCGTGCTCCGCGTCTTGAGGAAATCGCCGCCAAGGGTCGCTAAGAGCGGTCCTGTCCGGGCCGCACCGCCCGGACAGGCGGTGGGGCGGCCCGGGCGCCACCAGGCGGGTTCCCTGTTTCGTTGCGCGGGCCTTGTGTTTCCTTACGGGTAGAATCGTGATCGTTGCGGCTCGCTCGCGTCCGCGCCGCGTGTCGCCCGGGACTCATGGTCTCGATTCCCGCAACAGGTCGGCAAGAGGCATGCGCAGCGCCCTTGCCAGCTGCGTCAGGCAGTCCAGTCCGATGTTGCGCTTCCGATGTTCGATTTCGCTCAGATAGGCCCGGTTGATCCCGCTTAGTGCGGCAAGATCTTCCTGAGTCAGTCCGCGCAGCCGGCGGGCAGTGCGGACATTCACGGCCAGGACGGAGCGTCCGTCTCTATCCATGGCAACCAATTGTATTGTATCTACAAGTGTCATGGCAACCACCCGGATTTAAGGATCCCGCGAAGGGCCGTTTCTGCCGCCATCGCTCGTGTCTGTTACACTCCTTTCGTATGGAAACTCTTGCCCAACGTCTTCGCTACGCCCGCGAACGCCTGGGGCTTTCGCAGTCGGAGCTTGCGCGCCGCACGGGCCTGCGGCCGCAGGCCGTCCAGTTCATCGAGGCGGGCCGTGTCCAGCGTCCGCGCAATCTTCTCGATCTGGCGTCCGTGCTCGCGGTCAATCCCGAATGGCTGCTTTTCGGGCGGGGCGCCGTGGAGGCGGGAGTGCGCGAGGCGGCTGCCGCCTATGACATGCCAGACAGCAGCCTCAGTGCCGAGGCCGCGGGCGTCGGCCGCCTCTGGATGGCCTTGCCGGTCGATCAGCAGGTGGCCATCAAAGAGGTATTGCAGGCCCTGGCGAGGAAGCGCCCCTGACGGTCTGGCCGGTCACGACGCCCCGGGGGTGTCCCGGGTGCCCGCGTCAGGGCGGCCCTGGATCTGTTCTCCGCCGGACGCACGTCTTCTCGCGCGGTGTTGCCGCATGCTCCAACACATTTTCGGGGAAGCTCCAAATTGTGGAGCCATTGCACTTCCCTGTCCGGCGGTCGCGAGGCAAACAGCCTTGTTCTACGCCATTTTCCATCCTGGCACGCGTCTTGCTCTAGAAGGGCAGTGGGAATGTTCCCATTTTGCTCTCGAAGGAAACCTTCATGTCCATCAAGACTCTTCTTCTGGCGGCCGGGCTTGCGGTTGCCACCGTCGCTCCGGCGTTTGCCGCAACCCACAACATCCGCGCCGATCGCGCCGCCCTGGCCGCTGCCCGGGTAGACCTTCACAAGGCCGTTGTGGCGCGCGCCCATGCCCGCCATGTCCTCTATGTCGCCCTCCATCAGCACAAGCCGAAGCTTGCCGCGCAGGCGCGTCATAACATCGCCGTGGACAACGCAGCCATCCACCGTGATGTGCTGGCGATTCATCGTGCCCGCTTTGACCTGCACCGCGACTACGTCGCCATGCATCATCCCGTCATGCATCCCGCCACGCACAGCTAAGCGGTCTACGCGCGTGGCTCGCGCCCTCGCGGGCGCAGCCTCTTGCGCAGACAGGCAGTTAGGCCTGGATGGCGCCGGCGACAACGCCGGCGCTTTTTTTCGTCCCGCAGGGCGCACCTGCCTCGAGATGGAAATCCCTCTGCCAGCCCGGTCAAGGGGCAAGGCCGTAAACTGCTGTCAATAGCTGACGAGCCCGCGTAGCTCGCGCCACTACCGCGATCCGTTTTATGGACGGTGCCCGAGGCGTTCCTTCAATCGGGAGGCCCAGGTCGTGGCAGATCACTAGATGGGCATCAGTCGGGAGCTGTCATGGGCTTGCTGATTGGACCAGGTGGTGACCGGCCACTTTGCGCGACTCCGGCCTCTGCCCTCGCCTGGCCTGCGCGTGATGCCGGCGCCTACCCTCGCCCCCGTCGGCGCCAGCCATTACAATGGGGGCGATGAATGGCCCACCTGATCGCGCACTCACCGCAAGCCGCCTCTCTTTCCTGGATATCCTCGGCCACACGCTCGCAAACATCACGCCCTCGGCCATGGCCACGGTGACCATTTCGCTTGTGGTGGCAAACGGTGGCCTGTTCACGTGGGCGGTCTATCTGGCCGTCGGTGTTCTGATGCTGGGTGTTGCAGGCCAGGTCG
>JAJYHH010000038.1 GCA_021784845.1 Pseudomonadota bacterium
CGCCGCCCGCTGGTTTTTTGTCGGGGAGGCGCCGGGCGCGGATGAAGACCGGGAGGGCGAACCGTTCGTCGGACGCGCGGGGCAGCTTCTCGGTGCGATGCTGAAAGCGCTGTCTCTGGTGCGGGAAGAAGTCTACATCGCCAACGTGCTCAAGTGCCGCCCGCCGGGCAATCGGGATCCTGCGGCGGAGGAGGTACAGCACTGCATGCCTTATCTGCAGCGGCAGATTGCCCTGGTCGAGCCCAAGGTCGTGGTGGCGCTCGGTCGCGTCGCGGCCCAGAGCCTGCTCGGTACGGCCGCGCCGCTTGGCAGTCTGCGTGGCATGGTGCACCGCTATCTGGGGATTCCACTGGTTGTCACCTACCATCCGGCCTATCTGCTTCGCTCGCCTGCGGACAAGCGTCATGCCTGGGACGATCTGAAGCGCGCGCGTGCCCTGGTGAGCCATGAGTAGCTGGCGCGATCCCACGGCATCCGTGGCGCGGGATGCGCCCGGCCATTTCCGGCTGCGCCTCATGTGTCTTGGCGATCTGGCAGACGTTATGCGCGTGGAGCGGGCCGCCTATCCCTTCCCGTGGACGGAGGGCATTTTTCGGGACTGTTTGCGCGTCGGGTACGTCTGCAAGCTGCTCGAAGGCGAGACAGGCGCAGTCGGGCACGGCATCATGTCCATTGCCGCAGGCGAATGCCACATACTGAATCTCTGCGTGCATCCAGACTATCAGCGGCGTGGCCTTGGCCGCCGGATGTTGTCTCACCTGCTGGATATGGCGCGCGCCCGCAGTGCCCGTTCGGCTCTTCTTGAGGTACGCTGCTCCAATCAGGCGGCGTTCGCCCTGTACGATCAGCTGGGCTTCAATCAGATTGCGGTGCGCAAGGACTACTACCCGGGTCACGGCGGCCGCCGTGAGGACGCGCTTGTGCTGGCGCGCGAACTCTAGGATCTCCCCCGTACCGGCGTCTTGTCAGTCGTCGAGTCCCGCGACACGCTGCCGCTGGCCTTCCAGCTCCTGCAGGCGCGTTTCGAAATCACTCAGGCGGCGCTGTTCTTCCTCGACCACAGCCCTGGGTGCGCGGGCCACGAAATCCGGACGTGACAGTTTGCTGCGCGCCCGTTCGATTTCGTTGTGGAGTTTGGTGATTTCCTTGCCCAGGCGCCTGGTTTCGGCTTCCTTGTCGATCAGGCCCTTCAGAGGCACGAGGACTTTCCAGGACCCCACCAGTCCCACCGCCGCCCTGGGCGCTTCCTGTCCCGGTTCCAGTATCGTCAGAGTCGACAGACGGGCAAGCTGCATGAGTACGCGGCCGTTCTCTTCGATGAATGCGCGATCGGCGTGCGCGCCCTCGATCACCAGTGGCACTCTCTGGCCGGGTGCAATGTTCATTTCGCCGCGAATGTTGCGCACGGCATCGATGGCGCCCATGAGGCCCGTCATCCGGATTACGGCACTTTCATCGATGCGCGACAGGTCGGGCTGCGGGAAGGGCGCAAGCATGATGCTTGGCCCGGTTGCGCCGGCCCGTGGCGCGATTTTGAGCCACAGGGCTTCGGTGATGAAGGGAATCAGCGGATGCAGCAGGCGCAGCGTGGTCTCAAGCACGCGCACCAGGGTCTGCCGGGTGCCGCGGGCCTTGGCTTCGCCGGCCTCCTGAAGGGCGGTCTTTGACCATTCAAGATACCAGCTGCAATAGTCATCCCAGACGAAGGTGTAGGCGCTTTGAGCGGCCAGGTCGAAGCGGTAATCGGCGAAGGCGCGGATGACGTCGCGTTCGGTCTCCTGCAGACGGCTGATGATCCAGCGGTCACCGACGTCGAGGACAACCTCTTCACCAGTCAGGCCGCAGTCGGCGTTTTCCGTGTTCATGAGGACAAAGCGGGCCGCATTCCACAATTTGTTGCAGAAATTGCGGTAGCCCTGTATGCGTCCAAGGTCGAAGTTGATGTTGCGGCCCTGCGTGGCGAGGCTTGCAAAGGTAAAGCGCAGCGCATCGGTGCCGAAGGCCGGGATGCCGTCAGGGAATTCCCGTTCGGTGCTTGCGCGGATCTCCTGGGCCTTGGCCGGCTGCATAAGGCCGCTCGTGCGCTTTTCGAGCAGGGCGGGCAGGCTGATCCCGTCGATGAGATCAATGGGATCGAGGACGTTGCCGCGCGACTTCGACATCTTCTGGCCTTTGGCGTCGAGCACGAGGCCGTGCACATAGACCTCGCGGAAAGGCACCTGTCCCGTGAACTTCAGGCCCATCATGATCATCCGCGCGACCCAGAAAAAGATGATGTCAAAGCCGGTTACGAGGACGCTCGTCGGGTAGAAGGTCGCAAGATCTTCCGTGGATTCAGGGAAGCCGAGTGTCGAAAACGGCCAGAGGGCCGACGAAAACCATGTATCGAGGACATCGGGGTCTTGTGTAAGGACGGTGTCCGGGCGCAGCGTGAAGCGCGTGCGTGCTTCCTCTTCGCTGCGTGCCACGTAGACGTTCCCCGCGCTGTCATACCACGCCGGAATCCGGTGGCCCCACCAGATCTGCCGCGATATGCACCAGTCCTTGATGTTGCGCATCCATTCGAAGTAGGTCTTCGCCCAGTTGTCTGGCACGAAACGCACGGCTCCCGTCTCGACCGCTTCGACCGCGGGCCCGGCCAGCGGTGCGGTGCGCACGTACCATTGATCCGTAAGCCACGGCTCGATGACCGTCCCGGAGCGCTCGCCCCGCGGCACCTTCAGGCGATGGGCGTCCGTCTTCACGAGCAGGCCCTGCGCCTGCAGATCGGCCAGCACGCGCTCGCGCGCGGCCTCGCGGCTCAGTCCGTGGTACGGCGAGCCTGGCAGCTCAATATGCGCGGTCTTGTCGAGAATGTTGGTGAGCGGCAGATTGTGGCGCAGCCCGACCTCGTAGTCGTTGAAGTCGTGCGCGGGTGTGATTTTCACGACACCCGAGCCAAAGGCGGGGTCGACATAGTCATCGGCGATGACCGGAATGGTGCGTCCGGCAAGTGGCAGGATTAGTTGGCGGCCGATCAGGTGGCGATAGCGCGCATCCTCGGGATGCACGGCAACCGCCTCGTCGCCGAGCAGGGTTTCGGGGCGCGTGGTGGCGACCACCAGGGCATCCTGGCCGTCGACCGTCGGGTAGCGTATATGCCAGAGGAAACCTTCTTCCTCTTCGGCCACCACCTCGAGATCGGAAACCGCTGTTTCGAGCGAGGGATCCCAGTTGACGAGGCGTTTCCCGCGATAAATGAGATCTTCCTCGTAAAGACGGACGAACACTTCGCGTACTGCATCCGACAGTCCTTCGTCGAGCGTGAAGCGTTCGCGCGACCAGTCGACCGATGCGCCCATGCGCCGCAACTGCTCGCTGATGCGGCCGCCGGAGCGGGCCTTCCACTCCCAGACGGCCGCGATGAAGCGGTCCCGGCCGAGAGCCGAGCGGTTCGTTCCCTGGGCCTCGAGTTGCCGTTCAACCACCATCTGCGTGGCGATCCCCGCATGGTCGGTACCCGGTTGCCAGAGGGTGCGCGATCCCCGCATGCGCTGATAGCGCACGAGGGCGTCCATGATCGTGTCCTGGAAGGCATGGCCCATGTGCAGGCTGCCGGTGACGTTCGGCGGCGGAATCATGATGCAGAAGCTTTCGCCCCGGCCTGCGGGCCGGAAATAACCCGCGGCTTCCCATGCGGCATACAGCGCGCTTTCGATGTTGCCGGGCTCGTAACTCTTGTTTTGCGTCATCTCGGTCATGGCTGTGAGTCGGTGTCGTTTTGCAGTGTTTCGGTGAGGGCGCGCCCCAGTGCGGCCATGATGGCAGGGCCAAGCGCGGGCTGCCCGCTTTCCCGCCAGATACGGGTGAACCGGCGCAGGGTGTCGTCGGCGCGCATGCGCGCGTGCAGCGCGCGTGCCTGCGATTCGGCGAAGGCGTCGACCTGCGTCTGCCCCTCGGGGCGCGCCACCACCGCACTGAGCGTCGGAATGGGGGCACCGATCGCGCGGGCGCGCGTGTCGGCAGGCGCGGGCTTGGCGACCGCCGTCGTCAGGACCGGTATGCCGTCCTGGCCTGCGGGCTCGGTCTTCAGTTCGGCCGCAAGCCGTCTCAGTGTCGTCAGGATGTCACCGAGCGTGTCGGATCTGTTCATGGCAGGGTATGGACCGTGGGCATCATGCCTTTTTCCCGATAATAGCGAAAGCGTGGCCGCGCGGCCGACTTCTCGGCCTCCGAGCCGCCGACAATCTCCACGACGCGGGTGAAACCTTCGGCATGCTGCGGTAGTTCGGGCGAGAGCGTGATCAGGACGTCTCCGTTTTCGGGCTCCGTGGGCGCAAGCTGCACCGGCTCGTCTTGTCCGTACGGACCGTGGGGCACGAATGTTCCGGCCCCAAACGTCCACAGCAGGTCATCGAGCGCGGCCAGCTGGTCTTGCGGCGCAACGATCAGCACCTTGTGTCCGCGCTGGTAGGCGATCTCGGCAAGCCGGCAGGCAAGGAGTTCCTTGCGGGTACCTTCCTGGCCTACATAAAAATCCACCCTGGTCATGGGTTGCGGGCGCGACCTCGCAGGAATTCGACGAGCAGGGAAACCGGCCGGCCGCTCGACCCCTTTTCCTTGCCGGTCTTGTACGCCACGCCCGCGATGTCGAGATGGGCCCAGGTGTATGTCTTGGCGAAGCGCGACAGAAAACAGGCAGCCGTGATGGTGCCGGCTTCGCGCCCCCCGACATTGGCGATGTCGGCGAAATTCGAGTCGAGCTGCTTTTGGTAATCCTCCCACAGCGGCAGCGGCCAGGCGCGATCGGCGGCCACATCGCCCGCCTTTCTGAGCTCGTCGATTAGTGCCTCGTCATTGCCCATGAGGCCCGCTGCGTGTCCGCCGAGGGCGATCACGCAGGCACCGGTCAGGGTGGCCAGATCGATGACCGCAGCCGGCTTGTAGCGTTCGGCATAGGTGAGCGCATCGCACAGGATGAGCCGTCCTTCCGCGTCGGTATTCAGGATCTCGATGGTCTGCCCGGACATGCTGGTGACTATGTCGCCGGGTTTGATGGCGCTGCCGCCGGGCATGTTTTCGGTCGTCGGAATCAGGGCCACCAGGTTGATGGGGAGCTTCAGTTCGGCCACGGCCTGCACGGTTGCCAGGACGGCGGCCGCGCCGGACATGTCAAATTTCATTTCGTCCATGTTGGCGGGCGGTTTCAGCGAGATGCCGCCCGAATCGAAAGTGACGCCCTTGCCGATCAGTACGATGGGTGCGGCACCTGTGCGGCCCTGGTACTCGAGAATGATGAGCTTGGCGGGTTCGTGTGTGCCCCGCGCCACGGCGAGCAGCGCGCCCATGCCGAGGGCCTCCATGTCGGCCTCTTCCAGGACCTTCACGGTCAGACCATGCCGCCCCGCGAGCGTGTGCGCTTCGTCGGCGAGATACGAAGGCGTGCACAAGTTTCCCGGCAGATTGCCAAGATTCCTCGCCAGCGTCATGGCCTGTGCGGTCGCCTGGCCGGTGGTCAGTGCTTCCCGTGCGGCATCAGGCGCGATCTCGCGCAGTCCCAGCAGGCAGTTGGCCGGCCCTGGCCCGCGCACACCCCGGGTCTTTAGCCGATCGAACCGGTACAGGGTCTCATGGGTGGCGATGACGGCGTGTTCGAGCCGCCAGGCGGCATCCCGGTCGAGCACGGCGACTTCAGTGAGATAACTCGTGAAGGACTGCACGTGCAGATCGGCGGCGGCCTGGGCCCCGCGGGCCACCAGTTCATGAAACTGCGTCGCTTTCAGTTGGCCGGCGACGCCACCACCCACCAGCACCACGCGCACGATCGGCCGTCCGGCGGGTTGCATCAGTGTCAATGTCTGGCCGAGTTTGCCTTCGATATCGCCCCGTTGCACAATGGCGGCGATTTCGCCGTTTAGGATTTTGTCGAGGGCCAGCGCCGCGCCGGAGAGTTCGCGGTTTTCATGGACAGCGACGACGAGACATTCGGCGGCCAGCGTTTCAGGGGCTTCGTGTGTGAATGTGCATTCCATAGGTCAGGGGATCTCGCATGCCAGGTTTGACGGATGGGCGGTGCGCGGGCGCACCGAAAACCCCATCATAAACTGCTTGCGCCGCCAGCAAAAGCCGTGATCATTCACCGGGCATTCTATCGCGAGGCCACCCAGACCACGCTGCTCGTCACATTGACGTTCCTGAGCCTCTATGTGGTGGTCAGCCTCGTCAAGCTTCTGAGCGAGGCGGCCAATGGCCAGTTTCCCGCGCACATCGTCTTCATACTGCTCGGCCTGGAACTGCTGAAGAACCTGGCCATGATTCTGCCGTTGACGGTTTTCGTTGGCCTGCTGCTGGCGGTCGCCCGCTGGTACCGGGACAACGAGATCACCGTGCTGGCCGCCTGCGGGATCGGTCTGGGTCAACTCCTGCGGCCCACCTATCTGTGGACTGCCGCCGTGGCGGCGGTGGTGGGGGCCATCGCTTTTTATCTGGCGCCCATGGCGGCGCTTTTGTTGCATAAGGTCAAGGTGGAAAACACGTCCGCCTATGCGGCCGGGATCATACCGGGCCGGTTCAACCACACCCATAACGGCCGCGCGATCTTCTATGTGCAGAAGGTCGGGCCAGGGGGCCGGTTGCACGATATCTTCGTCAGCGCCACCGAATTCGGCAAAAGCGGTGTGCTGGTCGCCAAGCGCGGCTATGAGTACAAAAACCCGCGCACGGGGGCGCATTTTCTCGTGCTGCTCAAGGGCCGCCGTTATCAGGGCATGCCCGGTCAGGCCGATTTCCGCATCCTGCGCTACCGCATGTACGCCCTGCGTGTTCGTCATCACCGCTTCGCCAGGATCACGACTCTCACTCATGACGAGGTGCCAACGCTCACATTGCTGCGCTCCCGCAGGCCGCGGGCCATCGCCGAGTGGCAGTGGCGGCTGGCCCAACCGCTGTCTTTGTTCATTCTGGCGCCGCTTGCGCTGGTATTTGCCTACACGGATTCGCGCCGCGGCGCGTTTGCGCCGCTCTTTGCGGCCGTGCTCACGTATTTTGCGTACGCCAATCTGTTGAGCATCGCGCACGCGCTGCTTGCGCGCGGACAGATTGCGCCGGATGTTGGCTTGTGGTGGGTGCATGCGCTGTTTGCGATTTTGGCGGCCTATCTTTTTGTGCGCCGCGTGCACGGACAATCCCTGCTGCCCATCACGTTCCGGCGGCCATGAAGATCATCTACCGGTACATAGCCCGGCGCCTTGTGATCAGCACAGGGCTCGTATTGAGCCTCTTTGTCGGCCTTTTCCTGTTTTTCGACCTGGTCACCAAGCTTGGGCACATAAGCCAGAGCGGCAGCCTGTACCAGGTACTGGCGATGCTGGCGCTCAGCCTGCCGGGCAAGATCTCCACGCTGTTTCCCATGTCCGCGCTGGTCGGCGCGACACTGGGTCTGTCATCGCTTGCGATCGACGGCGAGCTGACGGCACTGCGTGCCGCCGGCGTCTCGGTCCTGCAGATTGCCTATGCCGCGCTGCGCGCGGCGCTTGTGCTGGCTCTGCTTGCGGCCGCTTTTGGTGACATGGTGGGGCCGAAGGCGGCATCATTGGCGCGCGCCGAGGAGGCCAAGGTGGCCGGTCTGAATGCCGCGCTGGGCGGAACCCAGGGGTTCTGGCTGCGAGAGGGCCGCAGTTTCGTCAACATCGGCGATGTCCTGCCCGATCTCACCATATTGCAGTTGAGGGTCTACCGTTTTCGGGGAGGACGTCTTAGCCGCGAACTGTCAGCCCTGAGCGGCCGCTACGTGCAGGGCCGCTGGGTCTTGAATGGGGTGGCCGAGACGCGATTTCTCAAGGGCCGTCTCGTCGTGCACAAAAGCCGCCATGGATACTGGGACGGGGTCGCGCCGAGCCTGCTGTCGGTGTTTGCCGTCGATCCTCATGCGCTGTCTGTTTTCAATCTGTTCCGGTACATAAACCATCTGCGCCGCAATCATCAGGATACCGCGCGTTATGAGCTTGTCTTGTGGTACAAGCTGCTCGCGCCGATCACCACCGCCGCGATGGTGCTGCTGGCCGTGCCGTTCGTCTTTCGCAACCCGCGGCACGGGGGGCTCGGTTTCCGCCTTTTCCTGGCTGTCGTCCTGGGTCTGATTTTCTACGTGGTCAATCGGGGTTTTGGCGACCTCAGTCTGCTTTACCACTTTCCGGCCCCGCTGGGGGCGATGGTGCCGACTCTGATGCTGATCGTTCTGAGTCTGTGGCTGTTGCGGCGCGCCGGGTAGGCCGCGGAACGAACAGAACCTTAGTGCCGGCCAGCGTATCGTGGAGGGCCTGCTCCGGCCGATTGGCCAGCATCCAGAAATAGGCCGCGCAAAAGATGGCGAGCAGCGGCACGGCAAGCATGTGGTGTCCACTGAACCACTGCTCGCACCCGGTCACGAGGGCCGTAAGCCACGCCGTCGCGAGCAGTGTGCGCGCCAGGGCACGCCCCCGGCTTAGCCTGGCACCTGTGGTGGTGACCACACGCAGCCGCCAGGCCTGCATCCCCAGTGTCTGGCCGTCCTTGGCGCTGTAGTGCACGAAGTAGCCAAGGAACATGCCGGCGAGGGATATGTGACCGATGACCCGCATGGCGGCCGGGTCCTTGAGAGCGCCAACCACATACAGGGCGATCGGTGTCATGGCAACCATCCACACTGTGACAAGCAGCAGGGCATCATAGATGTCGGCCGCGAACCGTCGTGAGAGCGCGGCTCCGGGGCCGGGGCTTTGGGTGTTTTGTGTGTTGATGTTCAATCTGTAATCAATCCGCAGAAAGCATAAGGAAGGTGGCCAGTGTCGAACACATCGTAACAAGTTACGCACACGTCTGCGCACCGTTTCTGTCGATATCGCCACCGTGGCCGCATACTATACACGCTCCGCGCTTTGCGATAACCTGCTGGACCGAATAGCGGCATTGACCTTCCGCATTTTTTCGACTTTGCGCTAAGCGGCGATCGGGGGCC
This sequence comes from Pseudomonadota bacterium, assembly GCA_021784845.1. GTDB lineage: Bacteria > Pseudomonadota > Gammaproteobacteria > Acidiferrobacterales > Acidiferrobacteraceae > JAJYDN01. The sequence goes on from JAJYHH010000038.1 coordinate 8,975, forward strand.
TCACCATGTTGTCAGGTATTTCGTTTAATCTGATCGAGCTCGGGCATTTTGCCGCTTATCTCGCTTTTTTTGTTGCAATAGCGCAGGCACTGGCGCCATTTGCGGCGCGTTACCTGAAAAATGAGGGGCTGCGCGTCATCACGGTCAACGGCGCCATGATCGTGTTCCTTCTGACGACGATTGGCGCATTGACTATTGTCAATGCGTTTATCACGAACAACTTTTCGGTCCTCTATGTTGCGTTGAACTCCAATACGCACCTGCCGCTCTTTTACAAGGTGGCAGCGCTCTGGGGCGGCCACCGTGGATCGCTCTATCTGTGGATCTGGATACTGACGGGCTATTCCGCGGCCGTTGCCTATCATGGCCGCCGCCATTATCCGGATCGCATCGTGACGATCATGGCCGTTCAGGCGGCCCTGGTCGCCGGCTTTTTCGGTCTGTCCCTGTTCATGTCGAGTCCCTTCGTGCGGCTCTATCCAATCCCCCCGCAGGGCGCCAACCTGAATCCGCTGCTGCAGGATCCCGGGATGGTCATTCATCCGCCGATGCTGTATCTGGGGTATGTCGGGTTTTCGGTGCCGTTTTCGTTTGCGATGGCGGCGTTGCTGACGAACTGGAAGAGTGAGCTGTGGGTCGGGCACATCCGGCGGTGGTCGCTGGTCGCCTGGGGCTTCCTCACGGCGGGCATCATTTTTGGCGCCTGGTGGTCCTATTACGTCCTGGGATGGGGTGGATACTGGGGCTGGGATCCAGTCGAAAATGCCTCGTTCATGCCGTGGCTGATGGGTACGGCGCTGATCCATTCCATCTCGGTCCAGGAGCGTCGGCGCATGCTGCACACCTGGAACATCTTCCTGATCATCACGACGTTCGCCCTGTCGCTGCTTGGCACCTTCCTGGTGCGGTCCGGCGTGCTGGCCTCCGTTCACGCGTTTGCGGCGGCCCCGGGACAGGGCATCTACCTGTTGACCTTCATGGTCGTCGTGCTGATTCTGGCGTTTGGAGTCTTCCTGGCCAAGGGTGGTTATCAGCAGGCCGAGGAATATTTCGTTTCGCCCATGTCCCGCGAGTCGCTGTTCGTCTGGAACAACATCATCTTTACGGTGGCGGCAGCCTGTGTCCTGCTGGGAACACTGTATCCTCTCTTTCTGCAGGCCCTCTCCGGCGCACGTATCAGCGTGGGCCCGCCGTATTTCGATCTGGTCATGGTGCCGATCTTTTTGATCATGCTCGTGGTCATGGGCCTTGGTCCGCTCGTGTCCTGGCGCAAGGCCAATCTGGACCGGCTCAAGGGGCGTGTCGTCCTGCCGCTTGCGCTGGGTGTTGCGGCAGGAGGTCTGCTGGCGTGGCGCTGGTGGCCGGTGTCGTGGACGGCCCCTGTGGCGGTTGCCGCGGTGACGTTCGTCGCAGCCACCATTCTGAGCAACGTCTGGCGGGCGGTGGCGCAGCGGCGACTGGCGCAGCGCGAGAGCCTGCCCACGGCTTTCGTGAAGGTCGTAACCGGCAACCGTCGCCATTACGGCGGCATGATCGTGCACGCCGGGATCCTCGTCATCGCGGTCGGCCTGGTTGGTTCCGGTCTCTTCAAGTCCAGCAAGCTCGTCATGATGGCGCCAGGCGACGTGCTGGTGCTGGCGCACGAGCACGTCCGGTTTGACGGGGTGCGCCACGTGCGGGGCTCTGATTACACGGCCGTCCAGGGGCGCCTGACGATTCTCAATACCGGCGCCACGCTGCATCCGGAGCAGCGGGTGTTCGATGGCAACCCCATGGAGGTGACGCGGCCAAGCGTCAACTCGACGCTTCTGCGGGATGTCTACGTAGACATCGGGGATCAGCATCATGGGAAGTGGGAAATCCACCTGTTTGTGAATCCCCTTGTGAATTTCATATGGCTTGGTGGCGGCATCAGCGTGTTCGGCCTGCTGTTTGCGTTAAGCGATGGATGGAAGCGACGGGCGCGGGCGACGCGTGCGGTGTTGTCGACGCCATGAGGAGATTGATCGCGCTGTGGCTTTTGCTGACCGTGTCGGTCGCGCAGGCGGCCGTCGTGCACGAAAGTGCGCTTCACCGCAAGGAGCGGCAGATCGCGAGTACTTTGCGCTGCACGGTGTGCCAGGCCGAGTCGCTGGCCGTATCGCAGGCCGGGCTGGCGCGGGATATGCGCAAGCTGATTACCCAAAAGCTCAAGCAGGGCGAGACACCCGCGCAGATCCGGGCCTATTTCGTCAAACGCTACGGCGATTACATTCTTCTCAAGCCACCCTTCAATCCCCTGGGGGCGATCCTGTGGATTGCTCCGTTCCTCCTGTTTGTGGGGCTTGGAGGGGTGGCCTTTGTTGTCATTCGCAGACGTTCCCGCGCGCCCGCACCACCGCCGGTGCCCCCCCTGGCGCCCGCCGAACAGGCGCGGATTGATGCCCTTACGCGCTCGGAGTAGGTATGCACATCATTGTGATTTTAGCCGTCTTGCTGGTTGTGCTCGTCGGCTGGTTTTTGACGCGCCCGGTCAAGGAGGGTCAGGCAGCCGGCGAGGAGGGGATGGCCCTTGCGTACAGCCGGGATGAACTGTTAAAGCAGATCCGTGAACTGGACCAGGATCGCCACGAAGGCCGTCTGGACGAAACGGTGGCCATCGACGAGCGCAAGCGGCTCGAGTACGAGCTTGCGCAGGCGGTCCAGCGACTCGATCACCTGGCCGCGAGCGGCACAATGGGGGGCACGTTGCGGTTGCGCCACCGTGTGCTGGGGATCGTGGCCATTACGGCGCTTCTGGCGGTGCTTGCCGGTGGTCTGGATTACTGGCAGAACCGTCCGGCGCTCATCACCTTTGCGCACCTGAACGCGAAGGGTCGGGTGCAAGGCCTCCATGGCATGCCACCGATGGTGCTTAGCATGGTGAACAAGCTAAAGCGGCACCTTAAATATCACCCCGACGACACCAACGGCTGGATCGAACTGGCGCGCGCGAACATCGTGCTTGGCAACATGAATGGCGCGCGTGTCGCCTATGGCAAAGCCTACAGGCTCGCACCCGACAATCTCGATGTGTTGACCAATTATGCGTGGCTTCTCTATGCCGCCAATCCGACGCAGACGACCGGTCTTGTGGATCATCTGTACCGGAAACTGTATGCACGCGATCCGCGTCAGCAGGATGCCCTGTGGTTTCTCGGATTGGCCGCCTACCACAAGGGGCACCTGAAGGTGACTCTGCGTTACTGGACCCGGCTGCAAGGCGAACTGCCGCCGGGCAGCAAGGCCCGTGCGGGTGTCGAGGGCGCGATCGGCAAGGTGCGCGCACAACTCTTCGGACCGACTGTACCGGCATCCCCGGCCGCACCCGCTTCTCCGGTGCCGCATGCCTGAGCCTCTGTTTTCGGTGCGGGCGCTCAGTTGCGCCCGCGCCGACCGTGTGCTCTTCGGGGGCGTCTCGTTCGAGCTGCACGCGGGCGAAGCCTTGCACATCCAGGGTCCCAATGGTCACGGCAAGACCACTTTGCTGCGCGCGCTGTGCGGGCTGGGGCAACCGGTGCGCGGGGATATCCGCTGGCGGGGCGAGCGCATCAGTGATCTGGGTGACGATTTCTATGCGGTGCTGGCCTATCTGGGTCACCTGAACGGCTTGCGCGATGAACTGACCGCAGCCGAAAACGTGTGGACTTATGCGCGCATGCACGGAGGCGCGGATTGCGACACAAAGACGGTGCGGTCGGCCCTGGGGCGAGTGGGTCTCGCCGGAGCGGCCGAGCGGCCGGCCCGGCACATGTCGCAGGGGCAGAAGCGGCGTCTGGCGCTCGCCTGCCTTGTGGCCGTTGACCGCCC